>NZ_VFTW01000006.1:0-293333 GCF_006440815.1 Mesorhizobium sp. B2-8-3
TGCGTGGCGTTGGGCGCGCGGGGATCAGGCACCGCGCCAAAGTAGCTCTCAAGGCAGGAAATGGCAGTCGCTCCTTCATTGGACTGCCTCTCCAAAGAATCCTTTCTCAGCCTAAACTCAACCCCAAAAAACGCCATATGCGATTCCCCTGCCCGCAAGGGGGAGATTAGCAGCTTCAGCGACGGCTTCTCGCGGCCAGCGTCCGTAACCTCAACCCATTGAGCCGAATGAATCCCTCGGCGTCCTTCTGGTCGTAGGCGCCGCGGTCGTCCTCGAAGGTGACGAGCGCATCGGAATAAAGCGTCTTTTTCGACTTGCGGCCGGTGACCATGACATTGCCCTTGTAGAGCTTCAGCCGCACCGTGCCTTCGACGTCTTCCTGGCTCTTGTCGATCATCGCCTGCAGCATGAGGCGCTCGGGCGAAAACCAGAAGCCGTTATAGATGAGCTCGGCGTAGCGCGGCATGAACTCGTCCTTGAGGTGGGCGGCGCCCCGGTCGAGCGTGATCGATTCGATGGCGCGGTGGGCGGCGATCAGGATCGTGCCGCCGGGCGTCTCGTAGACGCCGCGCGACTTCATGCCGACGAAGCGGTTCTCGACCAGATCGAGGCGGCCGATGCCGTTGTCGCGGCCGAGGTCGTTGAGCGCCGCCAGCATGGTGGCCGGCGACAACTTCTTGCCGTTGAGCGCGACTGGGTCGCCCTTGAGGAATTCGATCTCGATTTCGGTGACGGCATCGGGCGCGTCCATCGGCGAAACGGTGCGCTGATGCACGAATTCCGGCGGCTCGCTCCACGGATCCTCCAGCACCTTGCCCTCGGAGGAGGAGTGCAAAAGATTGGCGTCGACCGAGAAGGGCGCTTCGCCGCGCTTGTCCTTCGCGACCGGGATCTGGTGCTGCTCGGCGAAGTTGATCAGATCGGTGCGCGACTTGAACGTCCAGTCGCGCCAGGGCGCGATGACCTTGATGTCGGGGTTGAGCGCATAGGCGGACAATTCGAAGCGGACCTGGTCGTTGCCCTTGCCGGTGGCGCCATGGGCGATCGCGTCGGCGCCGGTCTCTTTCGCGATCTCGACCAAGTGCTTGGAGATCAGCGGCCGGGCGATCGAGGTGCCGAGCAGGTAGGTGCCTTCATAGACGGTGTTGGCGCGGAACATCGGGAAGACGAAGTCCGCGACGAATTCCTCGCGCACATCGACGATGCGGATGTCCTTGATGCCCATCATCTCGGCCTTCTTACGGGCCGGCTCCAGCTCGCCGCCCTGGCCGAGATCGGCGGTGAAGGTGACGACTTCGGCGCCGAGCTCGGTCTGCAGCCATTTCAGGATGATGGAGGTGTCGAGGCCGCCGGAATAGGCGAGCACGACTTTCTTGACGTTCTTGATCTTGGACATTTTTGGCGGTTCCGCGGGAAAAGAGCTTCGCGGGGCGAGGTATCACGGCCTTTCCGGGCGGCGCAAGAGACGAACAGAGGCCTGGCTCCAGCACAGGCTGGGCCAGAAGTTTGCCCGGGCAGACGCTGGCGGAGCAAAAATGGTCGCGTTATAGGCTGCGCGATCTCTCCCAGGGCCGCGCGCATGTCCTTCATTCCCGACACTTCGACGCTCATCCAGTTCGCCATCGCCACCGTCATCCTGGCGATCACGCCGGGGCCGGACATGACGCTGTTCGTCTCGCGCACGCTGAGCCAGGGCCGCGCCACCGGCTTTGCCTCGATGGCGGGCGCGCTCACCGGCACGCTGATCCACACCACGCTGGTTGTGGTCGGCATCTCGGCGCTGATCGTCGCCTCGCCGATGGCCTTCTTCGTCCTGAAGATTTTTGGCGCCGGCTATCTGGTGTTCCTAGCCTGGCAGGCAGTGACGAAGGGCTCGGCCTTCTCGCCGGAGAAGAGGACGGGACCGCAAGTCTCCCTGTTCTGCAGCTGGGCGGCCGGGCTCGGCGTCAACCTGCTCAATCCCAAGATCATCCTGTTCTTCATGACCTTCCTGCCGCAATTCGTCTCCGCGCACGATCCGAACGCGTCCGAAAAGCTGTTCTTCCTCGGCATGATGTTCATCATGCTGTCGATCCCGGTGACGGTGCCGATGGTGCTGGCGGCGGAAAAGTTCTCGGCGGCGATGAAGGCAAGCCCGCGCGTCACGCGCGTGGTCGACTATCTGTTCGCTGGCGTGTTCTCGGCCTTCGCGCTCAAGATCCTGACCGCGCAGGCGAAGTAGGGTTCACGGCTCCGCGTCGAGCAAGGGCGCGCGACGCCAGCTTCCGGCCCAGCGACCGGCGGAGAGCCAGTAGAAGATGCCGCCGACCATGCCGGCGCCGATCACGGCCAGCCTGGCGTTGGTCTCGGTGACATCGAAATTCGCATCGCCGACATTGTGCACGAAGCCGAGAAAGACGATGGCGATGACGGCGCCGCCGAGCGCGTAGAACAGCCAGTCGCGGCGGCCAAGCACCTCGGCGATCAAAATGACGACCGCCGCCGGCATGAAGGCGAAATAGGCGACAAACAGCGCCACGAAAGGCACCGAGAAATAGAGCGAGGCGGTGGCCGTCGGCTCCGGATCGGCCGGGGTGTAGCCCAGATGCGCCAGGACCAGGACGTTGAGGAAGGCGCTGGCCGCCAGCGAGGCGACGACATAGCCGACCAGGATGGCGGCAAAGCGGATGAGGTAGGCGATGATGCGCCTCACGCCTCGCCGTGTCCCGCGATCATCATGGCTTCGAGCGCCAGCCGGTCGACCTTGCGCATGCGCTCGGATTCCGACTTGAGCTGGCCGCAGGCGGCGAGGATGTCGCGGCCGCGCGGCGTGCGGATCGGCGATGCGTAGCCGGCATTGTTGATGTAGTCGGCAAACTTCTCGATCGTCTCCCAGTCCGAGCACTGATAGTTGGTGCCGGGCCAGGGGTTGAAGGGGATCAGGTTGATCTTGGCCGGGATGCCCCTGAGCAGCTTGACCAGCGCCTTGGCGTCGTCGAGCGAATCGTTGACGTCCTTCAGCATCACATATTCGAAGGTGATGCGCTTGGCGTTGGAGAGGCCGGGATAGGCTTTGCAGGCGGCGATCAGCTCCTTCAGCGGGAACTTCTTGTTGATCGGCACCAGCAGGTCGCGCAGGTCGTCATTGGTGGCGTGCAGCGAGATCGCCAGCATCACGCCGATCTCCTCGCCGGTGCGGAAGATTTCCGGCACCACGCCGGAGGTCGACAGCGTGATCCGCCGCTTCGACAGCGACAGCCCGTCCCCGTCGGACGCGATCAGCAGCGCCTTCTTCACCGCCTCGAAATTATAGAGCGGCTCGCCCATGCCCATCATGACGATGTTGGAAACCTTGCGGCCCTCGGCCGGCACGATGGCGCCGTCCGGCGTGTCGCGGTCGGGGAAGTCGCCGAGCCGGTCGCGCGCGGTGAGCAGCTGCGCCAGGATCTCCTCGGCGGTGAGGTTGCGCACCAGCTTCTGCGTGCCGGTGTGGCAGAAGGAGCAGGTGAGCGTGCAGCCGACCTGCGAGGAAATGCAGAGCGTGCCGCGGCCTTCCTCGGGAATGTAGACGGTCTCGATCTCGACGGGACGGCCGGCGCCGCGCGGCGGAAAGCGGAACAGCCATTTGCGCGTGCCGTCGGAAGAGATCTGCTCCTCGACGATTTCCGGCCGCGCGACGGTGAAATGCTTGTCGAGCTCGGCGCGCAGGTCCTTGGAGATGTTGAACATATGCGCGAAGTCGGAAACGCCGCGCACATACATCCAGTGCCAGAGCTGCTGGGCGCGCATCTTGGCCTGACGCTCCGGCACGATGCCGGCATTGATGAGAGCTTCACCGAGCTCGGCGCGGGTCAGGCCGATCAGCGACGGCTTCTCGGCCGGTGTTGCGCGGCGCAAGGCGTCACGAGCGCCTTCGGCGGTAAGATCAAGCGAAACGGTCATGGTGGCGCCAATATAAGCGATTTGCGGCCGATTTCAGCATCGGCCGCAGATGGAAGCGCGGCGCATAGCACAGCTCGGCGACGGAGTCATGCGCCCCGCAGGTTCAGGCGTCGGCTTCCGCCTTGCGGCGATGGCCGCTGACCTGCTGGCCGTCTTCCGGATGCAGGAAGAAGAACCCCGGTATGGAAAGCAGCGGGATCACCGCCGTCAGCAGGAACGCCCAATGGAACTGATCCGCCGTCGGCGCATGCGCCTGGCTGGAGACGAGGCCGAGCACCATGGCGGCGATCGAGACGCCGAGCGAAACGCTGAGCTGCTGCAGGACGCCGCCGAGGCTGGTGGCGCGGCTGAGCTTCTCGCCTGGCAGATCGGCATAGGACAGCGTGTTGGACGACATGAACTGCGCCGAACGCACGATGCCGAAGAAAAAGACATAGAGGCCGATCAGCCAATGCGGGCTATCGGCATCGAGCAGGGCAAAGCCCGCCACGGCAACAGAGCCGACCACCGCGCTGCCGCTCAGCACGGCCTTGAAGCCGAAGCGCCGCAGGAAGAACGACAGCAGCGGCCGCATTAGAAGCGCGCCGAAGCTGCCGACGAAGGTCAGCGAGCCGGACGTGACCGGGCTCATGCCGAAGCCGACCTGCAGCATCAGCGGCAAAAGGAACGGCGCGCCGTTGAGGCCGATGCGGCACAGCCCCCCGGCCAGCGTGCCGACCCAGAAGGAGCGGAAGCGAAACAGCGTGAGATCGACCGCAGGCGCCGCGACGCGGCGGGCATAGCGGCCGAAGGCGAGCAGCAGCAGGACCGACGCGGCCAGCACCAGCATGGTCGCCAGCGAGGAAATGATCGGCCTGCCGATATTCTCCAGGCCGAACTGCAGCAGCGCGGCGCCGGCCCCCACCATGAGGAAGCCGGCGAAGTCGAAAGGCTGCGCTCCCTCGCCGTGGAAATCGTCGACGAAGCGCAAGGCGGCGAAGATGCCGATGAGGCCGAACGGCACGTTGACGTAGAAGATCCAGCGCCAGGATGCATAGGTGGTCAGCAAGCCGCCGAGCAGCGGCCCGATGACGGGACCGACGATCGCCGGCAAGGTCATGTAGGTCATGGCGGTGATCAGCCCGCTGCGCGGAAAGGAGCGCAACAGGATCAGCCGCCCGACCGGTGTCATCATGGCGCCGCCCAGCCCCTGCAGCGCGCGCATGGCCAGGAGCATGCCGACGCTGTCGGCCACGCCGCACAGGACCGAGCCGAGGGTGAAGGTGAAGAGCGCCAGGGCGAAGATTTTTCGAGCGCCGAACCGGTCGGCGAACCAGCCGCTGACCGGAATGAACACCGCGAGCGTCAGGATGTAGGTGGTGATCGCCAGGTTGAGCCGGACCGGGGTGGTGTCGAGGCTTTGCGCGATGGCCGGGATAGCGGTGGTGAGGATGGTGGAATCGAGCTGCTCCATCAGGAAGGCGATGGCGACGATTGCCGGGATGATCAGCTTGAGACGCGGGTCGCGCTCGGTCGCAAAGAGATGCTGTTCCAATTGTCCGCCAGTTCCGTCGTGCAGGAAGCGGTCGCCCGCCTGTGGGCCATCCACGATCAAGCCGGCGTCGATGTCGTGCGGCCCAGCCGGCCTGGCCTTCCCACCGCACCCGACTGCTTTATGTCCCGATCGATGCGAAGTGATAGCGATTTCGACTGGCACAGGGGTCAACAAATTTTGAGCCCTGCCGCCTGTGCCAGGGTGGAACGGAGCTGGCTCCCGCCATGGTCGGCTGAAAATCGATCACATATTCGTGTTGGCGTAACCAATCGAAGCGCATCCGCGAACCTGAAAGGGGCGACCATGCCCCTCAACAATGGGAGTTGTTCTGATGCACTCGATCAAGTTCGCACTCGTTGCCGGCCTCGCCGGTCTTTGCGCCTCGCAGGCCTTCGCCGAGGACACGATGGGCGCCATGACGATGATGAAGGGCGGGCAGGTCACCGCGATCATGCCGGACGGTCACATGGGCACCATGATGCCGGACGCCAAGATGAGCGCCGATATGATGAAGATGGCCAAGCCGATCAAGCATTGCATGATGATGATCACCGACGCCAAGGGCAAAGCCTACATGATCGATACGTCGACCAAGAAGGCCCAGGCCGAATGTGAAAAAATGGCGATGTGAGATCCACCTTGCCCGCCTGACATTCCCGCCGGCATCGGAGCCGGCGGGACAATCTTGAGCGCATGCACGATTACGCCTGCGCGGTCTTGATCGACCCTCAGCCTGTGCTAGGGCTGAATTCCATCACGAGGGCGGACATGGCCGGCATATCCCGAAAGAATCGTATGCTGCGGCGCTCACAGGCGATGTGGGTGTCGCGGCGCGTCTGGCAGCCGCGTCTGGTCTTCTGGGCCGGCGCCATCTCGATCGGCCTGATCAGCGTCCTGTTCGCATTGCTCGCCGACCGCGCGCAAACCCTGTTCCATCTCATGACGGGCAATGACGGCGGCTGGCGCTTCTATCTGCCGCTGGTCGTGACGCCGCTCGGTTTCGTCCTTTGCGCCTGGCTGGCGCATTCCTTCTTCCCGGGATCGCAAGGCAGCGGCATTCCGCAGGCGATCGCGGCACGGCATCTGCGCGACGAGGACGACCGCAGCCACATTTTGTCGCTGCGTTTGGCGGCGGGCAAGATCGCGCTCACCATCGTCGGCCTCGCCTGCGGCGCCTCGATCGGCCGCGAAGGCCCGACGGTGCAAGTCGGCGCTTCGCTGATGCTGCAGGCGGCGCGCTGGGGCGGCATGGCGCAGGCGCGGGGCCTGATCCTTGCCGGTTCGGCCGCCGGCATCGCGGCGGCCTTCAACACGCCGCTCGCCGGCATCGTCTTCGCCATCGAGGAGATGGGCCGCGCCTATGAATCGCGCACCAACGGGCTGGTGCTGACGGCGGTGATCCTTGCCGGCCTTGCCTCGCTGGGGCTCATCGGCAACTACACCTATTTCGGCGTCGCCAAGGACACGGTCGCCTTCGCCGCCGACTGGCCGCTGGTGCTGGCCTGCGGCATCATCGGCGGCGGTGTCGGCGCGCTGTTCTCGCTCTTGGCGCTGAAGGTCATGCGCCGCATACGGCGCTGGAACGCGCTGCAGCCGCTGCCGCGCACGCTGGTCGTGGCGGCTGTCTGCGGCCTAGCCGTGGCCGCGATCGGCATCGCCTCCGGAGGATTGACCTTCGGCACCGGCTACACGCAGGCGCGCGGCGCGATCGAAGGCACGCCGCTGCCGGCCTTCTTCTTCGTCGAGAAATTCGCTGCCGGCCTGCTGTCGATGGTGTCGGGGATACCGGGCGGCATCTTCGCGCCGTCGCTGGCGGTGGGCGCCGGGCTGGGCAGCACGCTCGGCCTCGCCTTCGGCGCGGCCACGGGAACCGCGGCGCTGCTCGGCATGGCCGGCTATTTCGCCGGCGTCGTGCAGGCGCCGATGACGGCCTTCGTCATCATCCTCGAAATGACCGGCAACCACGACAATGTGATCGCGCTGATGTGCGCTGCGGTGCTGGGCTACGGCACGGCGCGGCTGATCTCGCACGAGCCGCTCTATCACGCGCTGTCGCGCGTCTTCATCGCCGAGGCGATCCGGCGGCGGCGCGCGGAGACGAGCGAAGCAGTCAAGGCGTAGCGCTTCGAAGGTGGGTCGTCGTCACAAAACCCAACGGAACGCGCGCCTGAGTTCGGCGGCGCCGTCTTTGTCATACCATCGGCCATGCGCGATTATGACGCGCTCCGGCTGCCAAGCGAGCATCTGGCGAACCGCCGCCCGCAAGGCCCGACGACGGCGAAAGAAGCTCAGCCGCATGTCGATCGGCGCCTTGCCGTCCGGATCGATCGCGCCGGCGAGCCTGACGAGCAATCGCAGAAACCAGCTATGAATCCGGCCTGGCTCGAAGTTCTCTATCAGGTCGGTGAGGATCAGCGTTTGCGATGCGCGATGGAACAGCACGGCCTCGGTGAGGACGTCGCCGCGCACGACCAAAAGGTCGATCTCAGCGGGCCAGGGCGAGGCGCGCCCCACCAGCAGCCGGTCCACGGCGATAGGACGCTTTGCCCGTTCCCGCAGGCCGCGCACGGCCAAAACCTCCGCCCTAGGCATGGCGACCTTCCAATCGGGCAGCCACCAGTAGTGAAGGGAGTTCGGCGCGACCAGGAAGCGGACTGGCCCCAGAAGCTCGACCGCGGACCGGAGCGCGGGCGCAAGCGCGACGGGCGAATGCAGGATCAGGTCGCCACTGCGAAGCCGCACGACCGTCATGCGGGTGGTGAAAGGAAATTCAAACGGTCCGACGCCGAAGCCGATCCGTGGTCCATCCACGATCCACAGATCGGGAGCGACGGGTTTCAGGACATCGATCGGCTCATAGAGATCGAGAGCGGACCTGTCGGCGGGCGATTCCTGGGGCATGGCTGCTCGGCGGTAACTCGAAGCGCGATGCGGTCAGCCGAAACCGTCCGGTGCCTGTGAGCCATATGGCGCGCCTTCGTCTGGAGGGAAGCGCATGGCTGCACGCATCGCCAGCCACTCGCGAAGCGCGACACGGATTAATTCCATGCGTCCGAGCTTCATGCGCGCCGCGATCGTCGACAGCGCAATTTCGGTGGCCGGGTCGAACGACATGGACGCGGAATCGCGTAGCATCGCCGCGGCGCGAAAATCGGCGAGCCGCGCGTCCTCGGCCGGACCGGCTTGCCCTTCGCCCGGTTTTGCATTCGCAGTCGCCTGCGACTTTGCCGGGCCCGTGGCGGTGTCGCAGTCCCGGATCGCAACGAGGTTGTCACCTTTGATCGTAACGAGGACGAGGCGCGACCCCCGCGGATAATATCGGAGCAAGGCAGCGGCTTGATCGGCGAGGATGGCGCCGTTCCATTCGCAGAGCTCGCCGCCGAGCAGCCAGTTCCGCTGCCCGCCATTCGCCATCACGGCGATGTATTCTCCATCGCAAGGATAACCGATCAGTGCGATTTCCTCGTAGTCTTCCAATCTGCGCATCGCAAATAAGTCCCTGGTCGATGAAGCCGTGCTCATCTCTTCTTGCGCGAAAACGGCCCGGCAACCTCCAAGCCGAGATGCCGGGACGTCGGGAAGCGCCCGCGCGCAGCGCTTCCCGGGTCACCTTCCCGGGTCACCTGGGGAGCCGGTAACCTGCGACAGCATCTCGTTCGCGCAGGCAATCAGGGGGACGGTCGAATTCGGCAGCCGCGCTTGCGACAGCCACAATCGGCGGTGCTCCTGCGACAGGCCCTTCATCGCGGTGCGAGCAGCGGAGGTGATCTCGAATGGCCCGCAGGCGGCACACTGGAACTCCACCTTGCGGAGCATGACCTCGGCTTCCAGGGCCACTCCGGCGCAAACGGGACAGGTGGACGGATAGTATCTCCTTTCGAACGGCAGGAGTTTCATCGCGCGGACTTATCCGACGGCATGCGGCATCGGCGGATCGTGAATTCCAGCTTCGCGTGCATTCTGTCTCCCTTGTCCGGCAGCCGGCGGCCGCGATCAGCCTCTTGTCTTGGGCGCGACGCTCCGGCGCGTGGCGACCTCGATCTGCTTTGCTTCCACTTCGAGCCGATCCGGCGCGGCGGACCCCATCAGCGCATAGGCGGTACCCCCAGACTGCCAGTAAACCGTCGGCACGCGGCCGTCGGTGGCAGGCGTCGGGGGAACGGCGTCCTCGCCGTTCATCGGTGCCGCCACAAGTGTGATGCGCCCGACGCTTGGTGTATCGGCCGTCACGACCAGGCTCTGCTGTCCGTTCCAGGGCTGCACCTGGACATCCTTGACCACCCATGCCGAGGGCAGCGTCGGCATGCTGACGTTGACGGCGCCAACCAGCCGCTGGATCTTATCCTGTTTGAGCTCGACGCCCTTTTCGGGACCGGCATTGAGTTGCGCGACGCGCAGCGCATCCCGCGCGGCCAGGATGAAGGTTTCATCCGCCGTCTTGCCGCCCTGGCGAAGCGGCACGGTCAGCGAGTTGGCCGACCATCCGATCGCGATTAGCGCGACGGCGGCGACTTGAAGTCGGAGCATCGCGAACATCCGCCTGCGGCGAAGCGCCTGTTCCAGCTGTCTCGCCTTGTCGACGGTCGCGCCGGGCGGAAACAATCGCCTTGGTTGGGAATCGCGCAACGCATCCATGCGTTGCGCGTGGGCAAAGACCTCCGCTGCCAGTTCCGGCTCGCGGGCAAGCCGGGCCTGCAGCTCGGATCGCTGCGACGGCGACAGCTCGCCATCCAGCAAGCGGCCGATATCCTGCTCGGAAACGCGACTATCGGGCCACATCACGCCCTCCAATGATCTTCAGATGACGGGAAGCTCCGTCATCCATATTTTCCATGTTGTGCTTCAAGGCAGCGCGAGCCCGGCTGAGACGGGACATCACGGTTCCCGTCGGCACGCCCAGAAGTTCGGCCGCCTCGGAATAGGTAAAACCCAGCACGCCGACCAGGTGCAGTATTTCGGCCTGGTCGGTCGGCATCCGGGCGAGGGCCCTGCCGACGTTGGAAAGTTCGGCGCTGTGCTCCTGCGGCGGCGGCGAGGCGGCATCCGACATGTCGGCGATGGACGCAAGGCGCCGCCTGTCGGCATCGGCCTGACTGGCACCGGTGAAGAAGGTATTGCGGACAATCCTGATCAGCCAGGGAAGCAGCGGCCGGGAGGGATCGTAGCTGCCGGCCATCGACAACGCACGGGCGAGAGATTCCTGCACAAGGTCATCGGCGTCGGAATCATTGCCGGTGAGCACTCTGCCGTAACGCCACAGATCCTCCAGATGCGGTATGACGTCGAACTTCGCTTTCATCCCATCTCATGCCGCCCGTCTCATGCCCGTGTTGGCGCAAGCCGGGCCTACCTTACTGCGCTGTCCAGCCAAAGCCGGCGCGAAAAGCGGCCCAGCGGTCAGGGACAGGGGGACAGGCAACCGCTGGGCCGGCTGGGAGCGTGCTCCTCCCGACTGCAAGCCCTGAAAGACACTCATCCCCAGTGCTTGCCGCCGCTCCCTGTTTCCGGCGCGGCCCTGAAAATGACGGGCCGCGTCAGAACGTGTTCTTCCTCTTTGCGCTATCTACCGGGCTTGGCGGGAAACTATTCCGTCGGCCGCGAAATTTTTCCGGGCGATTGGCCGCGGGTATGAATTCCCGGCCGTGCCTCGCCGACGCCGCCCGCCGAGACGAACCGGCACGGATACAAGGCAAGCTGAAGGGAAAAGGCCGGACCTGATGGCCCGGCCTTGCGTCAGTTCATTCGTCGTTTGGCGGTTTGTGGCTCTTGCCTATTTGCACTTGGCGATCGAGGACAGCGCGGCTGAGATGCCCTTGAGCGAGAAGACGTAGGAGGTGGGGTTGCCGCGGCCGGACTTCGCCTGCACCTTCATGTCGGAGCCGGTCTTCATGGCTGCGATCAGCACCGGCTCTTCGGCGGCGTTCTCGACCCAGGCCGACTTGCCGCGGGTGAACATCGAGAAGGATTTCTTGTCGATGGTGACGGTGGCCTTCGAGCCTTCCTGGAAGTTGTAGCCGGCGATGAACTGCGGCTCGTAGGAGACCTGCTGTCCGGGCCGCTGGCTGACGAAGAAGAACATGTCGCCATGGTCGAGCGTCGCCGGCTGCTTGTCGGTGGGCACGGTCAGCACATAGCAGACCTTGCCGGCGGCCGACTGATAGCTGTAGGTGCCCCAGGCATTGTGCTGGCCGATCTTGGTGGCCTGTTGCGCCAACACCGGCACTGCCGAGGCCACCAGGACCAGGCTGGAAACTATAGCAATCAATCCGCGCATCGTTCTTCCCGTATTCCAAATGGTGCGGAGGCGGGCCGCGTGGCGTCCTGCCGTCGCTTCATTTTGATTTAATCAGGGTTACCAAACGGTGAATTGTCCTCGAAGAAAAGGAACTCACCCCAGGAAACCGCCACCATCCGCGCCGCCACTGTGGATTGAGGCCGGCGCGACGTCCCGGCGCGGAGTTGGATGCCACGAAAACGGCAAGAGTTTGTCTTTTCGCACGCGCTGATTTACGGGCGTGAGGCGAGGCGAGATCAGTTCTTGTCCGCCAGCGCGTCCCTGGCGGCCTGCCTGTGGGCAGGCGTGATATGGGCGCTGACGGCGGTGATCGCGGCGGTCAGCACGGCAAGGTCGTCGGTGAAGCCGAGGCCGACAACGAAATCGGGAATGAAATCGAACGGCAGGACGAAATAACCCAGCGCGCCGAGCAGGATTGCCTTGGCCCGCATCGGCGTGTCCTTGTCCATGGCGCAATAGTAGGCGGCGACCACCTCGTCCATGAACGGAATCTGCCGCGCCGCCTTCTTGGCGGTGCGCCAGAATTTCTCGCGGACCTCGCCCTCGCCGGCAAGCTTGTCGCCGAAGCCGAAGAAATCGAAACCGGTACCTTGCGTCATCAGTCGCTCCTTGGCGGCCGCTCGCAACCCATGCGTGCCAACCCGCCGCGAAAGATGTGGTGAAAGCGGGGGGCTGCTACAAGAGTTTGGGCGGTTGCTTGGCCGGAAAATCGGAAAGGGATGCTGGCCAGCGGTGACCTGGCTGGCGATCGCCTAGTTTCTGCGATTGGCCGAGGCATCCCTCCCATCGTCTTCCAGGGTCTGCGGGCGTCGCTTCGCTCCTTGCTTCGCCTGGAATGACGAAGAAAGGCGAGTCTTTTCGCCCTCAGCCGAAATACCGGTTCATCCGCTTTGCCAGCTCGATATCCAGCGCCGTCACGCCGCCGGCGTCATGCGTGTTCAGCGTCACGTCGACGGTCTTGTAGACATTCGACCAGTCCGGGTGATGGTCCATCTTTTCGGCCGCCAGCGCCACGCGCGTCATAAAGGCGAAGGCTTCGGAGAAATTCTTGAAGACGAAGCTGCGTTTGATGGAAGCGCCGTCGGCGGCGAGCGACCAGCCCTCGAGCTCGGCCAGAGCCGTGGCGATCGCGTCCTTGGTCAGTTTTTCCCTGTTCATGTGTGGTCCCTGTGCTATTCGAAAATGGCCTGCACCATAGTGCATGTCGCCCAAAAGTGCGCGGCGGTTTTGGGGTGACGACATGCATGAAAGCAAAGATTTAAACCTGCCGGATCGATGCGCGAAAAGCCCTTAAAATCCATTCTGTTCGTCTGCCTCGGCAACATCTGCCGGTCACCGCTTGCCGAGGGCGTTTTCCACAGCGTGCTGGCCGAGCGCGGGCTGGCCGGGCGCATCGTGCTCGATTCGGCCGCGACCAGCGGCTGGGAGGTCGGCTCCGCGCCCGATCCACGCTCTGTCGCGGTGGCGGCAAAGCATGGCGTCGACATTTCAGGGCAGAGGGCGCGCAAGGTGCTGGCGGAGGATTTTTCGCGCTTCGACCTGATCCTCGGCATGGACAAGGCGAATGTGCGTGACCTCAAGGCGCTGGCGCCAGTGACCGCGCGCGAACGGGTCCATCTCTATCTGGATTTCGCGACGGGAAAGACCGCGGACGTGCCGGATCCCTATTACGACGGCGCCGAGGCCTTCGCTTCGGTCTATCGCATGATCCGCGAGGCATCTGCGGCGCTGGCGAAGCGGCTCGAGGCCAGCGCTTCGCCGACCAGCGGCCAGGCTTCTTCGACGATGTAGGGGCCGCCGCCGACCGAATCGCGCGACGACATCAGGACGAAGCGGCCGACGCGGAAGGGCAGCGCAGCGAAATTGCCGCGCGCCGAAAGATATTGCGCGACATCGAGCGGGCTCCCATTGCGCAGGCGCGCCAGCGTCACATGCGGCGAGAATTTGCGCGGGTCGGCCGGCAGGCCGAGCCGCTGGCAGATGCGGTCGATCTCGCCCTGCAGCGCCGCCAGGTCGGGCGAAGCCGACACGCCGGCCCACACCGCATGCGGCTTCTTGCCGCCGAAGGCGCCGACGCCGGAGAGCGTCATTTGAAAAGAGGGGCGGTCGACCCGGTCGAGGGCGTTGGCGATCTCGTCGGCGACATGGCCTTCGACATCGCCGATGAAGCGCAGCGTCAGATGGTAGTTTTCGACGTCGATCCAGCGCGCTCCTGGCAACCCGCCCCGGAGCAGGGACAAAGAGAGGGCGGCATCACGCGGAATTTCGAGGGCGGTGAAAAGACGTGGCATGTGAAGCCTCCTGTCCTCGAATCGAAACTCTCGTCCCTAGCGAATCATCGATATAAGCGCGGGGCAAGAGCTTTGTTGTCCACAAAGTTTCCCCAGCGGAAACCGTGGCGTTTTGGACTCACGACGGGCCGCCATTGTCGGCGATCGCCCTCTCGACGGTGGGCAGGATGCGCTCGACGATCACGTCGACCCCCTTCGGATTGGGGTGCAGGCCGTCCTCCAGCTGCAGGTCGGGGTGGCCGGCGACGCCGTCGAGAAAGAACGGATAGAGCGGAACGGCATATTTGGCGGCAAGCTTCGGGTAGATGGCGTCGAAGGTCTTCTGGTAGTCGGCGCCGAGATTGGGCGCGGCGCGCATGCCGGCGAGCAGCACCGGGATGTTGCGCTGCTTCAGCTTGCCCAGCATGGCGTCGAGGTTCTTCTCGGCGATGTCGGGAGCGACGCCGCGCAGCATGTCGTTGGCGCCGAGTTCGAGGATGACGAGGCTGGTGCCGTCCGGCACCGACCAGTCGAGCCGCGCCAGCCCGCCGCTCGATGTGTCGCCGGAGACGCCGGCATTGGCGACGGTGATGTCGAGGCCCTTAGCCTTCAGCGCCGCCTGCAGCCTGTCGGTGAAACCCTGGCCGGGGCCAAGGCCGAAGCCTGCCATCAGGCTGTCGCCGAAGCCGACGATGGTGAAGGTGGCGGCGCGCGCCGGCGTAATGGCGCCGCAAACGGCGAGGAAAAGCATGAGGGCTGCGGCAAAACGGTGTTTGAATGCCATGCGGCGAGCCCCATATGACCGAAACAACCCAAGGAAAGAGACACGGGCCGTCTCCTTTTTCCACATATAGGGCACTTTCATTGTGACAGAAGCCGTCATCGCGCTGAGGGACGTATCGCTGACGCTCGGCGAGGGGGCTTCCTCCGTCCACGTGTTGAAAGGCGTCAGCCTCGATGTCGCGGCCGGCGAAGCCACCGGCATCGTTGGACCGTCGGGCTCGGGCAAATCAACCCTGCTGATGGTTCTTGCCGGCCTGGAACGGGTCGATTCGGGTACCGTCCAGATCGCCGGTGAGCTGCTCAACGGCAAAAGCGAGGACCAGATCGCATCGTTTCGTGGGCGAAACATTGGCATCGTCTTTCAGTCCTTCCATCTCATTCCCAACATGACGGCGCTCGAGAACGTCGCGGTGCCGCTCGAGCTTGCCGGCCATGCCGACCCGTTCGGCGTCGCCGCGCGCGATCTCGCCGCCGTCGGCCTAAGCGACCGCGTGACGCACTATCCGGGCGAGCTCTCCGGCGGCGAGCAGCAGCGCGTGGCGATCGCCCGGGCGCTGGCGCCGTCGCCGCGCATCCTCATCGCCGACGAGCCGACCGGCAATCTCGACCAGGCGACGGGAAAGCAGATCGCCGATCTTCTGTTCGCCAAGGCGGCGGAACGCGGCATGACGCTGGTGCTGGTGACGCACGACCCGGCGCTTGCCACGCGTTGCGCGCGGCAGGTCTCGATGCGCTCGGGGCGGATCGAGGACGCGCCGAAAGCCGTGAAGGTTCCCGCCTGATGCGGACATTGAAGCTCGCCATCCGCTTCTCGCTGCGCGAGATGCGCGGCGGCCTGTCCGGCTTCATGATCTTCCTTGCATGCATCGCGCTCGGCGTCGCGGCGATCGGCGGCGTCAATTCGGTGGCGCAGGCGATTTCCGCCGGCGTCGCCAATCAGGGCCAGACGCTGCTTGGCGGCGATTTGCGCTTCCAGGTCAACCAGCGCAGCGCTTCGGATGCCGAGCTCGGCTTCATCAAAGGCCTCGGCACGGTCTCACTGACTTCCGGCATGCGCTCGATGGCGCGGCTGGAGGACGGCTCCGACCAGGCGCTGGTCGAGGCAAAGGCCGTCGACGACGCCTATCCGCTCTACGGCGCGCTGGAGACGGATCCGGCGCTGCCGAAGGACCAATTGTTCGGCGAAAGGTCCGGCGTGTTCGGCGCCGCCGCGCCCGACCTGTTGTTCGACCGGCTCAATGTTCATATCGGCGACAGGCTGAAGCTCGGCAGCGCCATTTTCGAGTTGCGGGCCAGGCTGGTCAGCGAGCCGGATGCGGTGTCGGACGGTTTCGGTTTCGCGCCACGGCTGATGATTTCGCGCGAGGGCCTTGCCGCATCCGGCCTGGTGCAGCCCGGCAGCTTAGTCGAGAACGCCTATAAGGTGCGGCTGCCCGACGGCGCGTCCGAGGCCCGGATCAAGGACATCCAGGCCGAGGCCGCGAAGGATTTCCCGCAGGCCGGCTGGTCGATCCGCACGCGCAGCAACGCCGCACCCGCGCTCTCAGCCAACATCGAGCGCTTCTCGCAGTTCCTGACGCTCGTCGGGCTGACGGCGCTGGTGGTCGGCGGCGTCGGCGTGGCGAATGCCGTGCGCGCCTATCTCGACGGCAAGCGCGGCGTCATCGCCACCTTCAAGAGCCTCGGCGCCTCGGGCGGTTTCGTCTTCACCGTCTATCTGGTGCAGATCCTGTTGATCGCGGGCCTCGGCATCGTGCTCGGGCTGATCCTGGGCGCCGCGATGCCGTTCGTGGCGAGCGCGCTCCTGCAGTCCGTCATCCCGGTGCCCGCGCAAGGCGGCTTCTATCCTGGCGCGCTTGCCATGGCCGCACTGTTCGGCCTGCTGGTGACGCTGGCCTTCGCGCTGCTGCCGCTCGGCCGCGCCGGCGACGTGCCGGCGACGGCGCTGTTCCGCGAAATGGGATTCGAGAGCCGCGGCCTGCCGCGCCTGCCCTATACGGGCGCTGCCCTGGCGATCGTCGTCGCGCTGGCGGCGCTGGCGATCCTCTCGGCCAACGACTACCGCATCGCCTCGATCTTCGTCGGCGCCACGGTTTTCGCCTTCCTGGTGCTGCGGCTGGTGGCGATGCTGGTGCAGTGGGCGGCAAAAAAAAGCCCGCGCGTGCGTTTCGTTTCGCTGCGGCTGGCGCTCGGCAACATCCACCGTCCGGGCGCGCTGACGCCCTCGGTGGTGCTGTCGCTTGGCCTCGGGCTGACGCTGCTGGTGACGCTGGCGCTGATCGACGGGAATCTCAGGCGGCAGATCTCCGGCAGCCTGCCGGAGCGGGCGCCGAACTTCTTCTTCGTCGATATCCAGAGCAGCGACGTCGACGCCTTCGCCAGCCTCGTCGGCAAGGAGTCGCCTCGGGGAACACTGGTCAAGGTGCCGATACTGCGCGGCCGTATCATGGCGCTCAACGGCGTCGACGTCGACAAGGTGAAGATCCCGGCCGACGGCGCCTGGGTGCTGCGCGGCGACCGCGGCCTGACCTATGACGCGAAACAGCCGGAGAACGCGACGCTGACCGAAGGTGCGTGGTGGCCGCAGGACTATTCCGGGGAGCCGCTGGTGTCGTTCTCGGCCGAGGAAGGCAAGGCGATCGGGCTGAAGCTCGGCGACACCGTCACCGTCAATGTGCTGGGACGCAACGTCACGGCGAAAATAGCCAATTTCCGCCAGGTGCAATGGGAGACGATGGGCATCAACTTCGTCATGGATTTCTCGCCCAACACCTTTGCCGGGGCGCCGCATGGCTGGCTGGCGACGCTGACCGACAAACAAGCCGGCACGGCCGACGACGCAAGGCTGCTCAACGCCGTCACCCGCGCCTTTCCGGCGGTGACGACGGTCCGCGTCAAAGACGCGCTCGACATCGTCAACCGGCTGGTCGCGCAATTGGGCACGGCGATCCGCGCCGCCGCCGGCGTGGCGCTGATCGCCTCGGTGCTGGTGCTCTCCGGCGCGCTTGCCGCCGGCAACCGGGCGCGCATCCACGACGCGGTGGTGCTGAAGACGCTCGGCGCGACGCGGCGGACGCTGATTACGGCCTTCTCGCTGGAATATGTGCTGATTGGCCTCGCGACCGCGCTGTTCGCGCTTGCCGCCGGCGGCATCGCCGCCTGGTTCGTAGTCGCGCATATCATGACGCTGCCGTCGCATTTCATGCCGGAGGTCGCGGTGGCGACGATCCTGGTTTCGCTGGCGGTCACCGTCGGAATCGGCCTTGCCGGCACCTGGCGGGTGCTTGGCCACAGGGCAGCGCCGGTACTGCGCAACCTCTGACGGAGGGCCGAGAGCCGCCCGCTCGGTTAAATCTTTGTAAGAATGCCGCCCGGAAGACCCGAAAACCGGCCTTTTGCCTTCTCACAAAGCGTTACGGCCCGTTACCGTCTTGTTCTTGACGTCAAGAACCATCATATTTCGCGCTAGGCATGCTGGAGCTCCGCCAGCGGCGCCTGGTCCCTGGACCGCTCCGAGCGGACCTGTCACCGGACGGGGCAGAAGCAACAGAGGATTTCCAATGGCTGATCCCATTCGCAACTACCAGACGTCCGCCGCCCCCGGCGCGCGCGTCGATATCGATCAGGGCCTGCGCGCCTATATGATCAAGGTCTACAACCTCATGGGGCTTGGCCTTTTGATCACCGGCCTTGCCGCCTGGGGCGCCTTCCAGCTCGCCGTCACCGGCGACGGCCAGCTGACCGCCTTCGGCCAGCTCATCTATGCAAGCGCGTTCCGCTGGGTCGTCATCCTGGCGCCGCTCGCCGCCGTGATGTTCCTGTCGTTCCGTATCCAGTCGATGAGCGTTGGCGCGGCGCAGGCCACATTCTGGGTCTATGCCGGCCTTGTCGGCCTGTCGCTGTCGACGATCTTCCTCGTCTACACCGGCACCAGCATCACCCAGACCTTCTTCGCCACGGCCGCGGCCTTCGGCGGCCTGTCGCTCTACGGCTACACGACCAGGCGCGACCTGTCGGCGTTCGGCTCGTTCCTGATCATGGGCGTGATCGGCCTGCTGATCGCGATGCTGATCAACATCTTCCTGCAGTCGTCGGCGCTTGGCTTCGCCATCTCGGCGATCGGCGTGCTGGTGTTCGCCGGCCTCACCGCCTACGACACGCAGAAGATCAAGGAGATGTATTTCGAAGGTGACGTCGCCGACGTCGCCGGCCGCAAGGCGATCATGGGCGCGCTGCGCCTCTATCTCGACTTCATCAACCTGTTCATGTTCCTGCTGCAGTTCATGGGCGACCGCCGCTAGAGCAGTTCGCCGTTTCACGGAAACGGCGAACCACTCTATCTCCTTGTTTGACGCAATTCCGGACGGCGCACACTTTTCCTGGAATTGCCCTAAAGGCGGTTACCCGGTCTCAGTGGACCATAGACTTTGCGACGGGCGGCCCAACGGCCGCCCTTTCTTTTTGCGCAGTCCTCTGCTGTTATCGAGGCAGGAAAGAGAACTGCACAAATTATGAGCAATGTTGCGATCAGGGCCGCCACCGCGGCCGACCTCGACCGAATCACCGAAATCTATGCCGATGCGGTCACGCATGGCACCGCGAGCTACGAGCTGGAGCCGCCCAGCCGCGCCGAAATGGGCGACCGATTCGACGCTCTGGCGGCCGGCGGCTTTCCGTATCTCGTGGCCGAGAAGAACGGCGCCGTGCTCGGCTATGCCTATGCCGGGCCGTTCCGGCCCCGCCCCGCTTACCGATTCGTCATCGAGGATTCGGTCTATGTCGCGCCGGAGGCCAAGGGGCAGGGCGTCGGCTTCCTGCTGATGCAGGCGCTGATCGAGATGGCGCGCGCGGCGGGCTTCCGCCAGATCATCGCGGTGATCGGCGACGGCCACGCGGACAGCGCCTCGGTACGGCTGCACGAGAAGCTCGGCTTCCGCCATTCCGGGCGTCTGGAGGGATCCGGCTACAAGCACGGACGCTGGCTGGACACGGTGTTCATGCAGCTTTCGCTGAATGGCGGCGCGGAATTGCCGCCCGATCCGAATTCGCTGCCGGAACGGAAGTTTCGCGAAAGGCTCAAGGGGAATTGAAGAACTGGGGAGTTGGGGCAATTGAAGAAAGGGTATTCAGAGTCCCTTTCTCCAGTTCCTCAATTCCTCTTTCCGGACTACGCCTCGACAACCTTGAGCTTCGCATCGAACACGCCAAGCACGCGGCCGAGTTCCTGGCTGCGCTTCAGGATGCGGCCGCCTGCGGCGATGACGGCAAAAGCGCCTTGCCGGCGTGCCAGCCTGGGGTCCTTGACGATCTGGAAAAGCGGCACTTCGCTGGCCCGGCGGAAGACGGAAAAGACAGCGCGATCAGTGAGGTGGTCGATCGCGTAGTCGCGCCATTCATTGGCCGCCACCATGCGTCCGTAAAGCCTCAGAATCTGGTCGAGCTCGCGCCGGTCGAATCGCACCGGCTGGTCGAGGCGGGCGTTGCGCGCCTCGTGCAACGGGATCAATATTCCGGATGCTTCCCCATCCTCCGTCCCGCTGCTGTGATCGGTCATGCCTCGATCCTTCGATTGAATCATGCGCCGGCCAAGGTTCGCGCTTTCGCGGTCGAATTGCAAGGCCTGGCTAAGCAGGCCCGATGGTCGCGCGGTTTCCCAAACGTCCAGTCACGTTTGCGAAACACATGTTGGAATTGGTGATGCTCTGCCACATTCTCGCCACAAATAATCCGCGCTCATGCCCCAATGTCCGACGAATTTACCGGCGTTGCCTGAGACGGTTCGGTCCGGCACCGGCTCGTAAACCCCAAGCCCCCCGCCCACGGGTCAGCGTCGGATCGAACCAACCTCGGTTTTTCCTTGGAAAAATCAGGTGCGACGATCCCAAAACCTGAATGACCGGCGTCAGAAGCAAGCTGACGCCGGTTTTTTGTTTTCCTTCACCCTTGTCTACGGCATGCACACATTTCCAAGCGGCTGGTCTTGGCGATAGCGTGAATGGCAGCTTGGCGCATGCATTGTCTTATGCAGCGCTGGTCGACCCCCACTCCGTCTCGGCTTCGCCGAGCCACCTCTCCCCCGATCGACGGGGTAGAGGAAAGGCGCCAAGCTTTTTGCCGTCAATGCTCGTCCAGCAACGCTCCCTTCCTTTCCCTCCGGAGGGGGGAAAGGTGGCGCTGCGAAGCAGCGACGGATTGGGGGAACCACGTGGCAATCAGGTCTTCGGCCGATCAATCACGCCGATCAAGGCATGCCGGCTATCCGAACTCCCAAAGATTGCCCTGCCTTGTGGTGAGAAGCGGTCCGCGCGCGAGCGGACGAGAAGCCAATTGCTAGAAGGCGGGAGCTAAAGCCGGTCGGGCTTGCGAATGAAGGCGGCGCCGAGGATCGGGCCGGGCATGCCGTCCTGACCAACCGACTGCAGCAGCACCGCGCAGCCGCCCTTCTTGGCGATCTCGGTCATCGGCAATTCGTAACGCTGCGCCTTGCCGTGCCACATGCCGGCGGTCTGGATGTCGGAAACGGCGTTCCAGTAGGTCAGGCTGCGGCCGCTGTTCTCGCCCTGGCCTATCTTCACCATCTGCGGCGGATCGAAATAGACGATCACCAGATGGGCGTCGGTCGGGCCGTTGCCGGCATCGCCCGCGTCGATCACGACACGGTCGCTGGTGCGGCTAACCTTGATGGCGACCCGCATGCCCTCGCCGGTCCTGTCCATCCGCGCCAAGGCGCCGTCGACATCCTTGCGGCTGGCGCCGTTGACGTGGCTGCGGCCGTTGATGACGGCCTGCGGCGTGTAGACCGAGCGGCTGCCGAAGGCCCGCATATAGTCATACTGGCGCTCGGTGTTCTCCTTGGTGCTCAGCGTGTCCTGCCAGCCGAGATAGTCCCAGTAATTGACGTGGTAGGCGAGCGCGACGATGTCGTCCTTGCCGGCGAGCTCGGCAAACAACTCGTCGGCCGGTGGGCAGGAACTGCAGCCCTGGCTGGTGAACAATTCGACCACGCCCAAAGGCTTGTCGGCTTGAGGCTTGCCGGTCGCGGCCTTCTCAGGCTCGGCTGCCAGGGCCACGCCGCCCAACGCCGTAAGGGCCAGCGCTACTGCCGCAAGCCGCAATCGTCCTCGAAATGCCATGACTTTTCCAATTCCCGCCGGTGACGCCGGCCTTGTTCTGATTGCTAAAATATGTGGCAGAAGCGCCAGTCAACGGGAAGTCACGTTGCGGTGAAATTTTTGCTGTTGCAGCCGCAGGTAAGGGCGCAATAGGAGAGGCGATTGCATTTCAAGGCGTGGTTCGATTCGGGAGCAGCATCCTCACCATGTGGCAAACTCTCCTGACCCCTGTCGATCTCTATTGCGAACGGACGGGGCCTGGACTTTGGGCCGAGCCGGCTAATGCTTTGACCAACCTGGCTTTCATTGCCGCGGGACTATGGGGCGTCCAGCAGGTGCGGCGATACAAGACCGGCGCCTTCGCCGAAGTGCTGGCCTGGTGGGTGGTGGCGATCGGCATCGGCTCGACCCTTTTCCACACCTTCGCCAGCAAAGGCACGATCTGGGCCGACATCCTGCCGATCGCCGGCTTCACGCTGGCCTACACGCTGTTCAACCTGCGGCGTTTCCTCGGCATGGAATGGGGCAAGGCGATCCTGGTCTTCGTCGCCTTCTATGCCGTGGCCGGCCTGATCGCCTTCGCCGTGCCGGACTGGCTGCGCCAGGCGTCGAACGGCACCACGGGCTACCTGCCGCCCTTCCTGGCGCTCGCCTTCTTCGGAGCGTGGGTGGCGGCCACCGGCAACCGGGCCGGCTGGTACAATCTGACCGGGTCGGCGATCTTCGTCGTCTCGGTCCTCTGCCGCATGATCGACCCGCTGGTCTGCGCCAGCTTCCCGCTCGGCACGCATTTCCTCTGGCATGTCTTCAACGGGCTGATGCTCGCCGTGTTGCTGGCGGCGACGGCGCGGTTTGGGAAGCCGCAGGTAAGGCAGTAGGCAGTAGGCAGTAGGCAGTAGGCAGTAGGCAGTAGGCAGTAGGCAGTAGGCAGTAGGCAGTAGGCAGTAGGTGTCCTTTCCCTACTGCCTAATGCCTAAGCCCTATTCCCTGGCCGCTACGCGGCCAGGTCGCGCAGCACGTATTGCAGGATGCCGCCGTTCTTGAAGTAGTCGAGCTCATCCAGCGTATCGATGCGGCAGATGATCGGCACGTTCTTCACCGTGCCGTCGCCATAGGTGACCTTGGCCACCATCTTCTGGCGCGGCTTGATGGCGTCCAGGCCGTCGATCTCGACCAGCTCGTCGCCCTTCAGGTTGAGCGAGGCCCATGAGGTGCCGTCCTCGAAGACGAAGGGGATGACGCCCATGCCGACCAGGTTGGAGCGGTGGATGCGCTCGAAGGACTGGGCGATGACCGCGCGGACGCCGAGCAGGTTGGTGCCCTTGGCCGCCCAGTCGCGCGACGAGCCGTTGCCGTATTCGACGCCGGCGAAGATCACCAGCGGCACGCCTTCCTGCTTGTATTCCATCGCAGCGTCGTAGATCGACATCTCCTCCTTCGAGGGATAGTGGATCGTGTAGCCGCCCTCGCGGCCATTCTCGCCCAGCATGTGGTTGCGGATGCGGATGTTGGCGAAGGTGCCGCGCATCATCACCTCATGGTTGCCGCGCCGCGTGCCGTACTGGTTGAAGTCGGCGACGCCGACGCCATGCTCGGTCAGATACTTGCCGGCCGGCGATGCAGCCTTGATCGAGCCCGCCGGCGAGATGTGATCGGTGGTGATCTTGTCGCCGAAAAGGCCGAGCACGCGCGCGCCCTTGATGTCGCCGACCTTGCCGAAGGAGCGGCCCATGCCGGCGAAATAGGGCGGGTTCTGCACATAGGTCGAGTGGTCGTCCCAGGCATAGGTCTGGCCTTCCGGCGCCTTGACCTTCTGCCAGTAGGCGTCGCCCTTGAAGACGTCGGCATATTTGCGGGCGAACAGCTCGCGGGTGACGTTCTTCTCGATGAACTCCTGGATCTCGGCCGAGGTCGGCCAGATGTCCTTGAGATAGACCGGCTTGCCGTCGCTGCCTTCGCCGAGCGGCTCGGTGGTGAGGTCCCTGGTCACCGTGCCGGCCAGCGCATGCGCCACCACCAGCGGCGGCGAGGCGAGATAGTTCGCCTGCACGTCCGGCGAGACGCGGCCTTCGAAGTTGCGGTTGCCGGAAAGCACCGCGGCGGCGATCAAGCCTTTATCGTTGATGGTCTTGGAGATCGGTGCCGGCAGCGGGCCGGAATTGCCGATGCAGGTAGTGCAGCCGAAGCCGACCAGGTTGAAACCGATCTGGTCGAGCTCCTTCTGGAGGCCGGACTTTTCGAGATATTCGGCCACCACCTGGCTGCCGGGAGCGAGCGAGGTTTTGACCCACGGCTTCTGCTTCAGGCCGCGGCGGTTGGCGTTGCGCGCAAGCAGGCCGGCGCCGATCAGCACGCTCGGGTTCGAGGTGTTGGTGCAGGAGGTGATGGCGGCGATGACGACGTCGCCATGGCCGAGATCGTAGTCGGTGCCTTCGACGGCGTAGCGCTTCGAGATCTCGGCGGCCTTCTTGTATTCGGTTTCCATCGCCTTGGCGAAGCCGGCGGGGATGTCCTGCAGGGCGACGCGGCCCTCTGGGCGCTTCGGGCCGGCCATCGACGGCACGACGTCGCCGAGGTCGAGCTCGAGCAGGTCGGTGAAGACCGGATCGGCCGAGCCTGTGTCGCGCCACATGCCTTGCGCCTTGGAATAGGCCTCGACCAGCGCGATGCGGTTCTCCTCGCGGCCGGACATGGTGAGGTAGCGGATGGTTTCCGAGTCGACCGGGAAGAAGCCGCAGGTCGCGCCATATTCCGGCGCCATGTTGCCGATGGTGGCGCGGTCGGCCAGCGTCATGTTGGAGAGGCCGGGGCCGAAGAACTCGACGAATTTGCCGACGACGCCCTTCTTGCGCAGCATCTGGGTGACGGTGAGCACGAGGTCGGTGGCGGTGACGCCTTCCTTGAGCTTGCCGGTGAGGCGGAAGCCGATGACTTCCGGCAAGAGCATGGAGACCGGCTGGCCGAGCATCGCGGCCTCGGCCTCGATGCCGCCGACGCCCCAGCCCAAAACGCCGAGGCCGTTGATCATGGTGGTGTGCGAATCGGTGCCGACGCAGGTGTCGGGATAGGCGGTGGTTTCGCCGTCTTCAGCGTTGGTCCACACGACCTGTCCCAGATATTCGAGGTTGACCTGGTGGCAGATGCCGGTGCCGGGCGGCACGACGCGGAAGTTGCGGAAGGCCTGCTGGCCCCATTTCAGGAATTTGTAGCGCTCCTCGTTGCGCTCATATTCCAGCTCGACATTGCGGGCGAAGGCCATCGGCGTGCCGAACTCGTCGACGATGACGGAGTGGTCGATGACGAGGTCGACCGGCACCAGCGGATTGATCTTCTCCGGATCGCCGCCGAGCGCCTTGATGCCGTCGCGCATCGCCGCCAGGTCGACCACCGCCGGAACGCCGGTGAAATCCTGCATCAGCACGCGGGCCGGGCGGTAGGCGATCTCGACCCCGGCGGTGCCCTTGTCGGTCAGCCAGGCGGCGACCGCCTGGATCGATTCCCTGGTGACCGAACGGCCATCCTCGTTGCGCAACAGGTTCTCCAGCAGCACCTTCATCGAATAAGGCAGCTGGGCGATGCCGGTGAGGCCGTTCTTCTCGGCCTCAATGAGGTCGAAGTAAACATAGTCCGCGCCACCCGCGGTCAGGGTGCGGCGGCAATTGAAACTGTCGAGGGATTTGGTCACGGCGATCCGTCCTTGTCTGTTCAGCCTGAAAGGGAACGGACGCCGTTGGCATGCAATCACGCGCAAAGGTGCGGGTACGGCCATTTCCGCTGTCCGCTCCCAAGCAACCCGAGCCGTTCAAGGCGGCGCGTGCGCTGGTTCGGCGCTAATTCTGATCCCGCGCCGGCCGCTGGCACGGATGAACCGCATATAGAGAATTTCCTGGAATAGTTCTAGACAGTCGAAGGACGAATTTGCGTGAGCCGGAAACGGCCGCGAAACGGTGCTTTCGGGACGGGCAAGAATGCGGCTGATCGCCGAAAATCTAGGCGGCGAGCGCGGCGGCGAGACGGTTTTTTCCAACATCGGCTTCGCGCTGGACAAGGGCGAGGCGCTCATTGTCACCGGTCCGAACGGCTCGGGCAAATCGACGCTGCTCAGAATCGTCGCCGGCCTGCTGCCGGCCGCGCAGGGAAAGGTGCGGTTCGAGGATGGCGGCGAGGCCTTCCCGACGGTCGCCTCTGCTTCGCATTATCTCGGCCATCTCAACGCGATGAAGACGGCGCTCAGCGTCGAGGAGGATCTCGGCTTCTGGCACGCCTTCCAGGGCGAGCCGGGACTGGGCGTCGAGGAGGCGCTGGAGACGGTGGCGCTCGGCGGTCTCGGACATCTGCCCTTCGGCTATCTGTCGACAGGGCAGCGGCGGCGGGCCTCGATCGCGAAGCTCCTGGTGAGCCGCCGGCCGGTCTGGCTGCTCGACGAGCCGACCGCGGGGCTGGACAAGGCCTCGGAGGAGCGATTCGCGGGGCTGATGAAGGCGCATCTGCGCGACGGAGGGATTGTCGTGGCGGCCACGCATCTGCCGCTGGGGCTGGGCGGGGCGACGGAATTGAGGATGGGCGACTGATGTCGGCGCGAGGCACCCCCCTCTGTCCTGCCGGACATCTCCCCCGCAAGGAGGGAGATTGGCAGCTTCGGCGCCGGCATCTCCTTCGCGGCGTCGGTGATTGGCGAAAGTCCGCGCGACATTCGATCTCCCCCCTTGCGGGGGAGATGGCCGGCAGGCCAGAGGGGGGTGTGCCGGAGCGCCAGCCTTGCCAAGGGATCCCTTTATAATGTGGCCCCTCTTCCTGCGCGACATCCGCCTTTCCATCCGCGCCGGCGGCGGGGCGCTGATCGGGGTCATCTTCTTCCTCGCCGTCATCGTCACCATCCCGTTCGGCGTCGGTCCCGACCTCAACCTCTTGTCGCGCATCGGCCCGGCGATCCTGTGGATCGCCGCCCTGCTTGCCTGCCTGCTCGGGCTCGATCGCCTGTTCCAGGCCGACCGCGAGGATGGCTCGCTCGATCTCCTTGTCCTGAACAACGACCGCCACATGCTGGCGCTGACGGTGCTGACGAAGTGCCTGGCGCATTGGACCGGCAGCGTGCTGCCGCTGGTCGTCGCGGCGCCTCTGCTTGGCCTGTTCATGAACATGGAGCCGCTCGGCATCGGCGCCACGGCGCTCACGCTTCTCGTCGGCACGCCGGCCATCACCTTCATCGGCGCCGCGGGTGCCGCGGTGGCGGTGGCGCTGCCGCGCGGCGGATTGCTGATTTCGGTGCTGGTGCTGCCCTTGACCATTCCGGTGCTGATCTTCGGCGTTTCGGCAAGCTATGGCGCGGTGGCCGATCCGGCGCCATTCCTGCAGCCTTTCCTCATTCTTGCCGCGCTGACGCTATTTCTTGCAGTGCTTGGTCCCCTGGCGGCGGCATTGGCACTGCGGCACGGGACGGATTGAGACGACGAGAACGTTCCTTCACTGCGGCACCGCGACAAATTGCGGAACTGCCGGCGCGAGGTTAAGGGAAGACATGATCGCAACGATTGGCACGGCGGAGAGCGAGGAGCGGCTGACATGAGCGCGCATGCCCTCTTCGTCACCGCCGCCTATGCCATCACCGCCGTGGTGCTCGCCGGGCTGGTCAGCTGGATCCTGCTCGACCAGCGGGCGCGCAAGCGCGAGCTCGCGGCGCTGGAAGCGGCCGGAGTGCGCCGGCGCTCCGACAAGGCTGTCAAATCATGAGCATCGAAACCGAAACGCCGGCGCCGCGGCGCCGCCTGTTCGTGCTTCTGCCGCTGCTGGTGTTCCTGGGGCTGGCGGGGCTGTTCCTGTGGCAGCTGCTTTCGGGCCGCGACGCCTCTGAAATCCCCTCGGCATTGATCGGACTGCCGGCGCCGCAGACCAGCCTGCCGCCGCTCGAAGGGACCAGCCTGCCGGGGCTGGATACAAAGTCCTTTACCGGCAAGGTGACGCTGGTCAACGTGTTCGCGTCCTGGTGCGCGCCGTGCCGGGAGGAGCATCCGGTGCTGCTCGGCCTGTCGCAGGACAAGCGCTTCACGCTTGCCGCGCTGAACTACAAGGACCAGCCGGAAAACGCCCGCCGCTTCCTTGGCGATCTCGGCAATCCGTATCAGGCGATCGGCGTCGATCCGGCCGGGCGCGCGGCGATCGACTGGGGCGTCTATGGCGTGCCCGAGACCTTCGTCATCGGCAAGGATGGCAGGATTGCCTACAAGCATGTCGGGCCGCTGACGCCCGAGTCGGTCAGGGCGTTGCTGTTGCCGCAGATCGAGAAAGCGCTGGCGGCGCATTGATATTCAGGTGAGGCCGGCCTGCAAGTGCCGGCTTCCTGCGCTTCCGGTGCTCACGTACCTAAAAGTACGCTCCGCTCCGGTTCTCGGCAGCCACCACTTTCGACTCGGCCTGACCTGAATCTCAACGCGCCGCGAGGTCGAGCTGCGGGTCGAAAAAGGATCAACCATAGATCTGCTTGTGGACCTGGTAGAGCATTTCCGAACGGTCGGCGCGCAGATCGGCGAGATCGCGGCTGGACAGGTTCTCGATTTCGGCGACGAGGCGGTTGTAATGACGGCGCTTGGCCATGCTGGCGCGGGCGCGGGAGACAAGATTGTCGAACATGACAGGGTTCCTTCTTAGTTGTTCCTCCCTGACGATTGTGAGGATGACATAGGAATGATGCATTGCAAAAGAAAGATGTTGCAATGCACCATTGCAACCAGCGCATAGCCGGTTAATCGCGGGCTAACAGGCTATGCGTCCGACGCGGTACGCAAGACCCGCTTCACGCAGTTCTCATCTGTTTTGTCATACAAATTACGGGCCTGCCGTCTTGCCAGATCGCTTCCAGGCTGGCTTGATCCGCCCGTCACCTGATGCCGGGAGGAAATGCATGGCGGCCGAAGACTATTACGACGTTCTCGATCCGCGCTTCGCGCGCCTGTTCAACGGCAGCGCCCAGGTGGAAAAGCTGTTCACCGGGTGCCGCTGGGCGGAAGGGCCGGCCTGGTTCGCCGCCGGCCGCTATGTCGTCTGGTCGGATATCCCGAACAACCGCATGCTGCGCTATGACGAGACCGACGGCAGCGTCAGCGTGTTCCGGCAGCCGTCCGGCAATTCCAACGGCAACACCGTCGACCGGCAGGGCCGGCTGGTGACCTGCGAGCATTCCGGCCGCCGCGTCAGCCGCACCGAATTCGACGGCTCTATCACGACCATCGCCGAGAAGTGGAAGGGCAAGCGGCTGAACTCGCCCAACGACGTGGTGGTGCGCTCCGACGGCTCGATCTGGTTCACCGATCCGAGCTACGGCATCGACACCGATTATGAGGGCGACAAGGCAGAGAGCGAGATCGGCGCCTGCAATGTCTATCGCGTCGATCCCGATACGGGCGATGTCGAGGCCGTCATCACCGACATGGTGCGGCCGAACGGGCTCGCCTTCTCGCTCGACGAGAGCCTGCTCTATGTCGTCGACACCGGCCGCACGCATGGCGAGAAGAACCCGGCGCATATGCGCGTCTTCAACGTCGGCAAGCACGGCAAGAAGGTTTCCGGCGGCAAGGTCTTCGCAGACTGCACCGCCGGCCTGTTCGACGGGTTCCGGCTCGATTCCGACGGGCGCATCTGGACGAGTGCTGCCGACGGCATCCATTGCTACGATCCGGACGGCACGCTGATCGGCAAGGTCAAGGTGCCGGAAGTGACCGCCAACTGCGTGTTCGGCGGCAACAAGCTCAACTGTCTCTACATCGCCGGCACCACCTCGCTCTACATGGTGCGGCTGATGGTGAATGGGGCGAAAACCTATTGAAGGTTCTGCAGGCGCTTCTTCGGCCATTCCTGGCCTTTCTGCGCATCCCAGCAGCGCCCGCGGCGCTGCGGCTCCCGCAACCACCGCCATCCGCTTTGCCGGAGCGAATTGCCAAACCGTCGCCTGACGCCAAACGGAAGAAACCACGGGGAGAACATCATGCCATTCGTCAACATCCGCATCGTCAAGGAAGTGATCGCCGCCGATCCGGCCGGCAAGAAGGCTGACATCGCGAAGAAGGTGACCGCGGCCATCATGGACGCCACCGGGCTCGGCAATGACGATGTCTGGGTGGTGTTCGAGGAGGTCAACGCCCGCGACTGGTATGTCGGCAAGACCGATGTCGAGACGCTGCGGAAGGGGTAAGACGCAGCAGGTTCGGGTGCCTGCGAGGTTCTTTCGGCGACGGCGAGATGTGGGCGCTTCCCTTCGCGTTCGTCATCCTCGGGCTTGACCCGAGGATCCATTCCGTGACCTTCGACGTCGAGCGCAACGGCGCAGAATTCTGTAAGCGTTGCAACGCCTTAGCGTCAGGGTCTGCGCCGCGTCGCTTCGCTCCTTGCTCCGCCCTAGAATGACGACCTTATGTTTGTCCGCGAATAAAACCCGCAAAACCCCGCACCGCCTCACGGATCGCCCGCCGGTTCGCATCCTCGCTGAGGATCGCCTCCATCTCCGCCGGCTTCTTGCCCAGCAGCGCGATCTCCAGCGTCCCCTCCTCATACATCGCGAACGACATCGTCCGCATGATCTCGGCCAGTGCCGCCCGCGCATAGAGCGAACGGGGCGAGGCGTGGACCAGCATCGCCGGCTTGCCCACCGCGGCGTCGCGCGAGACCAGCCAGTCCAGCGCGTTCTTCATGCCGCCGGGCACGCCATGCGCATATTCCGGGCAGGAGACGACGACGCCGTCGGCCTGGGTGACCATCTCGATCAGACGTGCCGCTTCCGGCGGCGTGCGCTCGCCCTCGTCGTCGGGGTTGAAGATCGGCAGCCGGCCAAGGCCGTCATAAACCTCGACGCGGCAGTTCGCGGGCGCGTTGGCGGCCAATGCGGCAACCAGGGCCGAGTTGGTCGAGGCGGCGCGCAGGCTGCCCGATATGGCGATGATCTCGATCAAGGGAGGGAGCCGGACGAAGGGTTGAGTCGTCCGCGAAGCCTACCACATGGTCTGGCGGTAATCGTCGTCCAGCTCGCGGTCGATCTCGCCGGCGCTTTCGCCAAGGGCCAACTGGTCGCGTATGATCTGGCCGAGCGTCGGCAGGGTCGCGCGGTCGTACCAGGTCTCCGGCTTCCACAGATCCGATCGCATGAAGGCCTTGGCGCAGTGCATATAGGCGGCCTTGACCGTCACCACGATCACGCTTTGCGGCTCCTTGCCGTCGACCGCAAGGCGCTCGCGCAAGGTGGGATCGACGGTGATGCGGGCATCGCCATTGACGCGCAGCGTCTCGTTCATGCCGGGGATGAGGAAGAGCAGCCCGACCGATGGGTTGCGGATGATGTTTTCCAGCGTGTCCAGCCGGTTGTTGCCGGGACGATCGGGAATGGCGATGGTGGAGTTGTCGAGGATGGCGGTGAAGCCGGGCTTGTCGCCCTTACAGCGCCGCGCGTCCTTTGGACGCGCAAAGGACGCTGTAACACTTTTGATTTGGCGCATGATCCTTTCCGAAAATCGATTTCGATTTTCGGGGTCATGCGCTAGGCGTCACGTCGGCATTGCCGGCGCCGTCGGAGGAGCCGATCAGCACGAAGGGACTCTTGCCGATGAACGAACGGCAATGGCCGTCGAGGTTTTTGAGCTCCTTGCGGATCGAGCCGTCGGTCGGCCGGGGCGTCTTGTAGATCGTCCTCAGCTCGTCATGCGTGGTGAGGAATTCCATGCCGCCCCCTCTTTGTTTCGACGCAACTTCGGATGGAAAACCGCTGCACGCTTTTCCCGGGTTGCTTTAATTCCCGGCCTTCTCTTCCTTGGCTTTTTCCTCCAGCGAGTGGCGCATGATCAGCGGCATCTGGCTGAAGGTGAACAGCAAGGTGATCGGGATCGTGCCCCAGACCTTGAAATAAAGCCAGGTCGCCTCGGAAAAGTTGCGCCACACGACCTCGTTGAGCACGGCGAGGAAGAGGAAGAACAGCCCCCAGCGGAAGGTCAGCTTGCGCCAGCCCTCGGCATCGAGCTGGAAGGCGGAATCGAAAACGTAACCAAGCAGCGACCGGCCGAACAGAAGCCCGCCGAGCAGCGTGACGCCGAACAGCGAATTGATGATCGTCGGCTTCATGAAGGCGAAGGTCTTGTCCTGCAGGTAAAGCGCCAGCGCGCCGAAGACGAAGACGACGATCGCCGAGACCAGCGGCATCAGCGGCAGGCTGCGCGTCAGCAGCCAGGAGACGCCGAGCGAAAGCGCCGTCGCGACCATGAAGAAGGCGGTGGCGATCAGGATCGGCTCGCCGAGATGGCTGAGTATCGGAAATTTCTCGGCCAGCCACTCGCCGCGGATGGTGGTGAAGAAGAACACGAGCCCTGGCCCGAGCTCGAGCAGGAACTTCAAGCCGGGGTTGATCGGCTTGCGGCGAGGATCGGACGGGTCGCGTTCGAGGATGTTCATAAAAGTCCTTCTTGCGCATGATCTGGCCGAAAAGCAGGCGGCCCTTCCAAGATCGCGCCTTTGTTCAAGCCACGCCGGCGATCGCCCTGGCGAATTCGCTGGCGGAAAACGGTTCGAGGTCGTCGACCTGCTCGCCGACGCCGATGAAATAGACCGGCAGCCGATGCTTGGCGGCGATCGCCACCAGAATACCGCCGCGCGCCGTGCCGTCCAGCTTGGTCATCACCAGCCCGTTGACGCCGGCGACGTTGCGGAAGATCTCGACCTGGTTCAGCGCGTTCTGGCCAGTGGTGGCGTCGACCGTCTGCAGCACCGTATGCGGCGCTTCCGGATCGAGCTTGCCCAACACGCGCACGATCTTTTCCAGCTCCGCCATCAGCTCGGTCTTGTTCTGCAGGCGCCCGGCCGTGTCGATGATCAGCACGTCGGAGCCGGCCTCCTTCGCCTTCTCGAAGGCGTCATAGGCGAGGCCGGCCGCATCGGCGCCGAGCTTGGAGGCGACGACCGGCGATTTCGTGCGCTCGCCCCAGATCTTGAGCTGCTCGATCGCGGCGGCGCGGAACGTGTCGCCGGCGGCCAGCATCACCTTGAGGCCGCCGTCGGTGAGCTTAGCGGCGAGCTTGCCGATGGTGGTCGTCTTGCCGGTGCCGTTGACGCCGACGACCAGGACGACATGCGGCTTATGGCTGAGATCGAGCTCGAGCGGCCTGGCGACCGGCGCCAGCACCTTCTCCACCTCCGCCGCCATCACGGCGCGGACTTCCGCGTCGGAGACATCCTTGCCGTAGCGGCTCGAGGCGAGAGAATCGGTGACGCGCAGAGCTGTCTCCACGCCGAGATCGGCGCGGATCAGCACGTCTTCCAGATCCTGCAGCGTGTCCTCGTCCAGCTTGCGCTTGGTGAAGACGCCGGCAATGTTGCCGGTGAGCTCGCGCGAGGAGCGGGCGAGCCCTTCGCGCATGCGCTGGAACCAGGAGCGCCGCGGCGCCGGCTCCGGCGCCTTTACCGGCTCCGCCTTCTGCTCGACCTTCTTTGAAACCGTCACCTTGCCGGCAGAGGGCGTGGGCTTTGACGGCGGCACGGCCTCCGGTTCCGGCGCGATCTCGGCCAGGATCGGCTGCGGCTCGACGGGCGCTGGCTGTCGAATAGGAGGCGCGATTTCCGCGCCGGCTTCGGCGGATGGTTCCACAGAGGGCGGCGCCACTGACGGAACCTCGATGGGCGGCGGCGTTTCGACCGGGACTTCGGCAGGCGGCGTCGGCACTTCGACCGGTGGCTGCTCCGGCTGCGGTTCCGGACGCGAAGGCTCGATGTCCGGCTGAGCCGGCGCGGGTGCGGGCACTTCCTGCGGAGCAGGTTCGGGTTCTGGTGTCGGCGCGGGTAAGGGCTCGGGTTGTGCCGGCGGCACTTCCTCGGGGGCAGGCGGCTCCGGCTTCTCGGGCGCCGGTTGCGGCTCTTCTTCCGGCTCGGGCTGCGGCAGCGGTTCCGGCTCGGCGGGAATGGTCGGCTCCGGTGCCGGCGGGATGGATGGAGCAGGCTCGGGCTTCGGCTCTTCGGGAACCGATTGAGGCTCGGCCTCCGGCTTCAGCGCGTCGAGCGCGTCCCACTTGATCGGCGGCAGCGTCTCGTCGGCGCGCTCCTCGACGACCTCTTTTCTGCCGAACGAAAATATCTTCTTGAAGAAACCAGCCATGCGTCTCGCAGTCTCAGGCGGCTTGCGCGGCAGAGGGCGCCGCAATCAGTCGGGCGCCGTCATGGCCGGCGATCACGGCATCGACGATCTCCCCGGGCGCGCCGGTGTCGATCGCGACCAGCGTGAAACCCTCGGTGCGGCCAAGTCCGTCGCGCTCGACCAGGATCGACTGTCGCGTGCCGGGAAGCGACGAAAGGTGACGACGATAGGCGGCCTCGCCCGCCGCGCGCAGCCTTGCGGCGCGCGCCTTCACCACCTCGCGGCGGACCTGGGGCATGCGTGCGGCGGGCGTGCCTTCGCGTGGGCTGAACGGAAAGACGTGGAGATGCGTCAGCCCGCATTCCTCGATTATTCTTTCCGAATTCTCGAACATCGCCTCGGTCTCGGTCGGGAAGCCGGCGATGATGTCGGCGCCGAAGACGATTGCAGGACGCAGCTTGCGCACGTCCTCGCAGAAGCGGATCGACTGGTCGCGCAGATGCCGGCGCTTCATGCGCTTCAGGATCATGTCGTCGCCCGACTGCAGCGACAGGTGCAGATGCGGCATCAGCCTCTGCTCGGTGGCGATGGCGTCGAGCAGGTCGTCGTCGGCCTCGATGGAATCGATCGAGGACAACCGCAGCCGCTTCACGTCCGGAACCTGGCGCAGGATCGTCTTCACCAGCTTTCCAAGCTTTGGGCTACCGGGTAGGTCGGCGCCGAAGCTGGTCATGTCGACGCCGGTCAAAACGATCTCGGCATAGCCGTTGCCGGCCAGCCGCTTGACCTGCTCGACCACCGCGCCCATCGGCACGGAGCGCGAATTGCCGCGGCCGTAAGGGATGATGCAGAAGGTGCAGCGATGGTCGCAGCCGTTCTGGACCTGGACGAAAGCGCGCGCCCGGCCCTCGATGGCGTCGACCATGTGGCTTGCCGTCTCGCGCACGGAAAAGATGTCGTTGACGCGCGCCTTCTCGGTGTCGTTGACGCCGAAATCGGGCAGCGCGCGGTAGGAGTTGGCCTTGAGCTTTTCCTCATTGCCAAGCACCAGGTCGACCTCGTCCATGGCGGCGAAATTCTGCGGCTCGGTCTGCGCCGCGCAGCCGGTGACGATGATGCGGGCCGAAGGGTTCTCGCGGCGCGCCTTGCGGATCGCCTGCTTGGCCTGGCGCACCGCTTCCGCCGTGACGGCGCAGGTGTTGAAGATGACAGCGCCGCCCTGGAGCGCGCCGAGGCCGGCGCTTTCGGCCTCGCGGCGCATCACTTCCGATTCATAGGTGTTGAGGCGGCAGCCGAAGGTGACGACGTCGATACCCTTGCCGGTGGGGGCTTGGGGCGCGCCCTTTTGAAGGGCGGACATCAGGCGGCGCTTTCGGTGTCGCGGGCCCAGGCGCCGGTCGAGGGATCGAAGCTGCCGGAAAATTCCCATTCGGCCGCGCCGGTCAGGATGACGTGGTCGTCATTGCGCCATTCGACATTGAGCTCGCCGCCGCCCGGCGTCAGCAGCGAAACGCTGCGGCCGGTGCGCCTGGTGCGGGCGGCCGCGACCACGGCGGCGCAAGCCGCCGAGCCGCAGGCCTTGGTGAGGCCGGCGCCGCGCTCCCAAGTGCGGATGATCATGGTTTCAGGCGAGGTCACCTGGGCGATGGTAATGTTGGCGCGCTCGGGAAAGATCGGATGGTTCTCGAGCAGCGGGCCGAAGCGGTCGAGCTCGTAGGACCAGACGTCGTTGTCGACCCAGAAGATGGCATGCGGGTTGCCCATCGACAGCGCCGAGGGCGAATGCAGCACCGGGGCGTCGATCGGGCCGATCTGCAATTCGATCATGCGGGTATCGCGGAATTCTTCCGCCAGCGGGATCTCCCGCCAGCCGAAGCGGGGCTTGCCCATGTCGACCGAGATCAGGCCGTCGGGGTGCTCCTGCGCATTCACGATGCCGGCGCGGGTCTCGAAGCTGAAGCTCTTGTTGCCCGTCTCGGCAGCCAAAGCCTGCGCCACGCAGCGCATGCCGTTGCCGCAGGCCTGCGCACTGGTGCCATCGGAATTCAGGATGTCGACATAGTAGGCGGTGCCCGGCGTCTTCGCATCATGGATCGCCATGATCTGGTCGAACTTCGTCGCCTCGCCGGCATTGAGCGCGATCGCCGCCGCGGCCGTCACCTTGTCGGCGCGACCGCGCATATCGGCAACGATGATCTCGTTGCCGATGCCGTTCATCTTGGCGAAGGGGGCGGTGCCTGCCATCTAACCGGTCATTCCAATCCGTTTGGGCGCTATATGGCGGAAACGGGCGGGAATTACCAGTCCAGCCAAGTGGCGACGACCAAGAGGTCGCGTCGCGACGACTAAGCAGTCGCGCTGCGACGACCAAAAGGTCGCGCCGCGACGACCAAGGGGTCGCGCTTAAGTTACTGCAAAGACGCCGAGCACGATCAGCAGGAAGATGATCAGCACGATGCCGATAAGGATGCGCGCGCCCGTGGCGGCGGCGCCGGCCAGCGCCGGCATGCCAAGCAGGCTCGCGGCGGCGGCGACAATCAAAAGGATGATGATCCACTTGATCATGGGGAAGCTCCGGCGAAATTGCGTCGCGAACCAACGCGTTTCGCCGGCTTGGGTTCCTTTGTCAGACGGGCGGCACGTCCCATACCTCTGCGGGCCGCATGGCGTGGAATCGTTCCGAGGGCAAGCCTTCAGCCGCCAGCGCCTCGGCCAGTTTTTGCGCCGGCTCCTCGATCGGCTCGTCGGTGAGATGGAATGTGCCCCAATGGCAGCCTGCGACGTGAGCCGCATTGCACAGCTTCATGCCCTGAACGGCTTCCTGCGGGTTCTGGTGCTGCGGCGCCATGAACCAGCGCGGCTCATAGGCGCCGATCGGCAGGATGGCGAGGCGGAAGCCGCCATGCTTTTGCGCCATCAGCCGGTAATTGATGCCGTCATGGAAACCGGTGTCGCCGGCGAAATAGATATTGCCCGCCGCCGTCTCGATGACGAAGCCCGCCCACAGCGCCATGCGGCGGTCGCGCCCGCCGCGCGCCGACCAGTGATGCGCCGGCTCGATGTGGATGGCGGCCGCGCCGACGCTCAGCCTGTCGCCCCAATCATGCACGCTGAGCCGCATGCCGGGCGCCGCGCGGCCGATGATGGCGTCGTTGCCGAGCGGCGCGATCACCAGCGGGTCGTGGCTCTTTTTCAGCCGCTTCAGCGTGGCGAGGTCGAGATGGTCGTAGTGATTGTGGCTGATCAGGACCAGGTCGATCGGCGGCAGGTCGGCGAAGATAATTCCCGGCGCATTGACCCTTTTCGGCCCGGCGAAGGCGAAAGGCGAGGCGCGCTCCGACCAGACCGGATCGGTCAGGATGTTCAAGCCCGCCGTCTGGATGAGTAGCGAGGCATGGCCGACCATGGTGAGCCTCAGCGCGCTGCCTTCCACCCGTAGGTCCGGCTTGGCCGGGGGATAAGGGCTCGGAATCGTTGCCGGCCATTTCGCCCGCCCGCCGCCGAATTGCCATTTGAGGAGATCGGTGAAGCGCCCGGGCGGCTTGCCGCCGGGATTGAAGAACAAGGCGCCGTCGAAATGATCGCTGGGCGGCCCGCTGTAGTAGCGGTTGGCGGTTCCTGTTCTCGCGGCCATTCTGTTTCCCGCCCGTTTGTGTCGTTTCCTGAGATAAGGACGTGCCTGTCTGGCGCAAGCATTTTGCCGGCGAATGCCAATGGCCGAAGCCCGGCTCGTCTAGGATCGGGAGAGAGGGGTGATCGCCATGGCAATGAAGCGAACCAAGACACCGTGGATGAAGGCCGAGGATTTCGGCCGCTCGCTGCCGCATGGGGTCGGCGTCAACTTGTTGGTCACCGACATGACGGCGATGGAGGCTTTCTGCCGCGACGTGCTTGGCGCCCGGATCATCTATGCCGACGAGGATTTCGCGGCGATCGAGCTTCTGGGCTCGATCTTCATGCTGCACGCCGACCATTCCTATCTGGACAATCCGATGACCGGCGTCACCGCGGGCGCCGAGACTCGCGGGGCCGGTATCGAACTGCGCCTTTACGGCGCCGATCCGGATTCGGTCGAGAAAAAGGCGGCGGCGCTCGGCCACGTCGTGCTGGCCGGCTCGATCGACAAGCCGCATGGCTTGCGCGAATGCTACATCGTCGGCCCGGACGGCTATGTCTTTGTGCCGAGCGCCAGGATTTAATGCTCCATTTCAATAGCTTAGGAGAGTGTTTCGGCATTTTCCCGGCTTCGGCTCCCGGCTGCGATAAATTTGCAACAGCTGGCTCGAAAACCCTATTTTAACCATATCAGGTTGAAATTCTGCCACCTTCGCCATCTTGGTGAAGCAGAGATTACGCGGATGGCTCCCCCCGGCCGGATCCGACGGAGGTTTTGATGAATTTTTCGATGACCCGCCCCTTTTCGCGGCTTCACCTCTTTTCGAAGAGTGGCCTCGTGGCCGTATCGCTGGCCGCGCTGGTTGCGAGCGGCTGCTCGACCTCGCGCTTCTCGTCGATGGACGACCAGCAGCCGGCGCCGCTGACCCCGGCGCCCTCCGGCACGGTGACGCAGAATCAGCTGCCGCCGCCGGTCTCCCCCGGCGCCACCGATCCGTCGCAATTCCCGACCGCTCCGAAGAACAGCCAGGTCGCCTCGCTGCCGCCGGATGGCACGGCGCCCGCCGGCGCCACCGATCTCACCGCGGCCAGCGTCGCCGGCGTCTGGAACGTCAACGTCTCCGGGCAGAGCTGCAAGGTGGCAACGCCGCAGACCAAGTTCGGCGCCGGCTACCGCGCCGGTCCGCTGCATTGCCCCGCTCCGATCGACGGCATCAAGTCGTGGAACGTCGCCGGCAAGCAGCTGACGCTTTATGACGAAAATGGCGGTACGCTGGCCAGGCTCTATTCGTCGGGCGGCGAAAAGTTCGACGGCCAGACTTCCAGCGGGCAGCCGATCTCGCTTACAAGGTGAGCGAAACCGACTATTGCTTCCACGCAATTCCGGGCGGAAAGCCGGAATTGCTCCAGCTGACGTGACCCATGCATCTTCGCGACGGTATCCAGACCCATGCGACCGTCAGGCAGCGCTATGACCATCTCGTCCAGAGCGGCGCGGTCGAGCGCGACCCGGCGCAGGAGCGCATCGTCGCAGCGCTCGACCGGCTGATCGAAGAGATCTCGGCAAAAAGGCTGGCGCAGAAATCGAGCGCGCTGGGCTGGCTGTTCGCGGCCAAGCGGCAGCCGCGCGAGCCAGTCAAGGGCCTCTACATCCATGGCGGCGTCGGCCGCGGCAAGACCATGCTGATGGACATGTTCTTCGAATTGCTGCCGGTCCGGCGCAAGCGCCGTGTGCATTTCAACGACTTCATGGCCGATGTGCAGGACCGCATCCAGAAGCACCGGGCGGCGCGAAAGAACGGTGACGTCAAGGAAGACGACCCGATCCCGCCTGTCGCCCGGGCGCTGGCCGATGAAGCCTGGGTGCTGTGCTTCGACGAGTTCTCCGTCAGCGACATTGCCGACGCGATGATCCTGTCGCGGCTGTTCTCGGCGCTGTTCGCCAGCGGCGTGGTGCTGGTCGCCACCTCCAACGTGGCGCCGGAGAACCTCTATCGCGACGGGCTGAACCGCCAGCTCTTTTTGCCGTTCATCTCGCTGCTCGAGCGCAACGCCCATGTGATGACGCTCGATGCCGAGAAGGACTACCGGCAGGAAAAGCTCGACCGCCAGCCGGTTTATGTCACGCCGGACGATGCCGCGGCCGAGCGCGCGCTGGACGAAGCCTGGAAGGCGATGACGTATGGCCAGCCGGCCGGCGAAGTCATGTTGACGCTCAAAGGCCGCCACCTCGTCGTGCCGCGCGCCGCCGGCGACGCCGCGCGCTTTTCCTTTGCCGATCTTTGCGAAAAGCCGCTCGGCGCGCGCGATTATCTGGCGATCGCCGGCCGCTTCTCGACCGTGTTCATCGACCATGTGCCGGTGCTTGGCGAAGGCATGCGCAACGAGGCCAAGCGCTTCATCCTTTTGATCGACACGCTTTACGACCACCGCATGCGGCTGGTGATGAGCGCCGCGGCGCCTCCGCAAGGGCTCTACACGGCCAAGCGCGGCACGGAGGTGTTCGAATTCGAGCGCACCGCCTCGCGCCTGGTCGAGATGCAGAGCCGCGACTGGCTGGACGACTGGACGGAGCGGCGGAAGGACGGGGCGGCGACCGCCGCGGCGAGACAGGCGCAGGGGTAGAAGGGATTACCTTCGTCATTCTAGGGTCTGCGCGCGTCGCTTCGCTCCTTACTCCGCCCTAGAACGACGAAGCGGAGGGGTCTTCGGCTAGCCTCAAAGCCGATACACATACATCACGAAATCCTCCGCCTTCCCATGCGGCTCCCGCCTTGTCTCGTAAAGCGCCCGCGCCGGCTCGTTGTCGGGCTCGGTCCCCACCCATGCTTCCTCGCAGCCATGCTCGCGGCCGATCTCGAACATGGCGTCGAGCATTTTTCGCGCGATTCCCCGCCGCTGGAAGGGCGGCGCCACGCCGACCTCGTCGATATAGAACTCGCTCACCTTGTCCGGGTGGCGGTGGATGACGGCGGCGCATTGGCCGACCACGGTTTGGCCAACTATAGCCACGATCATGAAATGGCCGGGCGCGGCGAGACAGGCGGCGAGGCGGTCGGGCCGCACCGGCTCGTCGAACACGTCGTCGGCCACCCGCATCACAAGGGCGTCATCCCCGGGATGAAGCCTTCTGATTTCGACGTTCATTGTGTAAATTCTCCTCAGTCGGCTCACAAACTTTGACGTTTACGTAATTCCCGATGCATCTAACCGATTGAAAATGTTGGGCTCAAAATAATCGTTTGAATTTCTTCCGTGTCGGAGTTATTCGATGCGGCCAATCTCGCGGTTTCCCGCATCCTTTCGGCCTCCCTGGCCCGTCACGACCTCGTCACAGACAAAGGAAAACATCCTCACATGGCACGCAACAAGATAGCGCTCATCGGCTCGGGCATGATCGGCGGCACGCTCGCCCATATGATCGGCCTCAAGGATCTCGGCGACGTGGTGCTGTTCGATATCGCCGAGGGCATTCCGCAGGGCAAGGGCCTCGACATCGCGCAGTCTTCTCCTGTCGACGGGTTCGATTCCAGGCTGACCGGCGTCAACGACTATGCCGGCATCGAGGGCGCGGATGTGTGCATCGTCACCGCCGGCGTGCCGCGCAAGCCCGGCATGAGCCGCGACGACCTTCTCGGGATCAACCTCAAGGTGATGGAACAGGTCGGCGCCGGCTTGAAGAAGTACGCGCCGAAGGCTTTCGTCATCTGCATCACCAACCCGCTCGACGCGATGGTCTGGGCGCTGCAGAAGTTCTCCGGCCTGCCGACCAGCCATGTCGTCGGCATGGCCGGCGTGCTCGACAGCGCCCGTTTCCGCTACTTCCTGGCCGAGGAATTCAAGGTCTCGGTCGAGGACGTGACCGCTTTCGTGCTCGGCGGCCATGGCGACTCGATGGTGCCGATGATCCGCTATTCGACCGTGTCGGGCATCCCGCTGCCCGACCTCGTCAAGATGGGCTGGACCTCGAAGGAGAAGCTCGACCAGATCGTGCAGCGCACGCGCGATGGCGGCGCCGAGATCGTCGGCCTGCTCAAGACCGGCTCGGCCTATTACGCGCCGGCGGCCTCGGCGATCGCCATGGCCGAATCCTACCTCAAGGACAAGAAGCGCGTGTTGCCCTGCGCCGCGCACCTCTCGGGCCAGTACGGCATCAAGGGCACCTATGTCGGCGTGCCGGTGGTGATCGGCGCCGGCGGCGTCGAGCGCGTCATCGAGATCGACCTCTCCAAGACCGAGCAGAAGATGTTCGATTCCTCGGTGGCGGCGGTCCAGGGCCTGACCGAGGCCTGCACCAAGATCGCCCCGCATCTCGCCGGCAAGTAAACCGTCCTCCCCGGAGACCAAGCGCATGAACATCCATGAGTATCAGGCCAAGGCGCTGCTGAAGACGTTCGGCGCGCCGGTTGCAAGCGGCGTTCCGGTGTTCAAGGCAAGCGAGGCGGAGGCCGCGGCACAAGCGCTGCCCGGCCCGCTCTATGTCGTGAAGAGCCAGATCCATGCCGGCGGCCGCGGCAAGGGCAAGTTCAAGGAACTCGGCCCGGACGCCAAGGGCGGCGTGCGGCTGGCGAAGTCGGCGGCCGAAGTGGTCGCCAACGCCAACGAGATGCTCGGCCACACGCTGGTGACCAAGCAGACCGGTCCGGCCGGCAAGCAGGTCAACCGCCTCTATATCGAGGACGGCGCCGACATCGAGCGCGAACTCTATCTGTCGATCCTGGTCGACCGTTCGGTCGGCCGCATCGCCTTCGTCGTCTCGACCGAGGGCGGCATGGATATCGAGACGGTCGCGCACGACACGCCCGAAAAAATCGTCACCGTCGCCATCGACCCGGAAAAGGGCGTGAGCGCCGACGACGTGAAGAAGCTCAACGCCGCGTTGAAACTGGACGGCGACGCGGCCAAGGATGGCGGCACGCTGTTCCCGATCCTCTACAAGGCCTTCGTCGAGAAGGACATGAGCCTGCTCGAGGTCAATCCGCTGATCGTCATGAAGGACGGCCATCTGCGCGTGCTCGACGCAAAAGTATCGTTCGACAACAACGCGCTGTTCCGCCACCCGGACGTGATGGAACTGCGCGACACCACCGAAGAGGACGAGAAGGAGATCGAGGCGTCGAAATACGATCTCGCCTATGTCGCGCTCGACGGCAATATCGGCTGCATGGTCAACGGCGCCGGCCTTGCCATGGCGACGATGGACATCATCAAGCTCTACGGCGCTGAGCCGGCTAACTTCCTCGACGTCGGCGGCGGCGCTTCGAAGGAGAAGGTGACGGCGGCGTTCAAGATCATCACCAAGGACCCCGCGGTCGAAGGCATCCTGATCAACATCTTCGGCGGCATCATGAAGTGCGACGTCATCGCCGAAGGCGTCATCGCCGCGGTCAAGGAAGTCGGCCTGAAAGTGCCGCTGGTGGTGCGGCTGGAAGGCACCAATGCCGAGCTCGGCAAGAAGATCATCAACGACAGCGGCTTGAACGTGGTGTCGGCCGATGATCTCGACGACGCAGCCAAGAAGATTGTCAAGGCGGTGAAGGGCTGAACGGATGCCCCCGCGCAAGATAAACTTGGTCGAGGCAGCGGATCGGACGATCACCAAGGTCTTCGATCCGCATATCGCCGGCGACGTCAACGACAGCCAGGCGAAGGTCGCCAAGTTCGGCGAGGTTTTCGACTGGCACGCGCATGACAACGAGGACGAGGCCTTCCTGGTGCTGCGCGGCAGGATCGCCATCGATTTCCGCGACGGGCCGGTCGAGCTCGGCGAGGGCGACTTCATCGTCGTGCCGAAAGGCACCGAACACCGGCCACGCTCGCTCAGCAAAGAACCTGTGGTGCTGATGTTCGAGCCGGCGACAACGCTCAACACCGGCAATGCCAAGAGCGACCTCACCGTCGCCGATCTCAAGCGGCTGTGACCATGACCGCGCAGTCTTCCACGACCAACGGTTTTTAGAAAAGGGCCACCATGTCCATTCTCGTCGACAAGAACACGAAGGTGCTGGTGCAGGGCCTGACCGGCAAGACCGGCACGTTCCACACCGAGCAGGCGCTGGCCTATCACGGCACCAAGATGGTGGGCGGCATCCATCCGAAGAAGGGCGGCGAGACCTGGACGGGCGCCAAGGGCGAGAGCTTGCCGATCTTCGCCACGGTGGCCGAAGGCAAGGCAAAGACGGGCGCCAACGCCTCGGTCATCTATGTGCCGCCGGCTGGTGCTGCCGAAGCCATCATCGAGGCAATCGAGGCGGAGATCCCGCTGATCGTCTGCATCACCGAAGGCATCCCGGTGATGGACATGGTCAAGGTCAAGGCGCGTCTCGATCGCTCCACCTCGCGGCTGATCGGCCCGAACTGCCCGGGCGTGCTGACGCCCGACGAATGCAAGATCGGCATCATGCCCGGCAACATCTTCCGCAAGGGCTCGGTCGGCGTTGTTTCCCGCTCGGGAACACTTACCTATGAGGCAGTCTTCCAGACCACCAATGTCGGCCTCGGCCAGACCACGGCGGTGGGCATCGGCGGCGACCCGGTCAAGGGCACCGAATTCATCGATGTGCTGGAGATGTTCCTCGCCGACGACGAGACCAAGTCGATCATCATGATCGGCGAGATCGGCGGCTCGGCCGAGGAAGACGCCGCGCAGTTCCTCAAGGACGAAGCCAAGCGCGGCCGCAAGAAACCGATGGCGGGCTTCATCGCCGGGCGCACGGCGCCGGCCGGCCGAACCATGGGCCATGCGGGCGCGGTGATCTCGGGCGGCAAGGGCGGCGCGGAAGACAAGATCGCGGCGATGGAATCGGCCGGCATCAAGGTTTCGCCGTCGCCGGCGCGGCTCGGCACGACGCTGGTCGAGGCGATCAAGGGTTAAGGCAGTAGTGAGTAGGCAGTAGTCAGTAGTGAACAGGGAAGAACGGGCGAGTAGCAGCTGAGCGGGAATTTCCATCGTTCTACTCACTACTGACTACTCACTATTCCCCTCGAAAGGAGACGGAGCCAGGCTCCGCAGACGAAAATGGCAAGACAAGATCAGGCCAACGACCAATTCTCGCTCACCTCATTCCTCTATGGCGGCAATGCCGACTATATCGACGCGCTCTACGCCGCCTATGAAGACAACCCCGCCTCCGTCGATCCGGAGTGGCAGGACTTCTTCGCGGCGCTGAAGGACGACGCGGGCGACGTCCGCAAGAACGCCAAGGGCGCCTCCTGGGCGAAGCCGTCCTGGCCGCTGACTGCCAATGGCGAGCTGGTCTCGGCGCTCGACGGCAATTGGGGGCTGATCGAGAAGGCGATCGAAAAGAAGGTGAAGGGAAAGGCGGTCATCAACGGCGCCGTGCTTTCCGACGCCGACGTGCACCAGGCGACGCGCGATTCCGTGCGCGCCATCATGATGATCCGCGCCTACCGCATGCGCGGCCATCTGCACGCCAATCTCGACCCGCTCGGCATCGCCAAGCCGCTCGAGGATTACAACGAGCTGTCGCCGGAGAATTACGGCTTCATCGAAGCCGACTACGACCGGCCGATCTTCCTCGACAATGTGCTGGGGCTCGAATTCGGCACCGTGCGGCAGATGCTGGACATCCTGGCCCGTACCTATTGCTCGACGCTCGGCGTCGAGTTCATGCACATCTCCGACCCGGAAGAGAAGGCCTGGATTCAGGCGCGCATCGAAGGCGCCGACAAGGAGATCACCTTCACCGCCACCGGCAAGAAGGCGATCCTGTCGAAGCTGGTCGAGGCCGAGGGCTTCGAGCAGTATATCGACGTCAAGTACAAGGGCACCAAGCGTTTCGGCCTCGATGGCAGCGAGTCGCTGATCCCGGCGCTGGAGCAGATCGTCAAGCGCGGCGGCCAGCTCGGCCTGAAGGAAATCGTGCTCGGCATGGCGCATCGCGGCCGCCTCAACGTGCTTTCCCAGGTGATGGCCAAGCCGCATCGCGCCATCTTCCACGAGTTCAAGGGCGGCTCGGCCGCGCCCGACGAGGTCGAAGGCTCGGGCGACGTGAAGTACCATCTCGGCGCCTCGTCGGACCGCGAGTTCGACGGCAACAAGGTGCATCTGTCGCTGACGGCCAATCCCTCGCATCTGGAAATCGTCGACCCCGTCGTGATGGGCAAGGCGCGCGCCAAGCAGGACCAGCTCGCCGGCCGCGAGCGCGGCGAGGTCGTTCCGCTGTCGGAGCGCGCCAAGGTGATGCCGCTGCTTTTGCATGGCGACGCCGCCTTCGCTGGCCAGGGCGTGATCGCCGAAATTCTCGGCCTGTCGGGCCTGCGCGGCCATCGCGTCGCAGGCACGCTGCATTTCATCATCAACAACCAGATCGGCTTCACCACCAATCCGCGCTTCTCGCGCTCCTCGCCCTATCCGTCGGATGTGGCCAAGATGATCGAGGCGCCGATCTTCCACGTCAACGGCGACGATCCGGAAGCGGTGGTGCATGCCGCCAAGGTCGCGACCGAGTTCCGCATGAAGTTCCACAAGCCGGTGGTGGTGGACATGTTCTGCTACCGCCGCTTCGGCCACAATGAGGGCGACGAGCCGGCCTTCACCCAGCCGATCATGTACCGCAACATCCGCACCCATAAGACCGTGGTGCAGGTCTATGCCGACCGGCTGATCGCCGAAGGCCACGTCACCCAGGCCGAGGTCGACAAGATGCGGGCCGACTGGCGCGCGCATCTGGAAGCCGAATGGGAAGTCGGCCAGCACTACAAGCCCAACAAGGCCGATTGGCTGGACGGCGCGTGGTCGGGTTTGCGCACCGCCGACAACCAGGACGAACAACGGCGCGGCAAGACCGCCGTGCCGGTGCGCACGCTGAAGGAGATCGGCAAGAAGCTGACCGAGGTGCCGAAGGATTTCGAGGCGCACAAGACCATCCTGCGCTTCCTCGAGAACCGCCGCCAGGCGATCGAGTCCGGCGAAGGCATCGACTGGTCGACAGCCGAGGCGCTGGCCTTTGGCGCCATCCTGCTCGACGGCAATCCGATCCGGCTTTCCGGCCAGGATTCGGAGCGCGGCACCTTCTCGCAGCGCCATTCGGTGCTTTACGACCAGCGCGACGAGAACCGCTACATCCCGCTCAACAATCTGTCGGCGGCGCAGGCCGGCTACGAGGTCATCAACTCGATGCTGTCGGAAGAGGCGGTGCTCGGCTTCGAATATGGCTACAGCCTGGCCGAGCCCAAGGCGCTGACGCTCTGGGAAGCGCAGTTCGGCGACTTCGCCAACGGCGCCCAGGTCGTGTTCGACCAGTTCATCTCGTCGGGCGAGCGCAAGTGGCTGAGAATGTCGGGTCTCGTCTGCCTCTTGCCGCATGGCTATGAAGGCCAGGGGCCGGAGCATTCGTCGGCGCGCCTGGAGCGCTTCCTGCAGCTCTGCGCGGAAGACAACATGCAGGTCGCCAACGTCACCACGCCGGCCAACTACTTCCATATCCTGCGCCGGCAGTTGAAGCGCGACTTCCGCAAGCCGCTGATCCTGATGACGCCGAAGTCGCTGCTGCGCCACAAGCGGGCGGTGTCGACGCTGCCGGAAATGTCGGGCGAAAGTTCGTTCCACCGCCTGTTGTGGGACGATGCGCAGCTGCTCCCCAACCAGCCGATCAAGCTGGTGAAGGACTCCAAGATCCGCCGTGTCGTGCTGTGCTCGGGCAAGGTCTATTACGACCTCTACGAAGAGCGCGAGAAGCGCGGCATCAACGACATCTATCTTTTGCGCGTCGAGCAGCTCTATCCGTTCCCGGCCAAGGCGCTGATCACCGAGCTGTCACGCTTCCGCAACGCCGAGATGGTGTGGTGCCAGGAGGAGCCCAAGAACATGGGCGCCTGGTCGTTCATCGACCCCTATCTCGAATGGGTGCTGGCGCATATCGATGCCAAGCATCAGCGGGTGCGCTACACCGGCCGGCCGGCCTCGGCCTCGCCGGCGACAGGGTTGATGTCGAAGCATCTCAGTCAGCTGGCCGCGTTGCTCGACGATGCTCTCGGCGAATAGGCGCTTGGTGAATAAGCAGACCTGATTAAACAGACCTCAAGAAGACAACGGACAGGCACAATGGCTACCGAAATCCGCGTCCCCACTCTCGGCGAATCCGTGACCGAGGCGACTGTCGGCAAGTGGTTCAAGAAGGTCGGCGACGCGATCGCCGCGGACGAGCCCCTGGTCGAGCTCGAAACCGACAAGGTGACGGTGGAAGTGCCTGCCGCGGGCGCCGGAACGCTGGCCGAGATCGCCGTCAAGGAAGGCGAGACAGTCAATGTCGGGGCGCTGCTCGGCTCGATTTCGGCGGGTGGGGCGGCCCCGGCGACCAAGCCGCAGGCAGTCGCCCAGGCCTCCAGCCCGGATGCCGCATCCACCGGCAAGCAGGCCGCGGCCGAAACCGCCAGGATCGCTGGCGATGCCGGCCAGATCGAGCCGCGCACCATGCCGCCGGCGCCTGCCGCCGCCAAGCTGATCGCGGAGGCCAATCTCTCGGTCGACCAGTTGTCCGGCTCCGGCAAACGCGGCCAGGTGCTGAAGGGCGACGTGCTCGACGCCATCGCCAAGGGCGCGCCGTCGCAGCCCGCCGAGACGCCGAAGGCTGCTCCGGCGCCGGTCGTTGCCCGGGCGCCGTCCTCGACCGAGGATGCGCCGCGCGAGGAACGCGTGCGCATGACCAAGCTGCGCCAGACCATCGCACGCCGCCTGAAGGAGGCGCAGTCGACCGCCGCCATGCTCACCACCTTCAATGAGGTGGATATGAGCGCGGTGATGGCGTTGCGGTCCAAGTACAAGGACGTGTTCGAGAAGAAGCATGGCGTGAAGCTCGGCTTCATGGGTTTCTTCACCAAGGCGGTGACGCATGCGCTGAAGGAAATCCCGGCGGTCAACGCCGAGATCGACGGCACCGACATCATCTACAAGAATTTTGCCCATGTCGGCGTCGCCGTCGGCACCGAAAAGGGCCTCGTCGTGCCGGTGGTGCGCGATGCCGACCAGATGTCCATCGCCGAGATCGAGAAGGAGATCGGCCGGCTTGGGCTGGCAGCGCGAGACGGCAAGCTGTCGGTCGCCGACATGCAAGGCGGCACCTTCACCATCTCCAACGGCGGCGTTTACGGCTCGCTGATGTCCACGCCGATCCTGAACGCGCCGCAGTCCGGCATTCTTGGCATGCACAAGATCCAGGACCGGCCGGTGGTGGTCGGCGGCCAGATCGTCATCCGGCCGATGATGTATCTGGCGCTCAGCTACGACCATCGCATCGTCGACGGCAAGGAAGCGGTGACCTTCCTGGTGCGGGTCAAGGAGAGCCTAGAGGACCCCGAGCGGCTGGTGCTCGATCTGTGATCGGATCGGTCGTGCCGTGAGCAGCTGGCTGGAAAAGTTCGGGTTCGGGCTCGGCCAGACGGCGCGCGGCATGCGGCGGACTTTCCGGTGCGGCCCTATCCTGCTTGGCTTCTCCGCCGCCATCCCATCGCTCGCCGTGGCCGCCGACTGGGATCCGGCGACGGCGAGCAGCAATTTCGGCATCTTTGCGCTCTCCGACGCGCAATTGGCGGAGCGCAAGATCGCCGTCACGCCGATTGGCGAGCTCGAACTCCCGACCGGCGAGATCATCGCCTGCGATCCTCTGATCACCACCGACGACTGGCCGGCGCTGGCGCGCAGGGTGAAGCCGGGGCGCTATCCGGTCATGCTGTTCGAGGCGCAGGGCCGCGTCGCCGCCGCATTCCTTCGCTTCCGGCCCGGCGTGCCGGTGCGCTGGGAGCTTGCCCTTCTGCCAGGACAGGACGTTTCGACGCTGAACGGCGACGAGATCTTCGGCTATCCCGTCGATGCCGGCCTCGGCTCGTTCATGGACAAGGCCGCGATGGCCCTGATGTCGGCGGCGCAGGACAAGCTCAAGCCGGATCAGAACTATTATGACGATGTGCTGGCGGCCGAGTTCGCGCCCAACCAGGACCGGTTCGTCATGCACCATCCGGACGCCGGCAATCCGGTCAACGTCGCGATGTTCTGGAGCGGCTGGGGCGATGGCTTCTATCCGTCTTTCTGGGGACTGGACGCAGCCGGCGACCCGGTCGTCCTGATGACCGATTTCGGCGTGCTCGAAAACGCCGACGGCCGAGAAGGCGACCAGGCCAAGTGATGACGAATGCCGCCTCGCCCATGATCGGATTGATGGCCGGATCGCTGGTGCTGACGGCTGCGACTTCCGGCGCGCAGGCCGCCTGTCCGATCCAGCTCGCCGTCTATGGCGAAGCAAAGAGCGGCGCCGAAATCGACTTCGCCGCGGCCGGCAGCTCGGCGACGATCACCAACACTTTCCGCATGATCCTCGACAACAATGTCGTGCTCGACGGCATCGCGATGTGGACCGAGGGCAGCGCCGCGCGGCCGCATGGCTCGCTGATGTACAAATGCCCGACCGGCGACGTCACCGGCGAGGAGCTTGCCGCCTGCACGGTCTGGGAAGGCGTCATCTACAGCGCCGACGAGAAGGGCACGATCGGCCTGCTGCCGGCCGAAGGCGCCGATGCGCCGAAAAGCCTGATCTTTCCCGATCTCGGGCCGTCGCTCGAAATGTCGGCCGCTTATGGCCCCGCCGGCTTCTCCAAAGTGCCGTGGGACATCTTCGTGCTGAAAGGCTGCCAGGAATGAATGTGGACAGGAAGACACTGCTGGTCACCGGCGGCAGCCGCGGCATCGGCGCGGCCATCTGCCGGCAGGCGAGTGAGGCTGGTTATCGCGTGGCGGTGAATTACGTCTCCAACCAGTCGGCTGCCGATGCTCTTGTCGCCGAACTCAAAGCCGCTGGCGGCGACGCCTTCGCGGTCAAGGGCGATGTCGGCAACGAGGCCGATGTCATCGCAATCTTCGAAGCCGTGGACCAGGCCTTTGGCCGGCTCGACGCTTTCGTCAACAATGCCGGCATCGTCGACGTCAAGGCGCGGGTCGACGAGATGAGCATGGCGCGGCTGGAGCGCATGATGCGCATCAATGTCGTTGGTTCCTTCCTGTGCGCCCGCGAGGCGGTGAAGCGCATGTCGATGAGGCATGGCGGCAAGGGCGGCGCCATCGTCAACCTGTCCTCGGCGTCCGCGAGGCTCGGCTCGCCCGGCGAATTTGTCGACTATGCCGCCTCCAAGGGCGCGATCGACACCTTGCCCATCGGGCTGGCGCGGGAAGTCGTGCTGGAAGGCATCCGCGTCAACGCGGTCAGCCCCGGCATCACCGAGACCGAAATCCACGCCTCGGGCGGCCAGCCAGACCGCGTGGCGCGGATGCAGGACGCGCTGCCGATGAAACGCGCGGGAACGGCGGATGAAGTCGCGAGCGCGGTTCTCTATCTTCTGTCGGACGCGGCCTCCTATATAACGGGCACGATCCTCGATGTGAGCGGCGGCCGCTAAAGCAATTCCAGGAAAAGTGCGTAGCGGTTTTCCGGTTCGGAATTGCGTACAAGGAAATAATCTGGAGTGGTTCCTATCCGAACCGATCCGGCGCCAGGACAAGGAAAAAGACATGGCTTATGACGTCGTTATCATCGGATCGGGGCCCGGCGGCTATGTCTGCGCCATCAAGGCGGCGCAGCTCGGGCTGAAGACGGCGGTGGTCGAGAAGAACGCCACTTTCGGCGGCACCTGCCTCAACATCGGCTGCATTCCGTCGAAGGCGCTGCTCTACGCCTCCGAGATGTTCGCGGAAGCCGGCCACGCCTTCGATACGCTGGGCGTCGAGATACCGGCGCCGAAGCTCAATCTGAAGAAGATGATGGCGCACAAGGACACGACGGTCGCCTCCAACGTCAACGGCGTCGCCTTCCTGTTCAAGAAAAACAAGATCGATACCTTCCGCGGCACCGGCAAGGTGATTTCCGCCGGCAAGGTGTCGGTGACCGGCGAGGACGGCAAGGTCGAGGAGATCGAGACCAAGAACATCGTGATCGCCACCGGTTCGGACGTCGCCGGCATTCCGGGCGTCAAGGTCGATTTCGACGAGAAGGCGGTCGTCTCCTCCACCGGCGCGCTGTCGTTGGCCAAGGTGCCAGCCACCCTGGTGGTGGTCGGCGGCGGCGTCATCGGGCTGGAGCTCGGCTCAGTCTGGGCAAGGCTCGGCGCCAAGGTCACGGTCGTCGAGTTCCTCGACACCATCCTCGGCGGCATGGACGGCGAGGTGTCGAAACAGTTCCAGCGGCTGCTCTCCAAGCAAGGCTTCGAGTTCAAGCTGGGCGCCAAGGTCACGGGCGTCGCCAAGGCCAAGAAGGGCGCGACTGTCACCTTCGAACCAGTCAAGGGCGGCGCGGCGGAAACCATCGAGGCCGATGTCGTGCTGATCGCCACTGGGCGGCGCCCCTATGCCGACAGTCTCGGATTGAAGGAAGCCGGCGTCGAGCTCGACGAGCGCGGCCGGGTCAAGACCGATGGGCATCTCAGAACCAATGTGCCCGGCATCTATGCCATCGGCGACGTCATCGCCGGACCGATGCTGGCGCACAAGGCCGAGGATGAAGGTGTGGCAGTCGCCGAGACCATCGCCGGGCAGGCCGGCCATGTGAACTACGACGTCATCCCGAGCGTCGTCTACACCAGCCCGGAGATCGCTTCGGTCGGCAAGACCGAGGAAGAGCTGAAGAAGGCCGGCATCGACTACAAGGTCGGCAAATTCCCGTTCAGCGCCAATGGCCGCGCGCGCGCCATGCTGCACACCGACGGCTTCGTCAAGATCCTGGCCGACAAGGCCAGCGACCGCGTGCTCGGCGTCCATATCGTCGGCTTCGGCGCCGGCGAGATGATTCACGAAGCGGCGGTGCTGATGGAATTCGGCGGTTCGTCCGAAGATCTCGCCCGCACCTGCCACGCGCATCCGACGATGTCGGAAGCGGTGAAGGAAGCGGCTCTGGCGACCTTCTTCAAGCCGATTCATATCTGATCGCCGAACACACATCGCTTCGTCATACGCGGGTCAAGACCGAGTATGACGAAGGCGTGGTTGCCAAAAACAAAACGGCCCGCCTGTTGGCGGGCCGTTTGTCGTTTGATGCCGTCCTATTACTGAGCCGGTGCCGGTGCCGGAGCTGGCGCAGGGGCGGGTGCAGGGGCGGGTGCAGGTGCCGGAGCGGGAGCCGGGGCAGGCGCCGGAGCTGGCTCAGGGGCTGGAGCCGGCGTTGCAGGCGCCGGAGCCGGCGTGCTGGCGGCCGGCGGCTCAGCCGGGGCCGGCGCATGCTCGCCGCCGCTTCTGCCAAAGACATAATAGGCAACAATGGCCAGGATAATAACAACTAGGGCGATTAGCCACCCGCTGCCGCCACCACCCGACTTGGGAGGCGTGCTCGAAGGGGTGAAGGGGTCGTTAGGGTTCGCCATGAAACGTGTCCTCCTTGGATGAAAGTCATCAAAATAACAGCCATCAACGCGCTGAGCCCGCATCGGGTTTCACGCGGACGGACGGAAAGCGCTGAAAAACCGGCGTTTTCAGGTCCGCCAGCCGTCAGACGACTCAGTTGACGGCGGTAACACTATACCCTGCCTTGCGAAAATCCTCGACCAGTCCTTCCGGACCGGGCAGATGCATGGCGCCGACGGCCATGAAAACGTTGCCCTTGGCCAAAATCGGCCCGGCATGCGCCGCCATCACCTTGTTGCGGCTGGTGATCATGGTCTGCTCGAAGGCGGCATAGCCGGCCTTGTCGTCCGCCGTCTCCGGCAGCACGGCCCGGAAGAGCGGCCAGAACATGCCGACCTCGCCACGCTGGTAGAGCACGATCATCGTCTCGTTGACGTCGTTCACCTTGTCGCCAAGCTTCATCGTCTCGACCAGGCTCTTCATATGGAATTCGAGCGGCAGCGAGGCCATGGCGCGCAACTGATCGACGGCGGTCTCGAGCCCTTCGATGTCTTTCCCCGAAGCCTTGGCGTCCGAGGCGAGCTTGACGTCCAGCACGGGTTCGCCGGCGCTCTGGCGCGCCACCTCGCAGGCCGGCAACGCCATCATCGCCGACAGGATCCACGGCTTCATCTTGGCGACCGTCGCCGGCGGAATGCCGCGGGCGTCGAGCCCCTTGTCCAGCGCCGCCGCATCCTGCGGCGACAACAGCGACGACAGCGTGGTGTTGTCGGTGAACATCATCAGGCCGGGTTCGCTGGCCATGGCGGCCATCATCTTGGCCTTGTCGAGCGCGTCGGTGGTCTCGATGACTATTGTGCCGGCGCCGTCATAGGCCTTCTGCGCGGCGGCCGGCAGCGTGGTGACGCGCGTATCGGTCATGTGCATGGTGCCGAACAGATAGGATGGCTTTTCGCCCGGCTTCTCCAGCTTCCAAAGCAGGCCCTTGCCGTTGGGAACGGCCGCCGCTTCGGTCTCGACCTTCTTGAAGGCGGCGGGGTCGTTCTTTTCCAGAGCGGTCAAAAGATCGGTGCCGGCGCAACTGGGCGCTCCGGCATGCGCTCGGCCGGCGATCAGCAGAACGACGAGGAAAGACAGGAAAAACAGCAGGTTGAGCGCCGCAAGCAGCTTCAACGAGACAAGGGCCGCGCGGTCGGCGATGGCGATGACGCGTTTCATGGGAAGCATCTTAGCGCCGAAAAGCGGCAAAACGGTTAATTGGGTCGAGGAAATTGTCTTCGGTGCGTTGAGCTCTTTTGACGTTCGCTCGGGTTTTCGGAGAGAATGCTTTGGCCGCAACGCTTATCGCTTCGTCATTCCAGGGTCTGCGCGCGTCGCTTCGCTCCTTGCTTCGACCTGGAATGACGAAGTCCGGAGGGCTTCGCGCCATCCCCCAGCGGCTTCAGGCCCTTGGATGCGCCTTCTCGTAAATATCCAGCAGCCTTGCCGTGTCGACGCCGGTATAGATCTGGGTGGTCGACAGGCTGGCGTGGCCGAGCAGTTCCTGGATCGTGCGCAGGTCGCCGCCGCGGCCAAGCAGATGGGTGGCGAAGGAATGCCGCAAGGCATGCGGCGTCGCCGTGTCCGGCAGGTTGAGCGCCGAGCGCAGCCTGGTCATCTCGCGCTGGACGATGGCCGGGTTGAGCGGGCCGCCGCGCGCGCCGCGGAACAGCAGTTCCTTGGTATCGATGTGGAAGGGACAGAGCCGGCGGTATTCGATGACCGCCTTGCGGGCCACCGGCAGCACCGGCACCAGCCGCGTCTTGCCGCCCTTGCCGGTGACGCGCAGCACGGTGTCGGCTTCCGTCGCGAGATCGGCGCCGGTCAGGCCGAGCGCCTCGGAGATGCGCAGGCCGGAACCATAGAGCAGCGTCAGCACGGCGGCATTGCGGGCGGCGATCCATGGCTCGTCCGCGAGCTGGCCTTCCGTCGCCACCACTTGCTTGGCGTCGCTTGCCGTCAGCGGCTTGGGCAGCGATTTCGGCTGGCGCGGCGCGCGCAGAGCAGCCGCGCCGGCGGCATTGACCAGACCGCGCCGTTCGAGAAAGCGCAGCAGCGAGCGGATGCCGGCAAGGCCGCGGCCCAGCGTGCGCGCGCCAGCGCCTTCATTGCGGCGCTTGGCGAGGAAGCCGCGCAAATCGGCGGGGCGCAGGTCGGCAATGTCCGAGATGCCTGGAGAGCAGCCGCGATGTTCGGTCAAGAAATGCAGGAACTGGCGGGTGTCGCGCTCATAGGCCTCGACCGTCTCCGGCGACAGCCGGCGCTCATGCGCCAGCGTCTTCAGCCAGGTCTGGCGCGCCGCCTGGAGGTCGGGTTTGGCCGGGATGAGGAATTCCTGCATGGCGGCAGTTTCGGGCATGCGGGTTAGGAAGCGGTGAAGAGGCGATCATTGAAATGATGGCCTCAGGAGGGTAGAGCAGGGCAAAGGAAGCGCCGCCGATGTCGAAGCTCGAAAACCCCGTACAGATGGCCGTTATCGGCGCCGCGCACGGCATCAAGGGCGAATTGCGGGTGAAGACCTTCACCGGGGACCCGCTGGCGCTGGCCGACTACGGTCCGCTTTATGCCAAGGATGGCCGCGCCTTCCAGATCCTGGACATCCGGCCGGCCGGCACGGTCGTGGTCGTGCGCTTCAAGGGCATCGGTGACCGCAACGCCGCCGAGGCTTTGGCCGGCACCGAGCTGTTCGTCGACCGCTCGGTGCTGCCCGACGACGGCGAGGAGGACGAGTTCTATCACGCCGATCTCATCGGTCTCGACGTCAGGGACGATACGGGCGTCATCGGCAAGGTCGTCGCCGTGCATAATTTCGGTGGCGGCGACATCCTCGACGTCACGCTTGCCGGCCGCAAGGGCGTGCTGATCCCGTTCACGCAGGCCGCCGTGCCGCATGTTTCGATCGCCGACGGATTCGTGGAGGTCAACCCTCAGGCGGCGGGGCTGGTTGAAGACGAAGAAGACGGCGAAGCGCCCAGGGATGCCGGCTTCGACCCGAAAGGCCGGCCGCGCGGACCGAAGGATGCCGGGGGCAACCGTTGAGCTTTGCCGCTTCGGTGCTGACGCTCTATCCGGAGATGTTCCCGGGCGCGCTCGGCCTGTCGCTGGCCGGCCGCGCGCTGGAGGCCGGCACCTGGTCGCTCGAGGCGATCCAGATCCGCGATTTCGCCGCCGACAGGCACCGCACGGTCGACGACACGCCGGCCGGCGGCGGCGCCGGCATGGTGATGCGCGCCGACGTGCTGGCCAAGGCGATCGACCACGCCGCGCCGCCGGGCGATGAGCGTCCAAGGCTGCTGATGAGCCCGCGTGGAAAACCGCTGACGCAGGCGCGCGTGCGCGAACTGGCCGCCGGGCCGGGCGCCGTCATCCTGTGCGGCCGTTTCGAAGGCGTCGACCAGCGGCTGATCGAGGCGCGGGGTCTGGAGGAGGTGTCGATCGGCGATTTCATCCTGTCGGGCGGCGAGCCGGCGGCGCTCGTGCTGCTCGACGCCGTGGTGCGGCTGTTGCCCGGCGTCATGGGCAATGCGGTGTCGGGCGAGGAAGAGAGTTTCGAGAACGGCCTGCTCGAGCATCCGCATTACACGCGGCCGCAGGAATTCGAAGGCAGACCGATCCCTGACGTGCTGATCTCCGGCAACCACAAGAAGATAGCCGAATGGCGGCGCGCCGAGGCCGAGAAGCTAACACGGGAGCGTCGGCCGGACCTCTTGGCAGCGGATCAGCCTTTGGTGAAATAGTAAAAGGCGAGGAACAGGCCGACGGCGACGACGAAGCCGCGCACGAGACCTTGCGGCACGCGCTTGGCGATCCAGACGCCGGCATAGCCGCCGAGCGCGCCGCCCGGGATCATGACGATCGCCTGCGGCCAGGCGACGACGCCGCCCGAAACGAAGACCAGGATGGCGATGGCCGCGATGACCACGGCCAGCATGTTCTTCAGCGCGTTGAGCCGGTGGTAATCGCCGGCTTGGGTCAGGCCGAGCGTGGCCAGCATCATCACGCCCATGCCGGCGCCGAAGAAGCCGCCATAGATCGAGGTCACGAACTGGGCGAGCGACCCGGCGAACGAGCCGACCCTGGCTTCGGCGCCGGGTTTGGGCGCCGGTTTCAGCCATGGCCCGGCGGCGAACAGCGCGGTCGCGGCGATCAGCAGCCAGGGCACCAGCGCGCGAAAGGACGGGTTGGAAAGCGCAAGCAGGATGAGCGAACCGACCAGCGCGCCGAAGGCCGAGATCACGCAGAGCAGCAGCGCCTGGCGCCAGAAATGCCTGATGTCGTCGATATAGGCCAGCGTCGAGGTGATGTAGCCGGGAAACTGCGTCACCGAGGAGGTGGCGTTGGCGACGATCGGCGGCACGCCGACCAGCGTCATGGCGCCGAAGGTTACGAAGGTGCCGCCGCCGGCGACGGCGTTGACCGCACCGGAGACAAAACCCGAGAGAAAGAGCAAGGCGGCATCGAAAAAAGTCATTTTCCCCGCTTAGGAAGCTTACAAGCCGCGCGCAACCCGGCACGGCCGCGGTAATGTGGGGCCATGGGGGCAAAAAATATGCCTCAAGGTCTTTTTTGATGCATGAGGCCGTGCCAGAACCGCTCACACTTCCTGGCGACATGCATTAGGGCGTGACAAAGCGGCAAAATGCCTGTATGTGCCCGCCCGAACCGGAAGAACGATCTTTCGGACCCGTCAACAAGTGCGGTGTAGCCGTCCCTGCCCGATGTTCCCCGATACAATTTGGGGACTGGGGGCATAGCCGAGCGGTCATTGGAACTGCAAGGCGAGCGTTGGACGCTCTGACTGTCGGAAGAACAAGAAGTGGATATTTGAGATGGATCTCATCCGTCAGCTCGAGGCCGAACAGGCCGCCAAGATCGAAGCCAAGCGCAAGCTGCCAGAATTCCAGCCGGGCGACACCGTGCGCGTCCAGGTGCGCGTCACCGAAGGCACCCGCACCCGCGTCCAGGCCTATGAGGGCGTCGTCATCGCCCGCGCCGGCTCGGGCTTCCAGGAGAATTTCACCGTACGCAAGATTTCCTACGGCGAAGGCGTCGAGCGCGTTTTCCCGGTCTACTCGCCGATGGTCGAGGGCGTCGAGATCGTGCGCCGCGGCAAGGTGCGCCGCGCTAAGCTCTATTACCTGCGCGACCGTCGCGGCAAGTCGGCTCGCATTTCGGAAAACACCGGCGTGCGCGCCCGCAAGCTGAACGACGAAGAGCGTGATGCTTTGGCCGCCGAGCGCGCCCGCATCGAGGCCGAGAAGGTCGCGGCCGCCCAGGCGCTGGCCGCCGAGACGGCCGCCAAGGAAGCCGCCGAGAAGAAGGCCGCCGCTGAGGCTGCTTCGGCCGAGGCCGCCTCCGCCGAATAAGGTTTCGTCGAAACAGGTTTTGGAAAGGCGGCTTCGGCCGCCTTTTTCATTGGGCGGAAGAGCCAGGGCTTTCGGCTCCCGATCAAGTCCTATCCTACCCGCTTTCTCGGACTGCATGTCTTGGCGATTGGCTGAAACATCTGAGCGTCGTCATCCACGGGCGGAGCAAGGAGCGCAGCGACGCGCGCAGACCCGAGGATCCATTCCGTGACTTTGAAGCACCGCTACGGTGCAGAATTCTGCTCCGTCGCACCCTACGACAGTGGTAACGGAATGGATCCTCGGTGCCTCTCATCCATCCTCACACAAGTGAGGGACGCACATCGCGGCTCTTGACAGTCAATTATCTTGTACACTAAATAATCGTGTACAAATCAAATGGAGACAAAAATGTCGGCACTTTACAGCACTCAGGCTCACGTCACCGGCGGCCGCAACGGTCACGGCGAGACGAGCGACGGCCTGCTCAAGGTCGATCTGGCGATGCCGAACGAACTCGGCGGCAAGGGCGGCGCCACCAATCCCGAGCAGCTTTTCGCCGTCGGCTATGCCGCCTGCTTCGAGAGCGCGGTGCGCTTCGTCGCGCGCCAGCAGAAGCTGCCGCTTGAGGACGCTTCGGTCACCTCCACGGTGAGCCTCTATCCGAACGACCAGGGCGGCTTCAGGCTCGGCGTTTCACTGGCGGCCGAGATCAAGGGACTTGATCAGGCGGGCGCAGAGGCGCTTGTATCCGAAGCGCACAAGATCTGCCCCTATTCCAATGCCATCCGGGGCAATATCGACGTGGCGCTCTCGGCAAAGGCTGCATGACGACGAAAACCGAAATCATGACCAAGCAAGCTCCGGCGCAGGGCGCCGGGGCGCTCGAGGTGCCGCGCCTCGACCAGCAGCTCTGCTTCGCGCTCTATTCGGCAAGCGGGCTGATGACAAAGCTTTACCGGCCGCTGCTCGATCCGCTCGGCCTCACCTATCCGCAATATCTGGCGATGCTGGCCCTGTGGCGGCATTCGCCGAGCACGATCGGCGAGCTCGGCGCAGCACTGGGCCTCGATTCGGCGACGCTGACGCCGCTGATCAAGCGGATGGAAGCCGGCGGCCTCGTCACCCGGCAGCGCGATAGCGCTGACGAACGCCGGGTGCTGGTCGAGCCGACAGCCAAGGGTGAAGCGCTGCGGGCGAAGATGAAGGACGTGCAGGAGGGACTGAGCTGCGGCATGCCACTAGAGCGAGCCGAGCTCAAAGCCCTGCACGGCACGCTGACGCGACTGGTCGCCGGATTGCGTGAAGCCACGGCCGATCAGGACTGATCGCCGCTAAGGCTGTCCTCGAAACCATCCCCCGAAGAGCATCGGATTGCGTGTTGGCCGGCTGCGTCAGCGCGGACCGGCTTGCAAGGCGCATGCGGCTCTATCTCTTTGTTTTTACGCAATTCCGAACGGAAAACCGCTTCACACTTTTCCTGGAATTGCTCTAAAGTCGGCACCGGATTTTTCCTGGCCGCGAGATTGCAGCGCGGCCTGCACCCTCGGAGATTTGTCATGACCAAGTCGAAACTGCTGCTGGCCGCCATGGTGGCCTGCCTTCTCGCGCCTGTCGCGGCGCTCGCCGACAATCTGCCCGATCTCGGCGGCAAAAAGGTCGTGGTGGTAACGGAAAACGCCTATCCGCCGCTGCAGTTCATCGACAAGAAGACCGGCAAGCAGATCGGCTGGGAATATGACGCGATGGACGAGATCGCCAAGCGGCTGAACTTCAAGGTCGAGTACCAGAACACCTCCTGGGACGCGATGATCCAGGCGGTTTCCGACAATCAGTACAACATCGGCATGACCGGCATCACCATCAAGGACGACCGCAAGGAGAAGGTCGACTTCTCCGACCCCTATATGCGCTCGGAGCAATTCATGCTGGTGCGCGGCGATGAAAGCCGCTTCACCGACGCCAAGACCTTCGGCGTCTTCAAAGACGGGCTGATCGGCGCCCAGCCGGGCACCACGCCCTTCTACACCGCCGTCTACAGCGTGCTCGACGGCAACGAGCAGAACCCGCGCATAAAGCTGTTCGAGACCTTCGGCGCGACCGTGCAGGCGCTGAAGACGGGCGACGTCGACGTCGTGCTCACCGACGGCACCGCCGGCCAGGGCTATGTCGATGCCTCCGAAGGCAAGCTGAAGCTGATCGGCGGGCCGCTCGGCACCGAGGATTTCGGCTTCATCTTCCCGAAGGGCTCGGACTTGGTGAAGCCGGTCAATGCCGCGATCGCCGCGCTCAAGGCGGACGGCACGTTCGACAAGCTCAACAAGAAATGGTTCCTCGATTACAAGATGGGGCAGTAGGCGCTGTTGTCGCGACGGCCGGCAAAGCTGCCAATCTCCCCCCTTGCGGGGGAGATGCCCGGCAGGGCAGAGAGGGGTGTGCAGGATCGCGACATTTCCGTTCTAAGCTTCTGCGAAGAGAATCCGGTCAGAGGCGGTGATCGCAACCAGTTGATAGGCCGGCGGGACAGCACCCCCCTCTGTCCTACCGGACATCTCCCCCACAAGGGGGGAGATCGGCAGCTCTTGCGAAGGCATCTATTCACCAGCGTTGGGAACTGATGCCACCCACATCATCCGCCAAATCCGAATTTCCCTGGTGGCTGGCCGCCGCCCTCGCGCTTGCTTTGGCCGCCGCCCTCGCCATTGCGTCCAGCGACCTCTATGCGCAAGTCTTCGCCACCGTCGCCAAGGGCATCGGCGTCACCATCTTCGTCACCGCGGTCGCTTTCGCCTTAGCCTCAGCGCTCGGGCTCGGCATCGCCCTGATGGCGCTGTCGGGGTCGCAATGGCTGCGGCAGATCGCGCGCTTCTATGTCGAGATCATCCGCGGCGTGCCGATCCTGGTGCTGTTGTTCTGGATCGCCTTTGCCGGCGCGCCGGCCTTCGTCGCCGCCTGGAATGCGCTGACCGCGCCGCTGCAGAGCGCCGGCCTGATCGGCGAACTGCTGGTGCGCGACGTGTCGCTGCTCTGGCGCGCCATCATGGCTTTGACCATCGGCTACTCGGCCTTCATCTCGGAAGTGTTCCGCGCCGGCATCCAGTCGGTCGAGAAGGGACAGATCGAAGCCGCGAAGGCGCTTGGGCTCAGCCGGGCGCAGCGCTTCCGGCTGATCGTGTTCCCGCAGGCGATCCGCATGATCCTGCCGCCGCTCGGCAACGATTTCGTCGCCATGGTCAAGGATTCCTCGCTGGTCTCGGTGCTCGGCGTCGCCGACATCACCCAGATCGGCAAGGTCTATGCCGCGGGCTCCTTCCGCTTCTTCGAGACCTATTCGATCGTCGCCTATATCTACCTCATCCTGACCGTCGGCCTGTCGCTGGCGCTGCGGACGCTGGAACAGCGGCTGCGCCGGCAGCATCAGCAATAGCGGGGGCGCCAAAGTCGGCGCTACCTCTTTGTTTCCCACGCAATTCCGGACGGAAAACCGGTTCCCACTTTTCCTGGAATTGCTCTACCTTGGTCACATGCATCCGGCGGAGGAGACGTCCCATGAATTTCGACAAGGCCAATGCGGCGCTGGACTCCGTCTATTCGGCCGACTCGCCGGAAGGACTCGCAAAGGCCTATGCCGACTGGGCTGCGACCTATGACAGCGAGACCGCCTCGCTCGGCTATCTCCTGCCTTTCCTGATCACCGCCTGGGTGGCGCGGCACGTGCCGGCGGGCGAAGGTCCGCTGCTCGACGCCGGCTGCGGCACGGGCCTGTCGGGGCCGTCGCTCAACGCTCTGGGCTATGGCGACATCGCCGGCCTCGACCTCTCCGACGACATGCTGAAGATCGCCGGCAGCCGCCAGGCCAACGGCAAGCCGGCCTATGGCGAGCTGAAGAAGGCGATGCTCGGCGGTCCGCTGCCTTGGCCCGACCGGCATTTCTGCGCCTTCTTCTCGACCGGCGTCTTCACCATCGGTCATGCCCCTGCCTCCGGCCTGCACGAACTGGTGCGCATCACCAAAAGCGGCGGCCACGCCATCTTCACCGTGCGCGACCAGGTTTTCGAGAGCGGCGGTTTTCAAACGGTGTTCGACGAGCTGACCCAGGCGAAGAGATGGCGGCTCGTAGAGCAAAGCCCGTGGTTCCGCTGCTACGCGATCGGCGACCCGGAAGCGCTGGTGAAGACATTCGTGTTCGAGGTGGTTTGAGCCGTGAGCTCGCCGATCTTGGCTCCCTTCCTCTCCCTCCGGAGGGGGGAGAGGTGGCGCTGCGAAGCAGCGACGGAGCGGGGGACGGCGGTGCTCAAATGCGCCGTCGCTAATAACTCGCCACCGGCCCCTATAAAGCCGAGGCATTGCTCGGTTTGAAATAACAATGGCCGAGCCAAGTCGACCCCCACTCCGTTTAGCTTCGCTCGCCACCTCTCCCCCGATCGGCGGGGGAGAGGAAGGGCGCGCGCTCGCCGACCTTGGCGCTCTGCCTTTGCCCTCCGAAGGTGTGGGAATGTGAGGGCGAGGAACAAGGTCCCAGCCGCTAATTGCCGAAAAGCCAAAACATTGCTATCTACGCCGCCATGGAAAAGCTTTTCAGCGATCCGGCCTATAAGGGCTTCGTGCTGCAGGACAGAAAGCGCCTGCCGTCGCGATTTGCCGCGCGGGTCTGCGGCGCGCTCACCTGCCGACTTCGCCGGGCCGACTGATCGAAGTCGCTTGCCGGCCGAAGCCACGCCAGCTTTTCCTATTCTCATATCGACGGATTTACGCACATGAGCGCACCGCGCACCCTCTACGACAAGATCTTCGACGACCACACGGTCGACCGCCAGGACGACGGCACCTGCCTGCTCTATATCGACCGCCACCTCGTCCACGAAGTCACCAGCCCACAGGCCTTCGAAGGCCTGCGCATGAGCGGCCGCAAGGTTCGCCATCCGGAAAAGACGCTGGCCGTGGTCGACCATAACGTGCCGACCTCGCCCGAGCGCAAGTTCGGCATCAAGAACGAGGAGAGCCGCATCCAGGTCGAGGCGCTGGCCAAGAACGCCAAGGATTTCGGCATCGAATATTATTCCGAGAACGATATCCGCCAGGGCATCGTCCACATCATCGGGCCGGAACAGGGTTTCACCCTGCCGGGCATGACCATCGTCTGCGGCGATAGCCACACTTCGACCCATGGCGCTTTCGGCGCGCTGGCGCATGGCATCGGCACGTCGGAAGTCGAGCATGTGCTGGCCACCCAGACGCTGATCCAGCGCAAGGCCCGGAATATGCTGGTGCGCGTCGACGGCCAGTTGCCGGAAGGCGTCACCGCCAAGGACATCATCCTCGCCATCATCGGCGAGATCGGCACCGCCGGCGGCACCGGCTACGTCATCGAATATGCGGGCGAAGCGATCCGTTCGCTGTCGATGGAGGGCCGCATGACGATCTGCAACATGTCGATCGAGGGCGGCGCGCGGGCCGGCCTGATCGCGCCGGACGAGACGACCTTCGCCTATGTCAAGGACAAGCCGCGCGCCCCGAAGGGCGCCGCCTGGGATGCCGCGCTCGCCTATTGGAAGACGCTGCAGTCCGACGAAGGCGCGCATTTCGACAAGGTCGTGGTGCTCGACGCGCAAAAACTGCCGCCGATCGTCTCCTGGGGCTCCTCGCCCGAAGACGTCGTCTCGGTGCAGGGAATCGTGCCCAATCCGCAAGAGATTGCGGACGAGAACAAGCGCACGTCGAAGATCCGGGCGCTCGACTATATGGGACTGACGCCGGGGACCAAGATCACCGACATCGCGCTCGACCGCGTCTTCATCGGCTCCTGCACCAATGGCCGCATCGAGGACCTGCGCGCCGCCGCCAAGGTGGTCGAGGGCAGAAAAGTCAATCCGCGCGTCAACGCCATGATCGTGCCCGGCTCCGGCCTGGTCAAGGAACAGGCGGAAGCCGAAGGCCTCGACAAGATCTTCGTTGCCGCCGGCTTCGATTGGCGCGAACCGGGCTGCTCGATGTGCCTGGCCATGAACGATGACCGGCTGAAGCCGCATGAACGCTGCGCCTCGACCTCGAACCGCAATTTCGAGGGCCGGCAGGGCTTCAAGGGCCGCACCCACCTGGTGTCGCCGGCCATGGCGGCGGCCGCCGCGATCGCCGGCCACTTTGTCGACATCCGCGACTGGAAGTAACAGCCGGCTGCGTCGATCAACAAAGGCCCGGACAGGACGTCCGGGCCTTTTGCTTTCAGCGCTCTATCTTCGAATGATCTCGTGAAACTCCTCGCGCCGGCCGGGCTCGTCGGCGGCGACGACCAAGGCCAACTGCCGCTCGTCGAAAATCCTGAACCACTCGTCCCACTCCACGAGCTCGTAGCCGCCGCTGTTGATCGAACGCTCCGGGCGGTCGGTGTCTTCATAGGCCTGCTGCCCAAAAACCAGCCGCAGCATGGGCTGCGTTCCCGCCTCGGGCGAGACGTCGACGATGGCCGGGAAGCCGGCGCGCGCCGCCGCCCAGGAGCGGATTTCATCGTGGTTCGTCAAAGTGATCGTGCCGGCCATCTCGATCGTCTCCCGTCTGGCGTCTCCTGTCTGGCCGGACAACGCCGCTCCGGCAGGCCGGTTCCGTGTGGCATGCGATGTGCTCGTCGGGGGCTTAACCGCTTGTTTGGGCTTAGGTCCTAGTATCTCCCCTGGGTAAGTTGGGGAAAGTCGCAGTCCTTTGGACACCGGTCTGCTCATAGCGCTGCTCAATCCGACGATAGCGCTGGCGCTTGGCGCCGCGTTCCTCGTGCTGTTTTCCTATCAGCGCCATCGCCCGTATCTGGCCGCGCTCGGCGCGAGCTACTGCCTGTCGGCGCCGGGTTTCCTGCTGCAGTATTTCACGCTTCCGATCGGCGTGGCGCTGACCAAGCTGGCTTCCAACATCTGTTTCACGATCGCGGCCTGCTGCCTCTCCAGCGCGATCGTCGCGCGCTACGGGCGGCGCGTGCCCTATGTCGGCATCGGTATCGTGACCGGAGGCGGGCTTGCCGCTTTCATCTGGTTCATGTTCGTCGAGCCGGACCTCACCTGGCGCGTGCTCGTCATGAATTTCGGCTTTGGCGCGCTCAGCCTGCTGGTCGCCGCGGAACTGAGAACGGTGCGCAACAACGGTCCGACCGAGAAAATCCTGTTCGCGCTGTCGCTGCTTTCCGGGCTGAACTTCATCGCCCGCACGCTGATCGTCGTCATCGCGCATGGACCGTTCCCCGGCTATGACGGCTTCTACGGATCGTCCTACTGGACGACGGCGCTGCTTTCGCACGCGCTGTTGTCGCTGCTGATCGCGCTTAGCCTGTTCACGGCCGCGGCGCTCGACGTGATGAGGGCGCTGAAGGCCGAGACCCATACCGATCCACTCTCGGGCATCCTCAACCGCCGCGGCTTCGAGGAGCGGGCAACCGTGTTGCTCGACCAGTGCGGCAAGGCGGGGTTTCCCGTCGCCCTGGTGCTTGCCGATCTCGATCATTTCAAGGCGCTGAACGACCAACATGGGCATGAGGCCGGCGACCGGGTGATCGCCGACTTCGCTGCCAAGCTGCGCTCCGCCACCGGCGCGCGCGGGGCCGCCGGCCGCATCGGCGGCGAAGAGTTCGCCGTGCTTCTGCCGCTCAGCGACCTGGGGGCGGCAAGGCTCTTCGCCGAAGCGATCCGCGCCTTCTATTCGGCCGGCGCGATCGAGGGCCTGCCGCCCGGCATCAGGGTGACCGCCAGCTTCGGCGTCGCCGCGCGAAGCGGCAGGGAAGGCCTGGCGCCGCTGATGCGGCGCGCCGACGAGGCGCTCTACAAGGCCAAGAAGAACGGCCGCGACAGCGTGCGGCTTTCCTATGAGAGACCTGAAACCGCCTTCGCTGCCGAGCCGCTCGCCGTCGGCTGATACATAAAGGCCCGGCGCAACCCCCTGCTTGGTCCAGAAGGCGATCGCAACGTTCGCGATTGCCCGAAGCTCCTGCAACTTCGTCATCCTCGGGCTTGACCCGAGCGCCGACTTCAGCCTGATGATCAACCTTCTCGTCGCCGGGCTGCCGGCGGCGGCATTCATGGCGGTTGTCGTCTATGACACCGGACGCGTGTCAGGCGCGCTGCGGCGGCGCCAAACGCCGACGATCTTCAACGGCAAGGGCTGAGATTGGGCATCTCGCCGTCGGAAAGCCCGTACATATAGGAGCGGCCCTTCACCAGCACCGGCGGCTGGTAGCAGCCGGGCGCGCCGGGTTCATCCGCATCGTCATAGACGACATCCGGCTGGCCGGCGCTGGTGAATTCGGAAAGCTTTTTCGCAAGCTTGCCCTCGCCGACGACGATGCGCTTGTAGCCGGCGGCGCTGTCGATGACGAGATTGCCGAAGGAATCGGCATAGACGCGGTCGTGATGGCGCAAGCCGGCTTCGGCCGGCGCGGCGATTGCCATGACAAGCCCTGCCAGCGCCGCGGCGGCAAGGCTTGCCCGCACTGAATTCGAACGCATGTCGCTCTCCCTTGATCGGCGCGACAGATCGCGCCTGGAATCCGGTTCGAATCGGAAATTAACTCTTTCTTAACCTTTGTTAAGAGGCGGGAGGCTTCCGGCACCGGTTCTTAAGGAACATGGTTAATTTTCGAGGGCCGGCTTGCCAGGCAACAGGGCGGTCGCAGTGCCGATCTGACTCCAGGTCACCTTGATCTTGCAACGTCGCGTGGCTACAGCGGTCCACCGTTTCACAGTAACGGCAAGCGGCTATCTCTTTGTTTCGACGCAATTCCGGACGGAAGGCCACGGCGAAGGCGCCGAACCCAACCGTTCACACTTTTCCCGGAATTGCTGTAGGGTGCCGCGCACGAAAGGGCAGCGTATGAGCTTTGGCCACACGGTTCGGGTCTCGATCATCATCCCGCTGCTTCTCGCGGCCGCGGCCTGCGTGCCGCAGGACGGCGCGCCCAAGTCGGCCGATGCCGCACCGCTGCCGGCTTCGCCTGCGCCGATCCAGCAGCCCGCCGCGCCAGCGGCAACGTCGATACCTGCGACGCCCCCAGTACCTGCGGCAGTGTCGGTCCCGACAGCGGCCAAGAGGCCCGCACCGCCAACCAAGATCATCACCGATCTTACGACGCCGCGATCCGGCATCGGCACGGCCACCTACAGGTGCGGCAATGGCGGCATGATCACCATCCAGAATCTGGGCAGCGCATTGCGCGTCATGCGGCCCGATGGCTCGGCCGAGGAGTTCGCCGCCTCGCCCGCCAACCAGAGCAGCCGCTACCAGGAAGCGGCGACGCATGACGCAATCGTGATCGACGGACGCGAGGCGCTGGTGATGAAGAGGGGATCCACCCCGCAGACTTGCAGAAGATAGCGCAGTTTGTTGCACTGCAGCGAACGCTGCGCCGGCTTCTAAACAGCCGCTAATCGATTGAAGCGCGCGGCCTCCAATTTGTCAGACTAAATGATGTTTCCAAAACGTTTTTCCGGCTTTGACGCGGTGCAAAAAGAGCATTAGAAACCGGCTGTCCGAAGCCATATATGAGGGCGGCAAACGCCGCATTCCCATCGCGGCTCCAGGATGCCGATCTGGGGGAGCCATGAGCAAATCACCAGCCACCCGCGCAGTTGCCAGACGTGAACGACCGCTCTCGCCGCATCTGACGGTCTACCGGCCGCCGATCACGATGACGATGTCGATCATCCATCGCATCACCGGCGGCGCGCTCTATTTCGGGACGCTGCTGGTGGCGGCGTGGCTGATCGCAGCTTCGAGCTCGCAAGCCGCCTTCGACTGGGTCAACTGGGCCTTCGGCTCCTGGCTCGGCCGGCTGGTTCTGTTCGGCTACACCTGGGCGCTGATGCACCACATGCTGGGCGGGCTGCGCCACCTTGTCTGGGACACCGGCGCGGGACTGGAAAAACACACCGCGTCGAGGATCGCCTGGGCGACGCTCGCCGGTTCGATCGTGCTGACGCTGCTGATCTGGATCGCCGGCTACATGGCGCGGGGAGCTTTCTGATGAGCGCGAACAATTCGGACATGCGCACGCCGCTGGCGAAGGTCCGCGGCCTCGGTTCGGCCCGCGAAGGCACCGGGCATTTCTGGCGGCAGCGACTGACCGCCATCGCCAACATTCCTTTGGTCCTGTTTTTCGTCGGCTTCCTGATCGCGATCAACGGCCATGACTACGCGGATGTGCGGGCGGCGCTTGCGAACCCGTTCGTGGTGGTCATGCTCGGGCTGGTGCTGATCTCGCCGCTTTACCACATGCGCATCGGCATGCAGGTGATCATCGAGGATTACGTGCATGGCGAAGGCCTGAGGTTGGCGCTGATCGCGCTCAACACCTTTTTTTGCGTGGCAGTCGGCGTCGCTTCGCTGTTTGCCCTGCTCAAACTCGCATTCGGAGGCTGACGTCTTGGCCAACGCAAATACAGCCAACACGGCTTCCGCCTACACTTTTGTCGACCATAAATTCGACGTCGTGATCGTCGGCGCCGGCGGCGCCGGCCTTCGCGCCACGCTCGGCATGGCCGAGCAGGGGCTGCGCACGGCCTGCATCACCAAGGTCTTCCCGACGCGCTCCCACACCGTCGCGGCGCAAGGCGGCATCGCCGCCTCGCTGTCCAACATGGGCCCCGATTCCTGGCAATGGCACATGTACGACACCGTCAAGGGCTCGGACTGGCTCGGCGATGTCGACGCCATGGAATACATGGTGCGCGAGGCGCCGGCCGCCGTCTACGAGCTCGAGCACTACGGCGTGCCGTTCTCGCGCACCGAGGAAGGCAAGATCTACCAGCGGCCGTTCGGCGGCCACATGATGAACTATGGCGACGGTCCGCCGGTGCAGCGCACCTGCGCCGCCGCCGACCGCACCGGCCACGCCATCCTGCATACGCTCTACGGCCAGTCGCTGAAGAACAACGCGCAGTTCTTCATCGAGTATTTCGCGCTCGACCTGATCATGGAGCCGGACGGCACCTGCACCGGTGTCGTCGCCTGGAACCTCGACGACGGCACCATCCACCGCTTCTCGGCCAAGATGGTGGTGCTGGCGACCGGCGGCTATGGGCGAGCCTATTTCTCCGCCACCTCGGCGCATACCTGCACCGGCGACGGCGGCGGCATGGCGGCTCGCGCCGGGCTGCCGCTGCAGGACATGGAGTTCGTGCAGTTCCACCCGACCGGCATCTACGGCGCCGGCTGCCTGATCACCGAGGGCGCGCGCGGCGAAGGCGGCTATCTCGTCAATTCCGAGGGCGAGCGCTTCATGGAGCGCTATGCGCCGTCGGCCAAGGATCTTGCCTCGCGCGACGTCGTCTCGCGCTGCATGACGCTGGAGATCCGCGAGGGCCGCGGCGTCGGCAAGAACAAGGACCACATCTTCCTGCATCTCGACCATCTCGATCCGGCCGTGCTGCACGAGCGGCTGCCGGGTATTTCCGAGTCGGCCAAGATCTTTGCCGGCGTCGACCTCACCAAGGAGCCGATCCCGGTGCTGCCGACGGTCCACTACAATATGGGCGGCGTGCCGACCAATTACTGGGGCGAGGTGCTCAACCCGACGGCCGAGCATCCCGACCGCGTGTCGCCCGGCCTGATGGCCGTCGGCGAGGCCGGCTGCGCTTCGGTGCATGGTGCCAACCGGCTCGGCTCGAACTCGCTGATCGACCTCGTCGTGTTCGGCCGCGCGGCGGCCATCCGCGCCGGCCAGGTGATCGACCGCAAGTCGGCGATCCCATCGCCCAACGAAGCTTCGGTCGAAAAGATCATGGAGCGCTTCGACAGGCTGCGCCACGCCAACGGCTCGACGCCGACGGCGGTGCTGCGCGAGAGAATGCAGCGCGCCATGCAGGAAGACGCCGCCGTGTTCCGCACGCAGGACTCGCTCGAGAACGGCTGCAAGCGCATTTCGGAACTCTGGGGCGAGCTCAAGGACATCAAGGTCACCGACCGCTCGATGATCTGGAATTCCGACCTCGTCGAGACGCTGGAACTGGAAAACCTGATGGCCAACGCCATCACCACGGTCTACGGCGCCGAGGCGCGCAAGGAGAGCCGCGGCGCGCACGCGCGCGAGGATTTCGACAAGCGCGACGACGCCAACTGGCGCAAGCATACGCTGGCTCATCTGAGCGAAGACGGCAAGGTGACGCTGACCTACCGGCCGGTGCACACCGAGCCGCTGCTGGCGGAAAAGGACGGCGGCATCAGCCTGGCCAAGATCGCGCCGAAGGCGCGGGTGTATTGACCATGGCATTGGCGACCACGGGATATTCCGGCACGCCCCTTCCGGCCAAGCTCGGCCTGAGGGACGGCATGGTCGCCGCCTTCATTGCGCTGCCTCCGGAGCTCGACGAGCTGACCGAGGCGGTGTCCTTTGCCGGCGTCGATCGGCTGTCCAAATGGTCGGCGATCTCGGGCCGCCGGAAATACGATGCCGTGCATGCCTTCACCCGGCAGCGCGCCGAGATCGAGGACGGCTTGGCCCACATCGAGACGGCGATCAAGCGCGACGGCATGGTCTGGGTTTCCTGGCCGAAGAAGGCATCGAAAGTGCCGACCGACGTCACCGAGGACGTCATCCGGTCGGAGGCGCTGAAGCGCGACCTGGTCGACGTCAAGGTCGCCGCCGTGAACGAAATCTGGTCCGGGCTGAAGCTCGTCATCCGAAAGGACCGCAAGTAATGGTCGAACTCACGCTTCCCAGGAATTCGAAGGTCCAGCAAGGCAAGACCTGGCCGAAGCCGGAAGGCGCCACGAACCTGCGCGAATACCGCATCTACCGCTGGTCGCCGGACGACGACGAGAACCCGCGCATGGACACCTATTTCGTCGACATGGACGATTGCGGGCCGATGGTTCTCGACGCGCTGTTGTGGATCAAGAACAAGATCGACCCGACGCTGACCTTGCGCCGCTCCTGCCGCGAAGGCATCTGCGGTTCCTGCGCCATGAATATCGACGGCTCGAACACGCTGGCCTGCACCAAGGGCGCCGAGGACATTTCGGGCGCGGTGAAGGTCTATCCGCTGCCGCACATGGCTGTGATCAAGGACCTGGTGCCTGACCTCACCAATTTCTATGCCCAGCACGCTTCGATCCAGCCCTGGCTGCAGACGGTCTCGCCGACGCCCGCCAAGGAATGGCTGCAGAGCCACGAGGACCGCGAGAAGCTCGACGGGCTCTACGAGTGCATCCTGTGCGCCTGCTGCTCGACATCGTGTCCGAGTTACTGGTGGAACGGCGAACGTTATCTCGGCCCGGCCACCTTGCTGCAGGCCTATCGCTGGCTGATTGATTCCCGCGACGAGGCGACGGGCGAGCGGCTCGACAATCTCGAAGACCCGTTCCGCCTCTATCGCTGCCACACCATCATGAACTGCGCGCAGACCTGCCCGAAGGGGCTCAATCCCGCCAAGGCGATCGCCGAGATCAAGAAGATGATGGTGGAGCGGCGGGTCTAGTCCCGCCATGTCCCTGTCTGCCGATTTTGCGCCGGAGGCGGTCGCGGCAATCCGTGCGCGCCTCGACACGGCTCGCGAGCAGGGCGCGCGAATCCTGTTCGCCATCGAAAGCGGTAGCCGCGCCTGGGGCTTTCCGTCGCCGGACAGCGATTATGACTGCCGCTTCGTCTATGTCCGCGCGGTCGCCGACCACCTGGTGCTGGAACAGGCGCGTGACGTGCTCGAATTTCCGCTGGAGGGCGAGATCGATGCCGGCGGCTGGGATCTGCGCAAGGCGCTGCTCTTGGCGCTCGGCGGCAATGCCGTCATCGTCGAATGGGCGAAGTCGCCGCTGGTTTATGAGGAGGTCGCGGGGTTTCGCCGGCGCCTGCTCGACCTGCTGACCGAAATCGTCGACCCGGCGAAGGTGTCGCGGCATTATCTCGGCCTCGCGCGCTCACACGTCGCCAGGACGGGAAGCTTCGCCGGCGAAGTAAAATTGAAGAAGCTGTTCTACCTGATCCGACCGATCGTCGCGCTGGATTGGATGGAGCAGCGCAGTTTCGCCAGTCTGCCGCCAATGAACATGGTTGATTGCCTGAACCAGACCGAGATACCGACGTGGGCTTCCAGCGAAATCCGCCGGCTGATCGAGAAGAAGCGCGAGACGCGCGAACTGGGCACCGGCCCTATCCCCGTCGAGATCGCGCGCTATCTCGAAGCGCGCTATGGTCATCATGAGATGAACCTGGCCGGTTCGGCCCGCGACGAGGCGCGACAGGTCCACAATCGCGCGCTCGCAACCGATTTCTATCGACGGGAGGCAGAAAGCCAATGACCGATCTCCCCATCCTCTCTCCCACCGAAGCCCGCGTGCTCGGCTCGCTGATCGAGAAGAAGGAGCTGACGCCGGACGTCTATCCGCTGACGCTCAACGGCGCGCACCAGGCGGCCAACCAGAAGACGGCGCGCGAGCCGGTCATGGCTCTGGAGCTCACCGAGATCCGGCGGGCGCTGAGCTCGCTCGAGCAGAAGGGCCTGGTGCGGCAGGCCTTCGCCTCGCGCGTCGAGCGCTACGAGCATCTGATGGCGCAGCGCTTTTCACTGACCACGCCGCAGATCGCGGTCATCGGCCTCTTGCTTCTGCGCGGCGCGCAGACGGCGCATGAGCTTCTGGCCCGCTCGGAGCGCATGGCGCGTTTTGCCTCGATCGAGGAGCTGCGCGACAATCTCGACCTGATGATCGGCCGCCGGCCGCCGCTGATCCAGCTGCTCGAACGCGCGCCCGGGCAGCGCGAGGAGCGCTATGTTCATCTGCTGAGCGGGCCGGTGGAAGCGGCAGCGATGGCGGCGCCCTGGCAGGCGGCAGCGTCAGCTTCGGATAGCGATCTCGAAGCGCGCGTGAAGGCGCTCGAGGAAGAGGTCGCGGCATTGCGCACGAAGATAGACGCGCTGGGCACCGGATAACAACCCGGCGTATCACCTCCTGTTGTAGATGCCGCTGGCCTCGCCCGTAGGGTCGACGAGCTGCAGTTCCCCTTCGTCCAATTGCCAGCTGAACGAAACCGGCTTCAGGTCTTCAGCGCCAAGTTTCCAGTTTCCGGTGAGGTCCGGCCGGCAGCCATTGAACGATTTGTAGGTTCCCGATCTCGGCGTAAGCACCAGCGTGGAACCGTCCACTCTTGCCGTGCCGGCCATCGACCTCAGCGACTGAACCTGACCGCAGCCTTCGACCAGCGAGGACTGAAACAGGCTGTATTCGGCACGACCGCCGACGCCGAATGTGAAGGTAATGCTGCCGCCGCTTCCCGGCGCGCAATCGCCGAGCGGGTTGCAATACTGGCCGGTCGCGGCCGCAAAACTCCACTGGCCTACGAGCGCCACCGGTATCGGGCCGCGATGCGAGCGGGTCGCCGGCCCGATTCCCTGGCCGAAGCCGTCGGTGGCTGCCAAGGCCAACGATCCCGCCAGCGCAGCCAGGCCAACAAGCCTCGCCCGCTCCAAACGCGAAAGGCCGTCAGCATCCTTTGCTCGCCACAAGCTGTTTCAGATAGGTGAGCCGGGTGGAGATGACCTGGTTGGCGATGGCCATCTTGCCGGCAGGCGCCATGCCGCCATATTTCTTTGCCGCCGGGCGCGCGCCTTGAGCCGCCGCATAGTTTGCCGTCAATTGACGCAATTCCGCGCAGGACATGCCGGCATATTTGGCCTGCTCCTGCGGCGTGATGACACCCGCCTGCGACGCGGCCGCGGAATCGGCGGCCGCCATGGTGCCGAGGCCGATCGCCGCCGAAAGCGGGTTCAACCCGCCGCCGCCGGCCATGGCGCCGACCGCGCCCATCGCAAGGCCGGCCCCCTGAGGGCTTGTGCAGCCGGCGAGAACGAAAAGGCCGACAAGCGACGATATCGGAAAGACAGGTCTCGCGGTCATGGCCGGCGCTCGCCAAGGCGAGGCGGCAGTTTCAGGTCGCGATGGTCGGCTGCGCCTTTGCCGAGCGCGAGAGACAAAAGGTAGACGCGAGGATTGAAGCCGGCTGACGACAATTGAGACAGCGTCTTGAACAGTTGCAGGTGATACATCGAACCCCCCTCGATCGTTTCCGAATGCGCTGCCGGCTTTGCCGAAGCGCGCCGCAAACTAGGCGAGGCCGGCGAGGGGCAGCTTGGACGAGGCGGCCCTTAAAGCGGCCAAAACGGCCCTGTATTGACGTTTCGGGAACCTCGGCGCATATCAGCGCGCCTCTGGAGCCGGTTCGTCCACAGCGAGAACCGGGCTCCAAAATTGGCGATGGTCCCGCGGGCCATCCGTCAGAGGCAGGGGGTGCCGATGACTGCGGCAAGGGGGCTGTCGGCTTCGTTCAGGCTGGTCACGGACATGGTCCCGGAGCGGGATCGTGTCGAGGTCATGCGCGAGGTCTATGGCCGCACGGTGCTGAAGGTCGATCTCGATCCGCTCGACCCGACGCATGTCGATATGCGGGTGCGCGCGCTGCCGGGGCTGGGCATCGCTACGGGCACCTGCTCGGCATTCCGGGTCTATCATTCGACGACGCTGATCGACAGCGACGATCTTGTCCTGCTCGCGGCACTGGACGGCGCAAGCGTAATGAAGCATCGCGGCCGTGAGGAGCCGGTCGGCGGTGGCCACGCGCTGATGATGAGCGGTGAAGAAGTCGGCCTCAACGTCATCCAGCCGGGCGGCATCCGCTTCGTCAATATGAGCTTTTCCCTCAAACAGCTTTCGCCGCTGATCGGCGATCCCGCGATCGCGCTGATGCGGCCGCTACCGACCGGCACCGGAGCGATGCGGCTGCTGATCGACTATGTCCATTCGGTCCAGGATGCGGGCGACGGGCTCAGCCCGGAAGAGCTGCATGTGGCGGCGACGCATATCTTCGATCTGGCGGCGCTTGCCATCGGCGGGACGAGGGACGCGGTGGAAATCGCGCGCGGGCGCGGCGTACGAGTGGCGCGGCTGCGTGCCATCAAGGCAGACATCATCGCCAGAGGCGGCGACCTTTCGGCCGAGGATGTCGCCAGGCGCCACCGGCTTTCGACGCGCTATGTGCGCAAGTTGTTCGAAAGCGACGGCACGTCTTTGTCGGAGTTCATGCTGCGCCAGCGGCTGCTGCACGCGCATCGCATGCTCTGCGACCCGCGCAACGCCGGGCGCAGCATCACCGTGATCGCGTTCGAGGCCGGCTTCAACGACCTCTCCTATTTCAACCGGGCGTTCCGGCGCCGCTATGACGCGACGCCGTCGGATGTCCGTGCCGCCGCTCTCAAGGGTTGACCGCCGAGGGCGACGCCGTTTCCCGTCTCACCCCAATTTCGCGTCCAACGACACCTTGATCGCGCCTAGCGCCTTCGACACCGGGCACTCGGCCTTGGCCTTCTCGGCCAGCTCCTTGAATTTCGCCGCGTCGATGCCCGGCACCTTGCCGACCAGGGTGATGGCGCTGCCGGTGATGCCGGTGCCGGGCACCAGCGTCACGACCGCCTTGGCGTCAAGCTCGGTGGCCGGCGTGCCGTTCTCGGCCAAAAAATGCGAAAGCTGCATGGCGTAGCAGCCGGCATGGGCGGCGGCGATCAGCTCTTCCGGATTGGTGCCGGACTTGCCGCTCTCGTCCTCGAAACGAGCCTTGAACGAATAGGGCGTGCCCTTCAAGGTGCCGCTCTGGGTGTCGAGCGTGCCCTTGCCCTCTTTCAGATTGCCTTTCCAGACGGCGTTTGCGGTGCGGTCCATGAAGTCCTCCTGGTCTGTCGGGGTTCTCGCCGGCAGGCGCCGGCGTTCCCTGTGACTATAGCGCGAGCGGGCCGGAAGACCATCCATGGCCTGGTATGATTGAGGTCGCGCGACGCGCTTCGAAAATTCTCCAAAAAAGCGCGTGCAAAAATGTCGGCTTTGATCTGACGGAAGCGTCCTGCGGGCGGCCACGGGTTCGTGGCCGGATGGAGGCTCGCATGGACAATCTGTTTTTCTCACTCTGGCGACGTTCGGGCGGCAAGCAGCAGCGCAAGGAGGACTTCTGGCTGGACCCGCCGCCATCCGGCTGCGGCCGGCTTTTGCTGGCGGTTGCCGTCATTGGGGTCGCCGCATGGCTTCTCGACCATGCCGCGGCAGTCAAAGGCGCGGCTGACACCGTCAAGACCGCATCCTATGGTTCATCGCAATACGGGAGCTCGAAATGAAATATGTGCTGCTGGTCTATGGCGAGGAAAAGGACCTCTTCGCGCTTACCCCGCGGGAATCGGCCAAGCTCGATGCCGATTCGCTCGCCTATGACAGGGAGCTCGACCGGCAAGGCAAGCTGATCGTCGCGCAGGCGCTGCAACCGGTGAAGATGTCGAAGTCGCTCAGGCGGCGCCAAGGCAAACGGCTGGTGACCGACGGGCCGTTCGCCGAGACCAAGGAGCAGCTGCTGGGTTTCCTCATGGTCGAGGCGGCGGATCTCGACGAAGCGCTGGCGATCGCCGACCGCGTTCCGCTGGCCGAGTTCGGCACCGTCGAGGTCAGGGCGATCTACGACATACCGGGGTCATAAGCCCGGTATGGATCCGGCGCGATTGGCGCTGTCCCTTGCGCGATCATATCTTCAGCGTTTCTTCACCTGTCGCAACCGTTGCGTGTTGAAGCAGGGCCGCGCTTCTCTTATTGTCGCCGCGATTTCGGGGGAATTCGGCATGCCTTTCCTGATCGCCATCCTCGGCCTGCTCGGAGCGGCCGCCATCTGGTGGTACCGGCTGAAATATATGAGCGACGCCGCGCGCGAGGTCGCCGATGTCGTCGGACGCGTCCAGGGCAACATCCGCCGCAAGAAATTGCGCAACCAGGCCGCGCTCTCGCCGCTGACGGCGATCGACGATCCGGTGGTGGCGGCGGCGACGCTGATCACCGCGATCGTCTCGGAGCACGGCCCGGTCCTGCCGCAGCGCGAGGCGGTCATCCGCGAGGTGATCGCGCGGATCGCCGGGAATGCGAAGAAGACCGACGAGGCGGTCGTCTACGCCAAATGGGCGGCTTCTCAGGTCGACGACACGACGCTCGTCATCGACAAGCTGGCGCCGTTCCTGCGCGAACGCCTCGATCCGCATGAGCGGGACGACCTGCTCAGGATGCTGGGCCGGGTCGCGCAGGGCGGCGGGCAGAGCCTCAAGATCGCCGACCAGCGGATGCTGAGGTTGCGGCAGAAGCTGGGCTTCGAAGTGAACTAAAGCGCGTCGCGCTGAAGCGGATTCAGGCGACGCGCTTCAGGTCGTTGCTTGATGCATGTCGTTGTCGCAAAACCGAGGTCACTTTTGCGCGACATGCATTAAGCCGAAGCTGCCGCGGCCGGATCGCCTGCCTTCATGATTGGCCGAAACGCCTCTCGCCTCGTCATTCTATGTTGAAAGGCCTAGGCCAGTCGCCAAACGCTCAGATCGCCTCGCCCTTCAACAGTCGTGGGGTTTCGCCGGAGAGGCCCGAAGCCTGGCGGATGAAGAATTCTTTCAGCCTCGGCATGCGCTCGACCAGCCCTAGGCCGAGATCGCGTACGGCGCGCAGCGGGCCGATGTCGTTGGAGAACAGCCGATTCAAAACGTCGGTGGTGACGCCCATCTGCAGCGTGTCGAAGCGGCGCCATTGCTGGTAGCGCTCGAGCACGTCGAGCGCGCCGATGTCCTGGCCGAGCCGGTCGGCCTCGACCACGACTTCGGCGAGCGCCGCGACATCCTTGAAGCCGAGATTGAGGCCCTGGCCGGCGATCGGGTGGATGCCGTGCGCGGCGTCGCCGGCCAGCGCGAAGCGCGGCGCGACAAAGGCGCGGGCGAGCGTCAGGCCGAGCGGCCAGGCGCGCGGCTTGTCGGCGACGCTTATTTCGCCGAGCTTCAGGCCGAAGCGCTGCTCCAGATCGTGCTCGAAGACGAACTCGTCGCCGTCGACCAGCGCCTTGGCATCTTGCGTGCGCTCCACCCAGACGATCGACGAACGGTTGGTGCCATCCTTGTCCGGCTTCAGCGGCAGCGTCGCGAACGGGCCGGCCGGCAGGAAATGCTCTTCCGCGCGGCCGTTGTGCGGGCGCTCATGCGCCACCGTGCAGACGATGCCGGACTGGCCGTATTCCCATTTGACGGTCTTGATGCCGGCCATGTCGCGCAGCCTGGAGTTGACGCCGTCGGCGGCGACCAACAGCCGCGCCTTCAGCGTCGCGCCGTCGGCCAAGTGCACGGTGATGCCGGCGCCGTTCACATCGAAGGCGCTGACCGCCATGCCTTCGATGATGTCGATGCCGAGCTTTTCGGCGCGGCGGCGCAGCGCGCCGTTCAGGTCGCGGTTGGCGACCATGTGGGCGAAAGGCTCGCCGGGCGCCACCTCGCCGTCGAAGGTCAGGAACACCGGACGCACCGGGTCGGCGGCGCGCGAATCGGTGATGATCATTTCAGTGATCGCCTGCGCTTCCGGCGCGATCTCTTCCCAGACGCCGAGCTGCTCCAGCATGCGGCCGGCCGCCGCCGCCATGGCCGAGGCGCGGCCGTCGCGTTGCCAGACGCCGGCGGGGGCCGCGTCGACGACGGCGATGGCGAGGCCCGGCCGCGCCTGCTTCAGCGACACGGCCGCGGTGAGGCCGACATAGCCGGCGCCGGCGATGAGCACGTCTAGAGCTTCGCCCTTTCCATTGGCCCCTGCTCCGTCCGGCTTGCGGTCGACCATGGCATCATCCTTTCACGGCTTCGGCCGGCCGCCGCTTGCGGCCTTGACTGCCCGCACGTCCTGTCCGAAACCGGCCATGGCACATACTCGAAGGATTTCAAACATGACAGCGGCCATGGACGAGCTTCTCGACATTCTCGACCTCGAACAGCTCGAACACAATCTGTATCGTGGTCGCAGCCCCAAGGTCGACTGGCAGCGGGTGTTCGGCGGCCAGACCATCGCCCAGGCGCTGGTCGCCGCGCAGCGCACCGTCGAGCCCGAACGTCACGTGCATTCGCTGCACGGCTATTTCATGCGGCCGGGCGATACCAAGCTGCCGATCGTCTACGAGGTCGACCGCATCCGCGACGGCGGCTCCTTCACCACGCGCCGGGTCGTTGCGATCCAGCATGGCCAGGCGATCTTCTCGCTGGAGGCTTCCTTCCAGCAGGACGAGGTCGGGCTCGAGCACCAGCTGCCGATGCCGCGCGACGTGCCGGCGCCCGACACGCTGCTCACCCAGCGCGAGCTGCTCGGCAAGTTCGGCGAGGCGGTTCCGGAAGGCATCAGGCGCTACTGGGAGCGCGACCGGCCGATCGAGATGAAGCCGGTGATGCTGAAGCACTACACGAGCCGCGAGAAGCTGGAGCCGCAGCAGAACATCTGGATCCGCACCACCGGCCCGGTGCCGGAAAACCGCGCGACGCAGGCGGCCGTGCTCGCCTACCTCTCCGACATGACGCTGCTCGACACCTCGACCTTCGCGCATGGCCGCGCCATCTTCGACCGCGACATCCAGGCCGCCAGCCTCGACCACGCCATGTGGTTCCACCGCAGCCATTCGCTGGACGACTGGATCCTCTACAACCAGGACAGTCCGTCGACCCAAGGGTCGCGCGGCTTCACCCGCGGCTCGCTGTTCGCGCGGGATGGAACGCTGATCGCCTCGGTCGCCCAGGAAGGCCTCATCCGGCTCAAACGCTGAGCCGGCTTCAAAGTCTGCCTGCTAAACGCGCTTTTTTGATTTTATGCCTATTTTATAGGCAATGGCTCCGCCATGCCTGTGCGCGAATGATGTGCACAGGCCACCCATTCTGTTTGTTTACAACAGGTTAACACCCTGCTTCGGCAACTGGCACGGAGCTTGAATCCTATGGGGCACTCTCCGGCTCTCCTCGGGATCGGTGAAGGTGTGCAAACGCGGGGGACCGCAACAGCAAAGGGTGAAACCTTATGAAAATCGTGATGGCAATCATCAAGCCGTTCAAGCTCGACGAGGTGCGCGAAGCGCTCACCGCCGTCGGCATCCAGGGCCTGACCGTCACCGAAGTCAAAGGCTACGGGCGTCAGAAGGGGCATACGGAAATCTATCGCGGCGCGGAATACGCAGTCAGCTTCCTGCCCAAGATCAAGATCGAGGTCGCCGTCGGCGCCGACATGGTCGACAAAGCCGTCGAAGCCATCACCGCGGCCGCCAAGACCGGCCAGATCGGCGACGGCAAGATATTCGTCTTCGGCATCGACCAGGCGGTACGCATCCGCACCGGCGAAACAGACACCGACGCGCTCTAAGCGGCGACCATCCATTCCAACGGAGAGTTCAATGAATATTCCTTCCACCTTGAAGACGACGGGACGCGCGGCCGCTTCGCTCGCGCTCGTGGCCATGAGCACCGTCGCCGCCATCGCGCAGGAAGCCGCCCCGGCAGCCACCGCCGCGGCGCCCGCCGCGCCGGCACCGGCGCTCGACACCGGCAACACCGCCTGGATGCTCACCTCGACGGCGCTGGTGCTGATGATGACCATCCCGGGCCTGGCGCTGTTCTACGGCGGCATGGTGCGTAAGAAGAACGTGCTCGCCACCATCATGCAGAGCTTCGCCATCACCTGCCTGGTGACCGTGCTGTGGTTCATGTTCGGCTATTCGCTGGCCTTCACGACCAATGAATCCGCCAGCTTGAATGCTTATATCGGCGGCTTCTCGCGGTTCTTCCACCATGGCATCACCGTCTCGACGCTTTGGCTGCCGGGCGTCTCGAACATCCCCGAGTTCGTCTTCTCGATGTTCCAGATGACCTTCGCCATCATCACGCCGGCGCTGATCGCCGGCGCCTTCGCCGAGCGTATGAAATTCTCGGCGCTGCTTATCTTCATGGGCTTGTGGCTGGTCTTCGTCTATGCGCCGATCGCGCACTGGGTGTGGGGCGGCGGCTTCCTTGGCGCGGCCGGCGTGCTCGACTTCGCCGGCGGCACGGTCGTCCACATCAACGCCGGTGTCGCGGGCCTGGTCTGCGCGCTGGTTCTCGGAAAGCGCGAAGGCTACGGCACCACCAACATGGCGCCGCACAACCTGGTCTATTCCGTCATCGGCGCCTCGCTGCTGTGGGTCGGCTGGTTCGGCTTCAACGCCGGTTCGGAACTCGCCGCAGACGGCCTCGCGGGTGCTGCCATGATGAACACGCAGGTCGCCACCGCCGCCGCGGCGCTGGCCTGGATGTTCGCCGAATGGATCGTCGCCAAGAAGCCTTCGGTTCTCGGCATCATCTCGGGCGCCGTCGCCGGCCTCGTCGCGGTGACGCCGGCTTCCGGCTTCGTCAACCCGACCGGCGCCTTCATCGTCGGCATCATCGCCGGCGTGGTCTGCTACCTCTCGGCGGTCAAGCTCAAGCATGCGCTCGGCTATGACGACTCGCTCGATGCCTTCGGCGTGCATGGCATCGGCGGTATCGTCGGCGCCCTGCTCACCGGCGCGCTGGCCGATCCGGCCATCAACGCCCTTGGCAAGAACGCTTCGGTGGGCAAGCAGCTCTACGGCATCGTCTTCACCATCCTGTGGACGGCGATCGCCACCTTCGTGATCCTCTACATCGTCAAGGCCCTGGTCGGCCTGCGTCCGTCGACCCAGGAAGAGGTGGAAGGCCTCGACGTCACCCAGCACGGCGAAGTGGTGCCGTAAGGCCGTCTTCGTCAGGGGCCGGCGGATCCTCCTCCCGCCGGCCCGAATTCCTCCCAAGATCCCGTCGTGACGCTCCCCAAAGGGGCTCACGCCTTGAGGCCCGGAACAACCTTCCGGGCCTCCTTTTTTGTTCAGCGCCAGCCAGGCGAAGTTTCGATCACATTCACTTGATCGAGCCTGCGTGAAACATCGAACCCTCAGGTTCCGTAATGGGATAGCGAGCGTCATCCAGGCGTCCGCCAAACAAGAGGGAAGGAACCAACCGATGAACTTCAAGAATATCTTCCTGGGAGCAATGGCTCTTTCGATGGTCAGCGGCGTTGCACTTGCCGGGGCTCTCGACGAGCCGGACAACATGGCCCCGTTCTTCACCGATTCCAGCATGAAGACCATGAAGCCGGAGGCCGACTTCAAGGCGGCCTGGGCTTCGACGTCGAAGGACAAGCAGGACATGATGATGAAGGAGTGCCAGGACGCGGCGATGAGCAAGCCTCACGCCGAATTCTGCGCCAACCTCAACATGTATGCCGGTCACAAGTGATTGCGCGAGGTCAGGTTCCGGAAGGGCCTGATCTTCTCGGCGTTTGAAGACAGGGAGGTGGCGGGCCGCGAGGCCTGCCATCTTTGTTCGAGCCGAGGCCCGGTAAAGGGCCATGGTTAATGCGGCCTTAACCTTCCCCCCGATAGTCTGGCGTTCGAATCTGCCGGAATGCGCCATGCGCCCGGCCAGGCAACGATCACGGGGAAGAGCATGCGTTCAGGCGCCTCAGCACCGCTCGCGCTGACCGATACGGGGCACGGCATCCAGGCATTCGCGCGGCGTCAGGTCGGGCGGCTGGTCGGCGCCGGGCTGTTCCTGTTCACCGCCTTCGGCATCGCGGCCTTGGCCACATGGAACGTCGCCGATCCGAGCTTCTCGCACGCCACCAGCAATGTCGTCACCAACGCCATGGGCTATGCCGGCGCTGTGTTCGCCGACCTCGCCATGCAGTTCTTCGGCCTTGCCGCCGTCGCCGGGCTGGTGCCGGCGGTGATCTGGGGCTTCCTTCTGTGTTCCGCGCGCGGGGTCGACAAATTGCCGAAGCGCGGCTTCGCGTGGTTCGGCTTTGCGCTCACTGCCGCGGCCATCGCCGGCTGCGTGACGCCGCCAAACACCTGGCCGCTGCCCACCGGCCTCGGCGGCGTGTTCGGCGACATGGTGCTGAAAATCCCGGGCATCGCGGTCGGCGGTTATCCGAAAGGCCTGTTCGCCAGCATCATAGCGGTCATCCTCGCAGCGCCGATGTTGTGGCTGTTCGCCTATGGCTCGGCGCTGATCGCGCGCAAGAACGGCTTTGCCGTCATGGAGCGCGCCGCTCGCCCCGATCCGCGCGAGCAGGACGAGATGCTGTTCGACGAGGATGAGGACGAGGGCGACGAAGGCATCCTCGCGCTCGGCGCCATTACCCATTGGTGGCTGTCGTTCAGGGCCTTCCTGCATCGCCGCGCCGAGCGCCGCAGGCGGGAGCGCGACGAATTCGAACCGCCGATGGAACCGAAGGCCAGCGCCTGGCGGCGCGCCGCCGAGCGTGTCGAATCGGCCGAGTTCGCCGAAGCCCGCATGAGCCCCGGCGGCCGCGCCCGCGTCGAGCCGGAATTCTTCGCCGCCATGGTCAATGACCGAAGCGTTTCAGTCGATCCGGCCGACCAGGATATCTTCGACGACGAACAGGACGAAGACGTCTACCTCGACGATTTCGACGACGAAGCGCCCGCGCAGCGGCGCGGCGCAGGCGCCAAGGTGCAGAATTTCCGCTCCGATGCCGCCACCCGCGTCGCGGCGCCGGCGGCGCGCCCCGTGCCGGGCGCGCGCGTCCAGCGCGAGGCGCAGACCTCGCTGATCGGTTCCGATACGTTCGAGATGCCGTCGCTGCATTTCCTGTCCGAGCCGAAGAACGTCGCCAAGGATCCAAGCCTGTCGAAGGACGCGCTGGAGCAGAACGCGCGCCTGCTCGAAGGCGTGCTGGAGGATTTCGGCGTCAAGGGCGAGATCATCCATGTCCGCCCCGGTCCCGTCGTCACGCTCTACGAGCTGGAGCCGGCGCCCGGCATCAAGTCCTCGCGCGTCATCGGCCTTTCCGACGATATCGCCCGCTCGATGAGCGCGATCGCCTGCCGCGTCGCCGTCGTGCCCGGCCGCAACGCCATCGGCATCGAGCTGCCCAACGCCAAGCGCGAGACGGTCTATCTCAGAGAGATCATGGCCAGCCGCGATTTCGAGACGACCAAGGCGAAGCTCGCGCTGGCGCTGGGCAAGACCATCAATGGCGAGGCGGTCATCGTCGACATCGCCAAGATGCCGCACGTGCTGGTCGCCGGCACCACCGGCTCCGGCAAGTCGGTCGCCATCAACACTATGATCCTGTCGCTGCTCTACAGGCTGACGCCGCAGGAATGCCGGCTGATCATGATCGACCCGAAGATGCTCGAACTCTCGGTCTATGACGGCATCCCGCATCTGCTTACGCCGGTCGTCACCGATCCCAAGAAGGCTGTCGTCGCGCTGAAATGGACGGTGCGCGAGATGGAGGACCGCTATCGCAAGATGTCCAAGGTCGGCGTGCGCAACATCGACGGCTTCAACGCGCGCGTCCAACAGGCCGAGAAGAAGGGCGAGAAGATCTCGCGCACGGTGCAGACCGGCTTCGACCGCCAGACCGGCGAGGCGATCTACGAGACCGAGGATCTCGATCTCGAGCCGATGCCTTACATCGTGGTCATCATCGACGAGATGGCCGACCTGATGATGGTGGCCGGCAAAGACATCGAAGGCGCGGTGCAGCGCCTGGCGCAGATGGCGCGCGCCGCCGGCATCCATGTCATCATGGCAACGCAGCGCCCGTCGGTCGACGTCATCACCGGCACCATCAAGGCCAATTTCCCGACCCGCATCTCCTTCCAGGTGACGTCGAAGATCGACAGCCGCACCATCCTTGGCGAGCAGGGCGCCGAGCAGCTGCTCGGCATGGGCGACATGCTCTACATGGCCGGCGGCGGCCGCATCCAGCGCGTGCACGGCCCGTTCGTGTCGGACGACGAGGTCGAGAAGGTCGTCGGGCATCTGAAGCTGCAGGGCGTGCCGGAGTATCTCGACGCCATCACCGAGGATGACGAGGAAGACGACGAGGACGGTCCGTCGGGCAAGGGCGGCTCCGGCGGCGGTGGCGGCGGCAATTTCGAGGATTCCGACGATCCTTACGACCAGGCCGTGGCGGTGGTGCTGCGCGACGGCAAGGCCTCGACCAGCTACATCCAGCGCAGGCTCGGCATCGGCTACAACCGCGCCGCCTCGATCATCGAGAAGATGGAGAAGGAAGGCATTGTCGGCGCGGCCAACCATGCCGGCAAACGCGAAATACTGGTGCCAACCGAAGAGGACAAGTTCTAGGGTTTGTCGATATTCAGGTGAGGCCGGCCTCCAAATGGCGGCTTCCTGCGCTTCCGGTGCTCATGTACGAAAATACGCTCCGCTCCGGCCTTCGCCGGCCGAAGCTCTCATAAGTGTCTCCGCTCTATGAAGGCTACGGTCGGCGTAGGCCGGTTCTCGGAAGTCACCATTTTCGTCTCGGCCTGACCTGAATCTCGACAAACCCTGGCCCGGCGAGACGCCGAAACGGGTCGGCAAGCAACTTGAAATCACCTTGCGCGTTTGTGCGATGGGCTGTCGCCCGCGCATATCCGGCGGATCTGTCGCGCACCCGCCAAACTTAAGCCCTAGTGGGAGTCCAGAAACTGCGGCAACACGAATCACAGGAAGCGACCGGCATGAAGACCCAGACAGAATTCGCCATCACCCGCCGCCAGGTCCTCGGCCTCGGCCTGATGCTTGGCGGAGCCGCCGCTCTCAACCTCGTGCCGGGCTACCAGCTCGTGGCCGCGGCGCAGGCCGCCGTGCCGCCGGCGGCGCAGAAGATCGCCGACCATTTCTCCTCGGTGAAGTCGATGAGCGGCGAGTTCGTCCAGTTCGGCCCGAAAGGCGAGCAGACCGGCGGCAAGTTCTTCCTCGAACGCCCGGGCAAGATCCGCTTCAACTATGACGGATCCTCGAACTTCCGCGTCATCTCCGACGGCAAGTCGGTGGTGATCCTCAACAAGAAGCTCAACACCTCCGACCTCTATCCGCTGTCGAAGACGCCGCTGAAGCTGCTGCTCGACGACCGGATCGATCTCTCCGGCGGGCGCGTCAAGGCCATCAAGGAAGAGGACGACCTGACCACCATCAAGCTTTCCGACAAGTCGGTCTTCGGCAATGCGATGATCACCATGATGTTCGACCCGAAGACCTATGATCTGCGCCAGTGGACGATCACCGATGCTCAAGGCAAGGACACCACGGTGATGATCTTCAACACCAAGGAAGGCGTCAGCTTCCCGCCGGACACGTTTGCCATCGACTATACCGCGAACCGCGAGCTGAATACGAAAACCAGATAAGCTCTTTCTCCCCGTTTACGAGGAGAGATGCCCGGCAGAGCAAAGAGGGGCAGCGCTGACCTTGGCCGTTGTCGCTTAGCTTGTTTTTGTCGCGCTTGGCTGGCACTAGTGCGGCGACTTTCGCCGTCCTGGATTCCGCCGCATGCCCTTCACCATCGCCACCTGGAACATCAACTCCGTGCGCCTGCGCATGCCGATCGTCGAGCGGCTCCTGAAGGAGCACGCGCCCGACGTGCTGTGCCTGCAGGAGACCAAGGTTCCCGACGAGCTGTTCCCGGAAAAAGCCTTCCGCAAGGCGGGCTACGAGCACATCCTGTTCCACGGCCAGAAAGGCTATCACGGCGTCGCCACCGTCGCCCGCCGTCCGATCGAGCTGGTCGAGAAGCGGCGGTTCTGCGAGATCGACGACAGCCGGCATCTGTCGGTCAGGGTGCAGGCGGGCGGCAAGTCGGTGCTGGTGCACAATTTCTACGTGCCGGCCGGCGGCGACGAGCCGGACCCGGAGATCAACCGCAAATTCCGGCACAAGCTCGATTTCGTCCATGAGATGAACGGCATGCCGGCGAGCCAGGACGAGCTATCCGCGTCGATCCTGGTCGGCGACCTGAACATCGCGCCGCAGGAGCACGACGTCTGGTCGCACAAGCAATTGCTCAACGTCGTCAGCCATACGCCGGTCGAGACGACAAATTTCGAGGCGATGCGCGAGGCCGGTGGCTGGGTCGACCTGATGCGGCTCAACGTGCCCGCCGAGCAGAAACTCTACACCTGGTGGAGCTACCGCGCGAAGGACTGGGAAGCCTCCAACAGGGGGCGCAGGCTCGATCACGTGTGGTCGTCAGCCAATCTGGTGCCGAGCTTCACCGGCTACGAGATCCTGCAAGCGGCGCGCGGCTGGGAGAAGCCGTCCGATCATGTGCCGGTTATTGCACGGTTCGACCTGGATTAGCGTGGGACGGCGGGAGGGGCGCCTGCCTTTGCGGTCGTCATTCTAGGGCGGAGCAAGGAGCGAAGCGACGCGCGCAGACCCTAGAATGACGAAGGCGCTCTCTGGCCGACGCCTACCGCTACCCCGTAAACCGCGGACCCAATTCCTCGATGCGGGCGATCATCTGCTGAAATTCTTCCAGGATGCGCGCGTGCAGTTGCACGGCGAGGTCCGGATACTCCTCCAGGATGCGGCGGAACATCTTGCGGCTCAGCCGGATCACTTCCGAATCGACCGCAGCGGAGGCGCTGGTCAGCCGGTTGGTGTCGGCGATCAGCGCCAGTTCGCTCAGCATGGTGCCCGGGCCTGCCGTACCGATCGGGACGCGTTCACCGCCCAGCTCCCGATAGAGTGCGATCAAGCCGCTGACTACAATGTAGGCAGAGTCAGCGACGTCGTCCTCGCGGTAGAGCTTATGATCGGCCTGGAGCACAGTGGTCTCGGCGCCGAAGGCGAGCAGGCGCAGCTGTTCCTGCGTGAAGCCCTGGAAAAGCTTCACGCTGGACAGGATTTGGATGTCGTCATCCAGCGCCATCCTAGCTGTGTCCCCGAGCGGTCAGTCCAGTCCCTCCTTTGGAGCGGCGCGCCCTCCTGGGCGCGCGAGAAACGCTCCACCGTGCATCGTGCGATGCGTGCAACGAGCCGATCCATCACCCTCCAGCACCAGGATCGCACCCGAAGCGGTCCCGCCCCGACCGCTCATTCCGTCTGTTTCGGCTCAATTCCGGACGGAAAACCGCCTCACACTTTTCCTGGAATTGCTCTAGATCATGAATGTTTAAGGAACCAGCTTGTAGCCGCCGCTTTCTGTCACAAGAATTTCGGCATTGGAAGGATCGCGCTCGATCTTCTGGCGCAACCGGTAGACATGGGTCTCCAGCGTGTGCGTGGTGACGCCGGAATTGTAGCCCCAGACCTCTTCCAACAGCACATCGCGCGTCACCACCTTCTGGTCGGCGCGGTAGAGATACTTGATGATCGAGGCTTCCTTCTCGGTCAGCCGCACCTTGGCGCCGCGCGGATCGATCAGCAGCTTCTGGCTGGGCTTGAACGTATAGGGGCCGACGGAGAAAGTCGCGTCCTCGCTCTGCTCATGCTGGCGAAGCTGGGCGCGGATGCGGGCTAACAGCACGGCGAAGCGGAAAGGCTTGGTCACATAATCGTTGGCGCCGGCCTCGAGACCCAGAATCGTGTCGGAATCGGTGTCATGGCCGGTCAGCATGATGATCGGCGCCTTGTAGCCGCCCTTGCGCAGGATTTTCACCGCCTCGCGGCCATCCATGTCGGGCAGGCCGACATCCATGATGAGCAGGTCGACGACGCCGCCGCGCGCCGCGGCAACGCCTTTTGCGGCGGTCGATTCCTGCTGGACGTCGAATTCTTCGTAGAGCGCCAGTTGCTCGACCAGGGTGGCGCGCAGGTCGTCGTCGTCATCGACGATCAGGATGGTGCGTGATGTCATGGATCAATCCGTTGTTTTAAAATGAATATTCAGTTGACCTCCCCCCATTTATGCGGAAGCTCACCGGCGCAACAGCCGATCACAGTGATTTGTTCCGTGAGACAATCATACAAGAAAAAACGCGCGCGCAATGAGGCGGCCGCATTTTTGCCGAAAGCCTTGCGTGTTTTGGTCGTGCGGGCACGGCCCGGCAATCCGGCGCAGGGGTTCCTGCAGGCCGGCAAAACATTGTTTCCCTGCGCTTTGGGGCGCGGCGGCATCACCGCCAACAAGCATGAAGGGGACGGCGCGACGCCGTTGGCGTCGATGCGCATCCTGTCAGGCTATTTTCGCGGCGATCATTTCGCGGGCGGGCGCAGGACGAGGCTGCCGATGGCGCCGATCGGTCCGGATCTCGGCTGGTGCGAGGTTCCGGACGACCGCAATTACAACCGGCCGGTGAAGATCCCTTATGGCGCGAGCCATGAGCGGATGCGGCGCGGCGACCGGCTCTACGATGTCTGCCTGGTGCTCGACTGGAACATCGCGCCACGCCGACGCGGCCGCGGCAGCGCGATCTTCTTCCATCTGGCCCGGCCCGGCTTCACGCCGACGCAAGGCTGCGTGGCTGTGACGGCGCGGACCATGGCAAGGCTGCTTCCGTTGCTGTCGGACAGGACGGTGGTGCGGGTAGTTAGATAGGCAGTAGGCAGTAGGCAGTAGGCAGTAGGCAGTAGGCAGTAGGGCTCTCTTTCTATTGCCTACTGCCTAATCCCTACTGCCTCTTTCCCGGTTTCTGCCAGCCCGTGCCGAGCAGGCCGATCTCGCGAAGCTCCCGGTCCATCGCCTTTGCCACATCCCGGCGCCCGGCGCCGATGTCGCGCAACTGGCTGCTGGAGAGGTCTTCGACCGACTCGTGCGGCAGTCGGGCGGCGACCCGGGCCTGGCGCAGCCAATCGCGTGCCGAACGCAGCCAAAGGGTGAGGCCGGAGGGGCGTTCCAGGGAGGTGCAGGACTTCAGGGCGATCTCAGACATGGCTCTATCCGTGTTCTCCGGATATCAAATCCGGTTTGATAGTGTTTCGATGAAGCCATGATGCTGGATTGAAAAACAAACGGGAAACGAGTAGTTCTTTTCCGATCGTCAAGTTTTATTTGGAGATCGCATGTCCAAGCTGCTGCCGGGAACGCGTGCGCTGCGGACGTTCGAAGCGGCAGCCAGGCATCTCAACTTCACCCGCGCGGCCGACGAGCTCGGCCTGACGCCAGCAGCGGTCAGCCACCAGATCAAGGAAATCGAGGATCAGCTCGGGCTGGTGCTGTTCACGCGCACCAGCCGCACCATCCGGCTGACGGAGGCAGGCAATGTGCTGCTGGAGGCCTCGGTCGATGCGCTTGACCTGCTGAACCGCGCCGTCAGCCGCGCCCGCAAGATGACCCGCGGCACGGCGCTGCTGAAGGTGACGCTCGACGCGCAGTTCGCGACGAAATGGCTGATGCGCCGCGTCGACGACTTCCGCAAGCAAAAGCCGGGCATCGAGCTGCGCTTCGACATCACCTACGATGTCCGGGATTTCGACCTCGACGACGTCGATGTCGGCATCCGCTTCGGCGCCGGCAAATATCCGGGGCTCTGCGCGCATCGGCTGTTCGAGAACATCATCATCCCGGTGTGCAGCCCGGCACTCCTTGCCTCGGGTCCGCCGCTGAAGGAGCCGCGCGATCTCTTCAACCACACGCTTGCGCATATCGAATGGTCGCGGCAGGGCGTGACATGGCCGAACTGGCGCATGTGGATGCAGGCGGCCGGCGTCGACGATTTCGACGACAGCCGCACCCTGGTCTTCGGATCGTCGACCGACGCCACCCAGGCGGCGCTCGACGGCAACGCAGTGGCGCTGGCCGATTTCGCCATGGTGGCAAACGACCTTTCGCAAGGGCGGCTGGTGCGCCCTTTCGAGCTCGGCATCAAGGTCGCGCCGGACTTCGCCTATTTCCTGGTCTACCCCGAGGCCGCGAAGGACGACGCGCGCATCGCCGCCTTCCGCGAATGGCTTACCGAGGAAGCGGCGAGGACGCCGACATAGACTATTATGGTCAGCCCGCGGGGGCGGCGGGTGCGCCGAACCAGCCGATGACGGCGCCGATGATCAGCATCACGCCCAGCCAGTGGCCGGCATCGATCAGTGTCAGGGCCCAGCCGAAGCCCTCGTAGCGGTGGTTGACGGTGAGCGTGGTGGCGATGAAGCCGAGCCAGAGCACGAAGCCGAACAGCAGTCCCGCGATCGGGTTGGGCTCGCCGCCGGTTATCGCGCCCACCACCAGTGTCAGGACAAGCGCCATGATGAGCTCGGCGACGAAGCTGACGATGAAGGGAACGGCCGAGCGTTTCATGGTCGCGGGGTCGAGCTTGGCCGCCTTCAGCCAGGGCTTGCTCAAGCCCATGTACCAGGCGGCGCCGAACAACCATGCCACGGCAGCGGCGGCGATCACCGCCAGCCAGTTCACGACCGAAAAATCCATGCTTTCCCCTCCAAGTCGATAGCGATGGAACGCTTGTTCGGCCATTCCGTCAAGCAAGGCGCCAGACAGTCGTGCGCTTGACCTCGGCGTCCTCCAGCACGCGCGTCACAGGAACCTGGTAGACGGCCAGCGATTCCAACCCGATCCTGGGGAGATAGGCGCGACCCGGATCGCCGACGAGGATCTCGGCGCCGCGCGCGTTCAGGGATTTGAACCAGGGCAGCAAGCTGTCGGCGAAAGCCTTGTCGTAGAAGACGTCGCCGGCAAGCACGACGTCCCAGCCATCGTCGGAGCCGACACAATTCGTACCGAGGATTTGCGCTTCGACGGCGTTGGCTTCGAGGTTGAGCGCGATCGCCGTCTCGCAAAACGGATCGATGTCGGCGGCGATCACCTTTGCCGCGCCGGCTTTCGCCGCCGCGATGGCAACGAGGCCGGAACCGGAAGCGAAGTCGAGCACCCGTTTGCCGCGCACGGTTCCGGGATGGTCGAGCACATAGCGGGCGAGACCCTGGCCGCCGGCCCAGGCAAAGGCCCAGAAAGGCGGCGGCAGGCCGATCTCGGCCAGCTCCTCTTCGGTGCGCAGCCACAGATCATGCGCCTCGTCGGCGAGGTGCAAAAGCACTTCCGGCACATGCGGCGGCGCCATCAGCGCCGTGTTGTCGAGGATGAATTTTTTCGCGCTCTTCGGTGTGAGCTTCGTCACGGCGCCGGGTTGAGTTCGGCCATGCGGCAGACCTCTTTCCATTCGGCCGGCGTCACCGGCTGAACGGAAAGCCGGCCGAGCCGAACCAGCGCCATCTCGGCGAGCTTGGGATTGGCCTTGACCTGTTCCAGCGTCACCGGCTTCGGCACGTCCTTGTAAGCGCGGATGTCGACGCATTCCCAGCGCGGATCGTCCGTCGTGGTGTCGGGATGGGCCAGCGCGCAGACTTCGGCGATGCCGACGATGTCGAGCCCCTCATTGGAATGATAGAAGAAGCCGAGATCGCCAATCTGCATCGCCTTCATGTTGTTGCGGGCGGCGTAGTTGCGCACGCCGTCCCACTGCGTGCCGGCCTTGCCCTTGGCCTTCAGCGCATCGAAGGAAAAGACCGAAGGTTCGGACTTGAACAGCCAGTAGTTCATATTTCTTGTCCCGTTGCCATTGTCGGCGCGCCATGCTCGGCGTTGCCGTCTATGCTTACTCTCTCGCCGGCGCGGCGGCGAGAGCAGCGAACGATCATGCGCCGGCAGGCTTCTGGAACACCCAGTTCCACGGACGGATGTGGACGCTTTCGAACAGGCCGGCCTTGGCGTAGGGGTCGGCGGCGGCCAGGGCTTGGGCGCCAGCCATGTCCGGTGCCTCGATCATCACCAGGCTGCCGTCCGGCTTGCCGTCGGCGTCGAGGAAGGGACCGGCAAAGGCAAGCTTGCCTTCGCTGATCAGGCCTTCCAGGAAAGCCGCATGCGCCGGCCGCGTGTCGACGCGCAGCTGCAGGCTGCCGGGCTTGTCCTTGCAAATCAACGCAAACAGCATTTTTCAACTCCGATGGTTCAGATGTCGGTTTCGGTCTTGAGCGGGCGTGTCATCAGCGCGGTCACCGCCTGGCCGATGGTTATCTTACCGTCGAGGATGGCGGCGACGGCCGAGATGATCGGGGCCTCGATGCCGCGCTCGGCGGCGATTCGGGCGGCAATGCCGGCCGTCGGCACGCCTTCGGCCAGCGGCAGGCCGGCAAGCGGCTTGCCCTGGCCCAGCGCCAGGCCATAGGCAAAGTTGCGCGACTGCGATGACGAACAGGTGAGCAAGAGGTCGCCCAGGCCGGAAAGCCCCATCAGCGTTTCCGGCCTGGCACCGAAAGCGGCGCCGATGCGGCGCAATTCGACGAAGCCGCGCGTCACCATCGCGGCCTGGGCGCTGGCCCCAAGCCCGGCGCCGGTGACGGCGCCGGCGGCAATGGCAAAGACATTCTTCAGCGCGCCGCCGATCTCGACGCCGATCAGGTCGTCGCTCGAATAGCAGCGCAGGTTCTCCGCCGAGAAGCGCGCGGCGAGCTCCGCTGCAAGATCGCCTTCGCGAGCGGCAACCACGACTGCCGTCGGCAGGCCGCGCGCGACATCGCTGGCGAAACTCGGACCGGACAGTGCCGCGACCGGATTGCCCGGCAGGCTTTCAGCGACGATCGCCGATAGCAGCGCGCCGGTGTCGCGCTCGATGCCCTTGGCGCAAAGCACCAGCGGCGCTCCCTGAGGCACATGGTTGCGTGCATCGGCCAGAACCGCGCGCAGCGACTGCGCCGGCGTCACGGCGAGCACGCAGTCGGCGCCGTCGAGCGCCGCGGCCATATCGCTGGTAGCGGCGATGCCCGGCGCGATCCGGATGCCGGGCAGGTACCGCGGGTTCTCGCCGCGGGCGACGGCAGCGACGGTTTCGGCGTCGCGCGCATAGAGCCGGACGTCATGGCCGGCGCGCAGCATGGCCAGCGCCAGCGCCGTGCCCCAGGCGCCGCCGCCCAGCACCGCAACGCGCCAGCTGCCTGATTGCTTGCCGCTCGTTCTCTTCGCTGTCATGCCTTGGCCCCGCGTCGGCCCGAGCCGACCAGGGGCATGGAAACGCTGTCGAGCGGCCAGCGCGAACGCGGCACGAAATCGGCGGTGTTTTCGTCGGCGATGCCGGCGCGCAGCCGCTCGATGCCGGCCCAGGCGATCATCGCCGCATTGTCGGTGCAGAGCTTTTGCGGCGGCGCGACGAAGGCGAAGCCGGCTTGCGAACAAAGCGCTTCAAGCGTTGCCTTGATGGTGCGGTTGGCGGCGACGCCGCCGGCGACGACCAGCGCCGGCTTCGCCTGGCCGGGGAATTCCTGGCGGAAGCGGACAAGCGCGCGCGCGACGCGGTCGCCCAATGCGTCGGCCACCGCCGCCTGGAAAGAGGCGCAGATATCGGCGACATCCTGGTCGCCCAGCGGCGCGATGGCGGTTGCCGCCTGGCGCACCGCCGTCTTCAGTCCCGAGAAGGAGAAATCCGGCTGCGCCGAGCCCTTCATCGGGCGTGGGAAGGCGAAGCGGCCCGCATCGCCGCTGGTCGCGGCCTTCTCGACATTCGGCCCGCCGGGATAGGGCAGGCCGAGCATCTTGGCCGTCTTGTCGAAGGCTTCGCCGAGCGCATCGTCGATGGTCGTCGCCCAGCGCTGGTAATCGCCGACGCCGCGCACCGCGACGATCTGGGTGTGGCCGCCGGAGACGAGCAGCAGCAGATAGGGGAAGTCGAGACCGTCGGTCAGCCGCGCCGTCAGCGCATGGCCTTCGAGGTGGTTGATGGCGATCAGCGGCTTGTTGGCGGCGGCGGCGATCGCCTTGGCGGTCATCAAGCCGACGATCAGCCCACCGACCAGACCCGGCCCCGCCGTCGCGGCAATCGCGTCGACCTCGTCGAGCGAGACCGACGAGTCGGCAAGTGCTGCCTCGATGATGCCGTCCAGCGCCTCGACATGGGCGCGCGCGGCAATCTCCGGCACGACGCCGCCGAAGGCCGCATGCTCCTCGATCTGGCTGAGCACGATGTTGGACAGGATTTCGGGCGCGGAGCCGCCGTCCAGCGCCACCACACTGGCCGCCGTCTCGTCGCAACTCGTCTCAATGCCCAGAACGCGGATCAATTGGTCGCTGTCCAGAAAGATTGTGTCGCCGAAGGTCTGTCGATATTCAAGTGATGCCGGCCTGCAATGGCGGTTTTCTGCGCTTCCGGTGCTCACGTACCCAAAAGTACGCTCCGCTCCGGTTCTCGAAACCCACCATTTTCGGCTCGGCCTGACCTTGAATCTCGGCAGACCTCGAGTTCACTCGGGGGTTATCACGGACCGCGCGCCATGCAAACTTTGAAAATCGGAACACGCGGCAGCCCGCTGGCGCTCGCCCAGGCGCATGAGACGCGGGCGCGGCTGATGCAGTCGCATGGGCTGCCCGAGCAGGCATTCGAAGTGATGCCGATCTCGACCAGCGGCGACCGCATCCAAGACCGGCCGCTGTCGGAAGCCGGCGGCAAGGGCTTGTTCACCAAGGAAATCGAGGAAGCGCTGCTCGACGGCCGCATCGACATCGCCGTGCATTCGTCGAAGGACATGCCGACGGTGCTGCCCGACGGATTGGAGCTTACCACGTTCCTGCCGCGCGAGGACGCCCGCGACGCCTTCATCGGCAAGAAGGTGAAACGGATCGCCGACCTGCCGCATGGCGCGATCGTCGGATCGTCGTCGCTTCGCCGCCAGGCGCTGCTTCGCCGCATGCGGCCGGATTTCGAGGTGGTGATGTTCCGCGGCAATGTGCAGACGCGGCTGCGCAAGCTGCACGAAGGCGTCGCCGAGGGCACCATCCTCGCCTATGCCGGGCTGAAGCGGCTCGGGCTCGAACATGTCGTCACCGACCTGATGCCGCTGGAGGCTTTCCCGCCGGCGCCGGGGCAAGGCGCGATCGGCATCGAAACGCGCATCGGCGACCGCGACGTCGAGAAGATGCTGGCGGCGATCCATCACGTGCCGACCGGCCAGGCGCTGGCCTGCGAGCGCGCCTTCCTCGCCGCGCTCGACGGCTCGTGCCGCACGCCGATCGCCGGCCACGCGACGGTCTTGGGCGAGAAACTGTCCTTCGCCGGACTGATCATCTCGCCCGACGGGACGGAATCGCATGAGGTCCGGCTGGAAGGCGAGGCTGCGGACGCGGCGGAGATCGGCCTCGACGCCGCGCGGACGGTTCGCGCCAGGGCCGGCGCTAAATTCTTCGACGGCTGGGCCTGACATGGTCCGCGTCCTGGTGACGAGGCCGGAGCCTGGCGCGTCGCGCACGGCACGACGCCTCGAAACCTTGGGATTCCGGCCGATCCTGCTGCCATTGACCGAGACGAGGACATTGCCGGCCGAGGCGACCATCGGCGCCGAGAGCGTCGCGGTCGCCGTCACCAGCGCCAATGCGGTGCGGCATGCGCCCGGGGCGCTGATCGCGGCGCTTGCGAGCCTGCCTTGCCACGCGGTTGGCAAAAGGACGGCCGAAGCCTGCCGCGCAGCGGCGTTCCTCTCCGTCGCGGAAGGTCCGGGTGACGCCGAAGCGCTGGCCGACGCCATCGCCGGCGGCCTTGCCGGCAAGGCAATCGTCTATCTGTGCGGCCGCGTCCGCTTCCCGGTATTCGAGCAGCGGCTGGCGGCGGCGAGCGTGCATGTCCAGGCGATCGAGACCTACGACACGACAGGGATCGACTATGGCGATGCCGACGTGGTCGCTCGCCTGTCGCGCCATCCGGTCGAGGCGGCGCTGCTCTATTCGGCCAAGGCCAGTGCCGCGCTGGTCGACCTGGCAACGCGGCCAGCCCTGCAGCATCTCTTTGGAAAAACAGAATTTTTAGCGCTTTCGGCGCGTGTCGCCGAGCCGCTGCAGGGGATCGTCCGTCAACCGATCCGCATCGCATCCAAGCCCGAGGAAGATGCGCTGCTGGCGCTTTTGTCGCTGCCCTGCTGAGCCGCGTCATCACACCGCCCCCTTTTCACCGCTTGGTGATGTGCTAGAGCATCCTGACGCTCTGGACCCATTGATCCATCCTCAAGCCATTTTGCGGAGCCCAAGCATGGTCAAGACGCCGAAGATGCGACATTCGAAGACCCGGCGCGAGCCGGTGACCATCGAACTCGAGCCCGGCGCCGTCTCGCGAATCACCGACGAGGATGCCGCCAAGGCCGAGGCCGCGCAGACCGACGAGGCGAAGGCGCAAGAGGCCGCCGCTGCTTCGCAGCCGGAGGCGCCGGAGGCGCTGGAAGAGCCGATCCATGCCGAGCAGGCCGATATCGAGCCGTGGGAGCATAGCGACGCCGCGCAGGCGGCGGCCGACAGGCCCGAGGCCGGCAAGGACGAGCCGGAGGCGCCGTACCCCGGCGGTTCCGATGCGCCGAAGAGTCAGTCCAAGGGCTTCGAGTATAATTTTGAGGACGCCTCCGCGCCCGGCGCCGGCGCCTCCACAGCGAAGCCAAGCGAGACACGGAGCGAGGATCGCGTGCCGCAGCCTTCGCGCAAGACCGGCGTCAACGCCATCGCCGCGGGCGTCATCGGCGGCGTGATCGCGCTTGCCGGCGCCGGCCTGCTGCAGGCGGTCGGCATGCTTGGCGCGCCAGGCTCGGGCGGCGGATCCCTCGATGGCGTCAATGGCGAGATCGCTTCGCTGAAGAGCGAGATCGCGGCGCTGAAGGAAAGCGGCGACACGGGTGCGTCGGCCAAGGTCGACGGCCTTTCATCGGCGCTCGACCAGGTCAAGGCCGATGTAGCGGCGCTGAAATCCTCGGCCGGACAGAGCGGCGACGGCGCCGCGCTCAAGGCGCTCGGCGACAAGGTCGGCCAGATCGAGACGGCTGTCGCCGGCCTGCAGAAGAACGGCAGCGTGGCGCCCGTCGATCTCGGGGCGCTCAACGAGAAGATCGCCGGGCTCGACGCGCTGGTGAAATCGACCGGCGACGCGGCCAAGGCCGAGGACGGCCGGGTCACGGCGCTGGAACAGTCCGTGTCGCAGCTTTCCGGCAAGGTCGAGGCGCAGGCCTCGCAGCCCAAGATCGCGCTGGCGATCGCGGCCTCGGCGCTGAAGTCGGCGCTCGATCGCGGCGCGCCCTTCGCGACCGAGCTCGACACCTTCGCGGCGATCGCGCCGGACGCGCCCGAGCTCGCGGCGCTGCGCTCCTATGCCGAAAAGGGCGTGCCGACCCGCGCCACGATCGCTTCGGAGGCCGATGCGGCCGCCAATGCCATGGTCGAGGCGGCGACACCGGTCGACCAGAATGCCGGCTTCTTCCAGAGCCTGGTGTCGAGCGCGGAATCGCTGGTCAAGGTACGGCCGGTGGGGACTATCGAAGGCAAGGGCGTGCCGGAAACCGTCGCCCGCATGGAAGTGGCGGTCAACCAGGGCGACTACGCCAAGGCGCTCGGCGAATACGATACACTGCCCGACGCGGCAAAGGCGGCCGGCGCCGATTTTGCCGGCAAACTGAAGGCGCGGCTGGACGTCGAAAAGCAGCTCGAAGCGCTGATTGCCGGCGCGACGAAGACGTGAGGACGACAAGATGATCCGCCTCCTCGTCTTCCTCGCCGTCGTCTTCGCGCTGGGACTGGGCTTCGCTTGGCTGGCCGACCGCCCGGGCGACATGATCGTTACCTTCAACGGCTACCAGTACCAGATCACGCTGATGGTGGCGGCGGTGGCGATCGTCGCCGTGGTCGCCGCGGTGATGATCGTCTGGTGGCTGATCAAGTCGCTGTGGAACAGCCCCTACACGATCTCGCGCTATTTCCGGGTGCGCCGCCGCGACCGCGGCTACCAGGCGCTGTCGACGGGCATGATCGCCGCCGGCGCCGGCGACGGCGCGCTGGCGCGCAAGAAGACCAAGGAGGCGGTGAAGCTGATCAACTCGGATCAGGAGCCGCTGATCAATCTGCTCGACGCCCAGGCCTCGCTGCTCGAAGGCGACCATAAAGGCGCGCGGGAAAAGTTCGAGCGCATGCTCGACGATCCCGAGATGCGGCTGCTCGGCCTGCGCGGGCTCTATCTCGAGGCCGAGCGCCTCGGCGACCGCAATGCCGCGCGCCACTATGCTGGCCGTGCGGCGGCGGTTGCGCCGCAGCTTGCCTGGGCGGCGGAATCGACGCTCGAGGAGCTGACCGAACGCGGCGACTGGGACGGCGCGCTGAAGCTGGTCGAGGCGCAGAAATCGACAAGGCAGATCGAGCGCGACGCGGCCAACCACCGCCGCGCCGTGCTGCTCACCGCCAAGGCGCAGGCGCTGGTCGACAGCGACCCGAACGCGGCCCGCACCGCGGCGCTCGAAGCCAACAAGCTGGCGCCGGATTTCGCGCCGGCGGCAGTGATCGCCGCCGATCTGGTTATCCGGCAAAACGACGTGCGCAAGGGCTCCAAGATACTGGAGGCCGCGTGGAAGGCTGAGCCGCATCCGGATATCGCCGAGCTCTACACCCATGCCAGGCCGGGCGATGCCGTGCTCGACCGCCTCAACCGGGCGAAGAAACTGCAGGAATTGAAGAAGAATCACGCCGAGTCGTCCATGACCGTGGCGCGGGCGGCGCTCGACGCGCAGGATTTCGCCACCGCGCGGCGCGAGGCGGAGGCCGCGATCCGCATGGATCGCCGCGAGGGCGCCTATCTGCTGCTCGCCGATATCGAGGAAGCCGAGACCGGCGACCAGGGCAAGGTGCGGCAGCTGCTGTCGAAGGCTGTGCGCGCCCCGCGCGATCCGGCCTGGGTGGCGGACGGCGTCATCTCCGAGCGCTGGGCGCCGGTGTCGCCGGTCACCGGCAAGCTCGACGCCTTCACCTGGCGCGCGCCGATGGAACGGCTTGGCCAGCTGATCGACAGCGAGACGGACGTTGCGGTGCCGGCGATCACCGCCGCGCAGCCCGCCGCACCCGCTGAAAAGGCGATCGATATTGTTGCCGACGCGCCCGCCGAGAAGCCGGTGCCGGCGAATGGCGGCGAGAGGGACGCGGCCGTTGCGGAAGCCGTCAGCGAAGCTGAAACCACCGGACGGGGTTCGGAGTTACCGCCTTTGCCGGACGATCCGGGTGTCGCGCCGGAAGAAGAAGCGGAAAAATCGCCGCGCCGGTTTCGTTTGTTCTGAGGTCGGGTTTTGGCGGGCAGGGAAAAGGTGTCGATGTTCGAGCGTGTGTTGTCCTTCTTGAGAGATTTGCCGGCTGCCGGCCATGCCAGGCCGAGCGCCGACGATCCGCGCGTCGCGGCCTCGGCGCTGCTCTACCATGTGATGAACGCCGACGGCGTGCGCCAGGACGTCGAATGGGAGCGGTTCAAGGAGATCCTGGCCGAGACCTATTCGGTGAGCGGCGAGGAGCTCGACGCGCTGGCCGCGGCCGGCGAGCGCGCCGACAATGAGGCGATCGACCTCTACGCCTTCACCAGCGTGCTCAAGCGCGATCTCGACGCCGAGGCGCGCAAGGCCTTCATCGGCCTGATGTGGGAAATCGTCTATGCCGACGGCGAGCTGCACGAGCTCGAGGACAACACGGTCTGGCGGGTCGCCGAGCTGATCGGCGTCGAGCGCCATGACCGCATCGAGGCGCGCCAAAAAGCGGCGGCCGAGGCGCCCGGCGCGCGGGGCAAGTCGAGCGACGAATAACAGGACCCTTCGCCTTCCATGCCATCAAGACCGAGGCCGAGACCAAAAATCCTGATCGTGCTGCATCAGGAGAATTCGAGCCCCGGCCGCGTCGGCCACATGCTCCTGGAAGAAGGCTTCGACCTCGACATCCGCAGGCCGCCGCTCGGCGACGGGCTGCCCTGCACACTGGATGACCATGCCGGGGCCGTGGTGTTCGGCGGGCCGATGAGCGCCAATGACGAGGACGAGTTCGTCCGCCGCGAGACCGATTGGCTGGAAATCCCGCTGAAGGAGAACCGGCCGTTCCTCGGCATCTGCCTCGGCGCGCAGATGCTCGCCAACCATCTCGGCGGCAAGGTCGAAGGCCATGGCGAGGGCCTGGTCGAGATCGGCTGGTATCCGCTGAAGGCGACCGACGCCGGCAAGAAACTGCTGCACTGGCCGGAGATGGTCTACCAGTTCCACCGCGAGGGCTTTTCGCTGCCCAGGGAAGCGACGCTGCTGGCGACAGCGGAGACCTATCCCAACCAGGCTTTCCGCTATGGCGAGAATGCCTGGGGCATCCAGTTCCATGGCGAGCTGACCCGGGTGATGATGCAGCGCTGGGTGGTGCGCGGCGCCCATCGCTTCGAGCTGCCCGGCGCGCAGCCCGGCCGCGACCATCTCGGCGGCAGGCTGATCTGGGACATGCACCTCAAGCGCTGGCTGAGCGAGTTTTTGGCGCTGATTTTTGGTAGGCCGGCCGCGGGGTAGAGCAAAACCGATTGCCCTGAACGGTCGAGCTTGACCCGAAGACGACTTACGCCTGCCGAGGCGCGCGCCTATCTGCTCGTTGCCTGCGAATCCCGAGCGGAAGGCAGGCTGGCCTCGAGGAAGCGGTGCCAGGCGCCGCCGAGAACCAGCGCGGTTTCGGCCTCACCGAATCCGGCCGGGAGAAGACCTTCCGACAGCTTCGCAAAATCGAGGTTCGATCTGAACCAGGATGGCTGACCCGGAAAGCTCGCGGTCGCCTGGATCTCGCGGGTCCAGCGGCCCTCGCGCATCCAGCGCACGACGCTGTCGGGCTGGTCCTGGCAGAGATCCGAGCCGATGCCGAGATGATCCGCCCCCATGATCCCGGCCGCTTCGGCAGCCATCTTTCCGAACTGCTCCAGCGTGGTGTCCGAGCCGTTCGGGAGGTGCAGCGGATAGAGCGAAAGGCCGAGCAGCCCCTCCTTTGCGCGCAATGCCTGCAATACGGCCCTGGAGACATTGCGGTTGCTGTCGCGCAGCCAGCGCGGATTGGCGTGGCTGATGACCACCGGCCGCTCCGAGAGCGCGATCGTTTCCAGCGCGGTCCGCTCGCCCCCATGCGACAGATCGATGATCATGCCGAGCCGGTTCATCTCGGCGATGGCCTCGCGCCCCATCCGCGTCACACCGCTGTCCTCCTTCTCCATCCAGCCGCAGCCGAGCAGCGACTGGTTGTTGTAGGTGAGCTGCATGAAGCGGATGCCGAGATCGAAAAGCATCTCGATCAAGCCGATGTCGTCCTCGATCGGCATCGGGTTCTGCAGGCCAAGCAGGATCGCCGTCCGGTTCGTGGCCCGCGCCCGCTCGATGTCGCCGGCATCGCGCGCCAGAAGGATCAGGTCCTCATTGTCGCGAAGCCAAGTGCGCCAATCGACGAGATGGCGCACTGTCTCGCGAAAACCTTCGTGATAGCCGACCGTGGCATGAACCGCGGTCAGCCCGCCCCGGCGCATCTCCTCGAAAATTTCGCGCGACCAGTTGCAGTATTGCAGCCCGTCGATCAGCACTCGCGGCGCGTCGCTGGTCATTCGGCCACGCCCGCGTGGATGTAGGACGTCTTGACCTGCGTGTAGAACTCGACCGCGGCGCGGCCCTGCTCGCGCGGGCCGTAGCTGGAGGCGCGAACGCCGCCGAACGGCACGTGATAGTCGGTGCCGGCGGTGGCCAGGTTGACCATGACGCAGCCCGAGCGCGAGGCGTGGCGAAATTTCGTCGCGCGCGCCAGCGAGCGCGTGGCGATGCCGGCCGTCAGCCCGTAAGGCGTGTCGTTGGCCAGCAGGATCGCCTCGTCGAGATCGTCGGCGGCAATGACGCAGGTTATCGGCGCGAACATCTCCTCCTGGTTGATGCGCATGCGCGAGCGACCGTTGAGGAAGACGGCAGGCGCCATGTAGTGGCCCCGATGCGCCAGGTCGAGCGCTTCGCCGCCGGTCGCAAGCTCCGCTCCTTCGTTTATGCCAAGCGTCACATAATCGAGATTGGCCGAGAGCTGCTCGGCACTGACGACCGGCCCCATCTGGACGCCGGCCGCAAGCGCATGGCCGACCTTGAGGGCTTTGGTTTTCACCAGCAGCTTGTCGACGAAGGCGTCGTGGATCGGCCGATGGACGATCAGGCGGGACGCCGCCGTGCATTTCTGCCCGGTGCCGCCGAAGGCGCCGCTCACGGCAAGGTCGACGGCACGGTCGAGGTCGGCATCGTCCATGATCACGAACGGGTTCTTCGACCCCATTTCGAGCTGCAGCTTCACGAACCGCGCAGCGGCCAATGCCGCGATGCCGGAACCGACGGCGCCGGAGCCGGTGAAGCTCAACCCTTGTATGTCGGCATTGGCGGCAAGCTCGCGGCCGATCGTCGACCCCGAACCCATCACAAGATTGAACAGGCCTTTCGGGATCGCCTGCCGGCTGATGATCTCGGTCAGCGCCCAGGCGCTGGCCGGCGTGACGCTGGCCGGTTTCCAGACCACGGCATTGCCGAAGGCGAGCGCCGGCGCGATCTTCCAGGACGCGGTGGCGATGGGGAAATTCCAGGGCGATACGATCGCGACGACGCCGAGCGGTTCGCGCTCGGTCAGCACGTCGACGCCGGCCCTGACGGAATCGGCCGAGGAGCCGAGATTGCGCAAGGCTTCAGCCGCGAAATAGGTGAAGAACTGGCCGGCGCGATAGACCTCGCCGACGCCCTCGGGAAGGGTCTTGCCCTCCTCGCGCGAAAGCAGTTCGCCGAGCTCCTTCGAGCGCGCCATCAATTCGCGACCGATGGCGTCCAGAACGGCGGCTCTCGCTTCGAGCCCGGCCGCGGCCCATTCCCGTTGCGCGCCTTGCGCCGCCGCCACGGCGTCGTGGACGTCGGAAGGCCGCGCCTGGGCAAAGCGCCCGACGATGTCGGTCACGTCGGAGGGATTGACGTCCTCGACCCAGTCGGCGCCGTCGCGCCATTCGCCTGCAACGAAGTTCTGACCGTTCAGCATCGTGTTCGACCTGCATCAATTCGGTTGACAACGACCTAACCAATGCTGTGAACTTCAATCAAGCTCAATTTTTGGCACAAATGTTCAGGCAAGCTTAACAGTGACCAAAACCATCAGCCTGACCGGCATGCGCAGCTTCGTCGCGGTCTGCGAGACCGGCGGCGTGCGCGCCGCCGCCGATCAGATCGGCCGTACCCCGTCGGCCGTGTCGATGACCTTGAAGCAACTGGAAGACGATATCGGCGCGCCATTGTTCGAGAGCGAGCGCAAGGGCGCGCTTTCGCCGGTCGGCCGCATCGTGCTCGACGAGGCGCGCGCCATGATCGCGCATTACGACCGCGCCTGCCTGGCAATGACCAGCTATGCGGCGGACCGGCAAGGCCGCTGCGACGTTGCCAGCGTGCCTTCGGTCGCCGTCACCTTGCTGCCGCGCGCGATCGCCCAGCTTCGCGCCGAGGGCAGCCGGTTCGACATCCACGTCCGCGACAGCGATTCCAGCGCCATCGTCGACGCAGTCGAAAACGGCATGGTTGAAGTGGGCCTGTGCGTGCTCGCGACCAGGCGGCCGCAGCTCAGTTTCGAGCCGCTGTTCCACGAGCCGCTCGATTTCGTCTGCCCGAACGATCATCCGCTGGCAAAATCCAAGCGCCCGCTGAAATGGTCGCAACTCGAGGGCGAGAGCTTCATCCGCAATGGCGCGGCCACGGCGCTAGGGCTTGCCGAGACCGAGGCGCTTGCCGCCGGCTCGAAACTCACCGCGACCAATGTGAGCTCCAATTTGGCGATGGTGGAGGCAGGGCTCGGCGTCACCATCCTGCCCCGGCTCTGCCGCTGGAAAAGCAGCCATGACGTGCGCTTCGTTCCCCTTGCCGATCCGCGCTCGAGCCGTACCGTCGGCTGGATCGCCAAGGAAGGCCGGAACCTGCAGCCGGCGTCGCTGCGGTTCATCGAATGCATTCGCCTACAGACGCAGGCGAGCGAAGGAGAGTTCGGCTATGCGGCGGCATGATTGGCGGATGACCGGATGACGCGCCTGACGCAAGCCCGCATCGAGACGCTCGCCCGCACCGCGCTGCTGCGCCATGGCGCAAGCGAGCGGCAGGCCGAGGCGCTCGCCGCAGCCATCGCGGCAGCCGAACGCGATGGCCTGAAGTCGCATGGGCTGATGTACCTGCCGATCTATTGCGAGCATTTGACCTGCGGCAAGGTCCTGGGGCAGGCCGAACCGCGCCTGACGCGTCCGGCTCCGGCGGTCGTCGCCGTCGATGCCGGCAACGGCTTTGCGCACGCGGCAATCGCCACCGGCATGCCGCCGCTGATCGAGGCGGCGCGCTCGCAAGGCGTGGCGGCTCTTGCCATTCGCAACTCCTACAATTGCGGCGCGCTCGGCTATCACACCGAACGTATCGCCCGGGACGGCCTGGTCGGTCTGGGCTTCACCAACGCGCCGGCCTCGATCGCGCCCTGGGGCGGCCGCAAGGCGGCGCTGGGCACCAATCCGTGGTCGCTGGCCGTCCCGGACGGGCACGGCGCCGCGCGCTTCGTCATCGACCAGAGCGCCAGCGTCGTCGCCAAGAGCGAGGTCATCAAGCGGGCCCGCGCCGGCGAGCCGATCCCGCCCGGCTGGGCTTTCGACGCAAGCGGCGAGACGACCACCGACGCCGGCGAAGCGTTGAAGGGCACGATGGCGCCGGCGGGCGGCTACAAGGGCGTCGGCTCCGCGTTGCTGGTGGAGATCTTTGCCGCGTGCCTGACAGGAGCCAATCCGGGGCTGGTCGCCAGCCCCTTCTCCGGCACGGCCGGCGGCCCGCCTGGAACCGGCCAATTCTTCTTGGCGGTCTCGCCCGAAGCGACATCGGCCGGGACATTCGCGGGCAATCTGGAAACCGTCGCCGGCGCTTTCACCGGCGATACCAGGCTTCCGGGCACAAGGCGCTTCGGCGCGCGCGAACAGAACACCAGAGACGGCATCGAGGTAGCGGCGGAAACGCTTGCCACCTTGGAAAAGCTCGCAGGGACCGCCGCATGACGGCGATCGCGCTGCGCCCGCCCGAGATCGTCATGCGCCTGCAGCGGCTGGGCGCCGCGCATCCGACGCGGCTCAGTTTTCTGCGCCAGCTGATCCGCCGCGCCACCAGGGAGAAATGGCAAGTGCGCAAGCACCTGTTCGATCTCGACGACCAGGGATTCGGGCGCGCGGTCTATGCGGTTGAGACGCCGGCAACGACCTACAGCCTGGTCGCGTTCTCGACCCCGCTCGACGACGAGAAGCGGTCCGACCGGGTGATCGCGCAGGCCTGGGACACGAGCTACGTGCTTTACGACGGATTGCCGGACGCCGCCGAAATCGCGCGGCTGGAGGCAAATGCGCCGCTGCAGGAGGCAGGCCGCTACACCAGAAGCGAACTCGTGCTGGCGCGTGCCAACAAGAGCGTGCGGCTGTTCGAGGAAGTCGCCGCGGCACTGGCACAGGGACGACAGCCGCACGAGGAGCAGTTGCTCGGCGTCGGCTATCTGCTGCGCACCACGGCGGTTTACGGCAATGGCAAGTTCGGCATCGCCGATCGCGACGAGATCGCAACACGGCCGGAGCTTGCGGGATCCTTCCAAGCGGAAATGCTCACGGTCTGGCTGATCCGATCCTTCACGCTCGATCTTGTCGACCACATCGCCTATCGCCGCAATCCGGCCGGCGCGGCAAGGCTGGCGCCGGATTTGCGCCGAGCGCTCGGCGTGGGCAATGCGACGGGACTCGGGATGGCGCCGTTTCTCGTGCGCCATCCGTTGTTGACGCATAGCTGGTTCCTGGCCCGCGAAACCGCGCTGGCGCGGGTGCGCGCCGAACCGCAAGCCGGCGCGCCGGAACGAGACGTTTTCTTGAAGGCGCTCGCCGATCTGCGGCAGCGCGTGGCTCGCTGGCACAGCGACGATGCCCGCCAGGCCGCCGCGACCTTGTCGCTGGCCGCCGATCTCGACGCGCTGGCCGAAAACCTCGACCGGCTTCTGGCGCAGCCCCGCCCCTGGGATGCGCTCTATCGCTTCGCCGAAGAGCATTTGTCGCTCGAGGGGCAGGAGGCCTGCTTATCGCTGATCCTCGAGCCGCACGGTGCCCTGATTGACGAACTCGGCGACACGATGCAGGCCGACGAGACGCCCGGCCATGCCATTGACGGCGCCATGAGGTGCGCCTCGCTTCGTCAGGCGCTTGTCGACTCCTATTCCTGGGCGGCCAAGGTCGACTTCGCTGAGCCGTCCGCCAACGCGCGCTTCTGGTATGTCTCGGCGGAGAAGCTCGAGCCCCGGCTCGGCGAACGCTTCGAGGAGGACGGCGCCGATCTCGAACAGCCCTTGGCCACCGCGCGCGACGCTCTCAGCCTGGCGGCCGCGCTGGCGCAGGAGCCACCCACGGCCAGTGTCGCGGACTTCCTGCTGCGCCGGCCCGAATGGCGCCACGCGGTGCGGCGCGCCCAGATTGTCGCCAGGTTTCCCTATGCCGAGATCCACGACAATCTGATCGGCGCCGACTTGCGGCCCATCGACATCTTGCGCGCGAAGCTCGCTTTCTTCGGCGCGCGCAGCTTCGATCCGCGCTCCGACCGCTGGCTGCGGATAGCGCTGTTCAGCGGCGAGCCCCTGATCGAGGACGTCGCCGCCATGGCGCCGGCAGGAGAGGCGGCGTGATCGACCTGTCGCTCAACGAGGTGGAAACGCTGAGCACCAAGGCGGCGCGGGGCGCCGGATTTTCATGGGGACTGGCCGAGGATATCGGCCGCGCGGCACGCCGGATTGCCGTCGAGGACGACAAATGGGGCGTGGTCATGCTGAGCCTTGCCGAAAACGCGCAGTCCTTCGCGGCGCCCGACCCTGCCCGCGCGGCGCGCTGGCGAAAAGGCGAGGCGGACAAGCCGGCCGAAACGCCGCTTTGCCCGATCCGAACCGCGGCTTTGCTGCTCGACGATCCGCTTCCAGCGAGCGCGCTGCCGCTGGCGATCATCGGTGTCGGCCTGCCTGTCTGGCTCGACGCCATGCTGCGCCGCTCGGCCATGCGCATGGCGCGGCCCGTGGGGCCGGTGACGCGCGCCGATGTCGTCATCGAACGTCGCCCCGAAATCGGGCAGCGGCCGGCCGCGGGCCGGCGCGGCGCGATCGACGAGCGGACGCTTGCGGCGCTCAATTCCTTCGCCGCGAGAACCTATGTGCCGGAAAGCGAAGGGTCGCGTGTGCGTGGTGCCGGCGGCGGCCGGGTGGACGACGAATAAGGGGAGAAAAAAATGAGCGCAGCCGACGGCCAGAAGATCGCCATGCGCGGAGCGGGTTATTACTCGGCCAACACCGTGGGCGCCAAATACGTCATCGACAAGGTCGGCGATCTCGTCGTCGAGGCCGTCGCCGGCATGCCCCGGCTGGCCGACGGCCAGCCATTCGCCATCGCCGATTTCGGCGCGGCCGACGGCGGCACCTCGATGGACATGATGCGGCGGCTGGTCGGCGCCGTTCGGGAGAGGGAACCGGACCGGGCGATATCGATCACCTACACCGACCTGCCCCACAATGATTTCTCGACGCTGTTCCGGCTCAGCCAGGGACTGCTTGGCACCTCGACGGAGGTTCCGCTGGCCGAGACGCCCGGGCTCTACATCTTCGGCAGCGGCACCAGCTTCTATCGGCAGATCGTGCCGGACAATTCGCTCTCGTTCGGCTTTTCCGCCACGGCGATGCACTGGATCAGCAAGCGGCCCTGCATGATCGCCGACCATGTCCAGGCTGTCGGCGCGACCGATGCCGAGCGCGCGCAGTTTCGCGCCCAGGGGCTGCGCGACTGGGAGACGATCCTGCTTGCCAGGGCGCGCGAGCTCAGGTCGGGCGGCAGGCTGGCGCTGGCCAATTTCTGCGTCGACGAGGAAGGGCGCTATCTCGGACACACGACCGGGGTCGATATGTTCGACGGCTTCGCGCGCCATTGGCGCGATCTGGCTCGGGCGGGGCGGATCAGCGAGACGGAATATGTCAACGCGACGTTCCAGCAGTTCTACAAGACGCCGGGCGAGTTCGCGGCACCCTTCCGCGATCCCGCTTCGCCGGTGTCGCAGGCCGGACTGAGGCTGGAAAACATCTTCACCATGGTGACGCCGTGCCCCTATGCCGAAGCCTTCCGTGTCCATGGCAATGCGCAGACCTTCGCCAGGGCCTATGTGCCGACGCTCCGCTCCTGGTCGGAAACCGTCTTTGCCAACGCGCTCGACCCGTCGCGTCCCGCGGCCGATCGTTCCGCAATCGTCGACGCTCTTTACGGCGCGTACGAAGCCGATGTCGCGCGCGCCCCCGAAGGCCATCGGATGGACTACGTCCACTGCGTGACGGAGATCGTCAAAGGATAAGTGGTACCTGTGCGCCCCGGCCTTGCGCCTGGTTTCGGTCGTGGGACGTCAAGGAGGCCACGCCGAACTTCGCGCCGCTCGGTATCAGGTGCTTGTGCGAAATCCCCGGGGTTAAAGAATTTCAAGGCACTGGTTCAGCGGTAAGTTCCTGTATTTTCCCGAGGAGATTTTTGACAAGCAGCTGGTAGACGCGCGTGAGTTCGTCCGGTGATAATTCAACTCTGATGTCGTACTTGCCGGAATAGTTCACCTGCAGATCGACGGTTCCGAACAGCGTCGTTGCGCCATCGCGAATGTCGGTCGCCACGGCCATGTTCGCCAATGGCTGATCCAGCAGAATGACGCCTGGTTCTCCGGGATGATTGTGCGTCGTCGTGCGTATTTTCACAACGTAACCCTCCTGTTAGGCCCTGCCCAAAATAGAAGCCATCCCCTCAAAACGCGAGGAACAAAAATGGATGGTATCGGCGCGGCCACGAATCTGTGTTATGCGCCGCCCGATCAATCAAAGGACGACACCCTGTGAACGAACTGACCGTGGCCGAGGCGACCGAAAGCATCTACGCCTCACTCCGAGCGGACAATGCCGACCTCGATACGCATATCGCGGCACTCAAGGCAGCGCTGGCACGAGAGGGGAAAAAACAGGCGGTGTTCGATCCAACCAGGTTGGTGCAGAACAACCGCGCCGGCCGTAAGTTGATGCAGGCCTATTTTCGGCAGCGCGGCGTTAGCGTCAGCTTTTCGGTGTAGAAGCTGCTCCTATCTCATTGAGCGGCGGCGCCTGATTGGCCCGAGCCCGGACCAGCAGCCTAGATCCAGAACGCGGTCAATTCCGGCTGTTGAGGTGCTGTACCTGGCGCAGCGCCGGGAACAGATAGGCCCACAGGCCGGCGACGGCGATGGCGCCGATGCCGCCGATCACCACGGCGGGAACCGTCCCGATCAGCGCCGCCATCGTGCCGGCGCGGAATTCGCCGACCTCGTTGGAGGCGCCGACAAAGACCTGGTTGACGGCGTTGACGCGGCCGCGCACCTCGTCCGGTGTCCAGAGCTGGATCAGCGTCTCGCGGATATAGACGCTGAACATGTCGGTGGCGCCGAGCAGGGCGAGCGCCACGATCGACAGCCAGGTGATGGTCGAGACCCCGAACAGCACGGTGAAGGCGCCGAATAGAGCGACGAAGCCCAGCATGATCTTGCCGGCATGGTCGCGGATCGGATGGCCGGCAAGCCAGACGGCGACGCAGATGGCGCCGATGCCCGGCGCCGAGCGCAGCAGGCCGAGCCCCCAGGGGCCGAGCTCCAATATGTCGCGCGCATAGACCGGCAGCAGCGCCGAGGCGCCCGACAGAAGCACGGCGAAAAGGTCGAGCGAGATCGCGCCGAGCACGATCTTCTCGCCCCAGATATAGCCGAAGCCGGCAAACAGCGTCTGCATCGTCGGCTTGTCGGTGGCCGTCTGCTGGGCGGGCTTGGGAATGGTGAAGATGAGCGCGGCCGCGGCGAGCATCAGCACTGCGGCTGTAGCGTAGGCGACTTCCGCCGAAACGCCGTAGAGCAGGCCGCCGGCGACCGGGCCGACGATGGTCGCCGTCTGCCAGGCCGACGAGTTCCAGGCGATCGCGTTGGCGAAATCCTCCTGCGGCACCAGATTGGCGAACAGCGAGGACGAGGCCGGGCCGTAAAAGGCGCGGGCGATGCCGAACATCACCAGCACGATGAAGATCGGCAGCGGGCTGGTCAGGCCGCGCAATGTCAGAAGCAGCAGGGCCAAGGCGCAGCCGGCCTCGACCAGAGTCGCCAGCGTCATGATCAGGCGGCGGCCGAAGCGGTCGGCGACCACGCCCGTGACCAGGACCAGAAGCAGCGAAGGCAGGAACTGGACGATGCCGACAATGCCGAGGTCGAACGGGTCGCGGGTCAGGTCATAGACCTGCCAGCCGACGGCGACCGACACGATCATGGTGGCGAAGGTCGTGAGGAAGCGCGCCGTCCAATAGCTGAGGAACGGGCGGTGGCGGAAAGCAGCGTAGCGCTGCTCCGGCGATATTTGTTCTGCGGTCATGGAGGTAGGCCCCGTTTCGAAAAACATTGGCCAGCGGGGCACTTCCCGAATGGGCGCTGTTCTGGCCAATGAAACTTAATAAAGTTCGCGGCGCATATGCTTCAAAATCGAGTTTGGATCAAGGGCTTTTGGACTTTTCAGCCGATTGCACGAGGAAGTTACCGCCTTAGAGCAGCCGAGATGGCCGCCAACCCGCCGCGCAACTCCGCTTCCTTCGGCCAGCCGAAGCCGAGGCGGAAGAAGCGTTTCGGCATCTCGAACCAGTGGCCGGGACCGACATAGGTGCCGTGCTCCTCCAGCAGCCTGGTGTAGAACTTGTCGAGGTTGAAGCCGGCATCGACGTTGAGCCGCGGGAAGCCGACGACACCACCTTGCGGCCGCACCCAGTCGACGAGAGGCTCGCCTTCGATCCAGGCCTGGACGATGTCGCGGCGCCTGGCCATTTCGGGCAGAAGCGAGGCGAGAAAGGCGTCACGGCTTTCGAGCGTGGCGCGCGCGATCGCCTCGTCGATGACGCTGCCGCAGATGCCGATCTGCTCCTTGGCGGCGAGGAAGGTTTCCTGCAGTTCCGGATCGCGGGTCACCAGCCAGCCGATGCGGATGCCCGGAATGCCGAACGCCTTGGACAGCGAGCAGACGCTGATCGCGCTTGGGCTGAGCGAGGCCGCCGCGGGCAGGCGTTCGCCGTAGGAGAGGTCGCGATAGGTCTCGTCGACCAGCAGCCGGCACTTGTGATGTTCGGCGAGCGTAATCAACGCGTCGAGATCGGCGCGTGTCATCATCGTGCCGGTCGGGTTGTGCGGGCAGGTGACGCTGATCAGTTTCGTGTTCGGCCGCAGCTCTGCCTTCACACGGTCGATGTCGACGGCAAAGCCCTGGTCGAAATCGAGATCGACATAGGAGATGGCGCAGCCGATCGCCTTGGGTGTCTCGATGTTGGTGGCATAGTTCGGCCGCACGACCACGAGATGGTCGCTGGCCGAAAGCAGCGCGGTGGCGATGATGAATAGCGCGCCGGCCGCACCCGCTGTCACAAGAACATCGTCGGGAGAAAGGCCCCTGTCGTGCCCGGCGATCAGCGCCCGCAAGTCCTTGTCGCCGCGATGCTCGCCATAGAACAAGGTGAGGTCGGGCAGCGCGAGGCCGATGTCGGACAGTTTCTGGTCGGCGATCGAGCTTTCGGAAAGGTTGTAGCGGATGCGGCCGTAGCCGTATTCCTCCGGCGCTTCCTTCTCGATCACCATCCTGGCGTAGTTCATGGCTATGTCCCCCAGCGGTTGATCGTTCATGGAAACGACAAACCGATCGTCCTGTTTGCAATTCCGGACGCTTCACGCTTTTTCCTGGAATTGCTCTGGTCTCCGGCCGTATCCAAGCCATAAAAGCAGGAAGCCTGCCAAGGCGGATTCCTCGGCAGGCTTGCTTAAACCATTGGTGCAGGCGCGTTATTTCAGGCCGTCGCCTTGGCCTTCCTGCCCTTTGCGGGCTTCGCCGGCACCGGTTCCGCCTTGCGGCCGAGGCCGATCGACTTGGCGAGCTGCGAGCGCGACGCCGCATAGTTGGGCGCGACCATCGGGTAATCCACGGGGAGGCCCCATTTGGTGCGGTAGGCTTCGGGCGTCAGGCCGAAATGCACGCCGATATGGCGCTTCAGCGATTTGAACTTCTTCCCGTCCTCGAGGCAGATGATGTAATCCGGCGTCACCGAGCGCCTGGGATTGACGGCGGGAACCGGCGGGGGTGCCGCGGGCTCCGCCGGCCGGCTTATCCCGCCGATCGAGGAGGCGACGCTGGCGATCAGTTCGCCCAGGCCCGAAGCAGGCAGGCGGTTTTTCGCGACATAAGCCGATACGATGTGAGCGGTGAGTTCGAGCAGGTCGACTTCCCTGGCTGTGCTGGTGTCCTCGTCCACGTAGTCCCTCCATATTGCCGCAAGGCCGCGAAAACGCTGCGGTCTTCGCGGTGTGTAATGTCAAAGCGCCGCGAGCGTTGTTTTGCGAATCCGGAAAGGTGCTTGGCGCCGCAGGCCCGCGAATTCCTAGTCGGCAAATCTGCGCGACGCAATGATCTGTCGTGTCATTACACGCTGTTTTGAACAATTATACTGAAATGTAACAATATCAGACGATCAGCGCCTTGTCGCGCCATAGTCGAAATCCACCCGCGAAAGCGCGAGTGTTGTCGCCGCGCCGGGATTTTTCAGGCAATTCATCGAGCTTGTCGACATTGCCGCCGCCGATCACGACATAGTCCGGCTGCAAGGCGGCGCGAAGCCTGTCGACCACGTCGAATACGTATTTGCGCCATCTCTTCTTCCCGCGCTTTACCAAGCCGCGCTCGCCGACATAATCCTCGAAACTGGCGCCTTTTTTGTAGGGCAGGTGGGCAAGTTCCATGGGCTGCCCGACATTCTTGATGATCATGGCGGCGCCCAGGCCCGTGCCAAGGCCGAGGAAGAGCATGCGGCCGCCGTCATAGCTGCCGATCGCCTGCATCAGCGCGTCGTTGACGAGCTTCACCGGCTTGCCGAAGGCGGCGGTGAAATCATAGCCGTTCCAGCCCTTGCCGAGATTGAAGGGGTCGAGCGAGGGCTTGTTGTCGCGCACGGGACCGGGATAGCCCATCGAGATGACGTCGTAGTCCAGGTCCTCCGCCAGTTTCTTCACCGAAGCGACGACCTGGTCAGGGGTCAGGCTCGGCCCGGACGCGACGCGGCGCATCTCGCCGCCGGCGCTGGTGAGGATTTTTACATGCGAGCCACCGACATCGATGGCGAGCACGATCGGATCGCTGCTCGCCGCGGCGGTTTTTGCTGTCTTCGCCATCCCGTCCTCCCCGAAGTTACTTGCTCGGATTGATCCAGCCATCGGGCGGGCCGAAGCCGTTCATGGCATTGGCCGGCCCCCAGGTCTTGGGCGCATAGATTGCCGGCGCCGTGGTGTCGCCGAGCACCGGGCCGACGATGCGCCAGGCAAGCTCTGCCGCGTCCTGGCGCGTGAAGAGCTGGCCGTTGCCGTTCATGGCGTCGCCGATCAGCCGTTCATAGGGCGGCATGTCGCCCTTGGTGTCGTCGAGCGCGGTCAGCTCAACCTGCTCACCGATCATGTCGTCACCGGCGACCTTGCGCTGGGCGCCGATCGAGATCGCCACCTGCGGGTCGATGCGGAAGCGCACATAATTGGCGTCGCCCGGCTTGATCGGATCGAAGACGTCGAGCGGCGGCCGCTTCATACGCACGATCACCTCGGTGGCATGCACCGGCATGTTCTTGCCGGCGCGGATGAAGAAAGGCACGTCCTGCCAGCGCCATGTGTCGACGAAGAAGCGCACCGCCGCGAAGGTCTCGACCGGCGAGTTGGGCCTGACGCCCGGTTCGGCCAGATAGCTGTCGAACTGGCCACGCACGACATCGCCCCTGGTCAGCGTGCGAATGGCGCGCAGCACCTGCACCTTCTCGTCGATCAGGTCGTCGGCCGAGCGGCCGACCGGCGGTTCCATGGCCAAAAGCAGCAGGATGTTGAGCAGGTGGTTCTCGATCACGTCGCGGATGCAGCCGACATCGTCATAGAATTTGCCTCGGCCCTCGATGCCGAAATCCTCGGCCATGGTGATCTGGACGCTTTCGACGAAGTTGCGGTTCCAGATCGGCTCGAGGAAGGCGTTGGCGAAACGGAAATAGAGCAGGTTCTGGATCGCTTCCTTGCCGAGATAGTGGTCGATGCGGAAGATCGACTGTTCGTCGAACACCAGATGCAGCACCCGGTTCAGCCAGCGCGCCGACTGCAGATCGTGGCCGAACGGCTTTTCCACCATCAGCCGCGCGCCGCGCGCGGTGCCGGACTGCTCCAGTCCTTGGACGACGGTTTCGAACATAGTCGGGGGGACGGCCATGTAGTGCAGCGGCCGCTGCGCGGAACCCAGCGCCGTCTTCAGCTTCTCGAAGGTCGCGCCGTCGCGGTAGTCGCCGCTGACATAGCGCAGCAGCGAGGCGAGCTTGGCAAAGATCCTGTCGTCGATCGAACCCAGCGCCGTGACGATGCCGTCGCGGGCGCGGTCCACCAGTTTGGGGAGTTCCCAGGGGTCGAAGGCGACGCCGATCACCGGCTCGGTCAGCGTCCCCTTGGCGACCATCTGGTAGAGCGCCGGGAAAATCTTCTTGTGCGCAAGGTCGCCGGTCGCTCCGAAAAGCACCAGCGTGTCGGACCTCTCCTGGCTCATGCCGTTTCTCCCCTCACGCCTTCGGCTTTTCGATATGGCCGCCGAAGGCGTAGCGCATGGCGGACAAAAGCTTGTCGGCGAATTGCGATTCGCCCTGCGAGGAGAAGCGGTCGAACAGCGCCGAGGACAGCACCGGCGCCGGGACGCCGGTGTCGATTGCCGCCTTCAGCGTCCAGCGGCCTTCGCCGGAATCGGAGACGCGGCCGCCGAACTGGGCGAGCGCCGGATCGCTCTTCAACGCGCCGGCGGTGAGATCGAGCAGCCAGGAGCCGATGACGCTGCCGTGCCGCCAGACCTCGGCGACGGCGGGCAAGTCGACGTCGAACTGGTAGTATTGCGGGTTTTCCAGCGGGCTGGTCTCGGCGTCCGCGGTGCGCTGCCTTTTGCCGGCATTGGCCGACTTCAGGATGTTCATGCCCTCGGCATAGGCGGCCATGACGCCGTATTCGATGCCGTTATGCACCATCTTGACGAAGTGGCCGGCGCCGCTCGGCCCGCAATGGAGATAGCCGAAGGGCGCCGTGCCGGCATCCTTGGGCGGGTTGGCGCCCGCATCGGCGCCTGGCGCCAGCGTGGCGAAGACCGAATCGAGATGCTTAACCGCATCGTCGGGGCCGCCGATCATCAGGCAGTAACCCCGCTCCAGGCCCCAGACGCCGCCGCTGGTGCCGACATCGACGAAGTTGATGCCTTTCACCGCCAGCTTCGCCGCCTGGTCGACGGCGTCGTGGTAGTAGGAATTGCCGCCGTCGATGATGATGTCGCCCGGCTCCATAAGTGCTGCGACCTGGTCGACGATCTTGCCGGTGATCGCGGCCGGCAGCATCAGCCAGGCGCAGCGCGGCTTGGCGAGCTTGCCGACGAATTCCTCCAGCGAGGCCGCGCCAATGGCGCCGTCCTTGACCATGCCGGCGACGCTTGCCGAATTGATGTCGTAGACGACGCATTCATGGCCGTCGCGCATCAGGCGCCGCACCATGTTGGCGCCCATCCTGCCCAGTCCCATCATTCCGATCTGCATGGTTTCATCCCGATTGCTTGAGGAAAGGAGAAATCTACTGGCCCTGTTGCGTCGATTTATGACGCGTCGATGCCGACGCTGAAGTCGACATTCTCCCAACGCATCGCCCCGGGCCAGAAAAAAGTGAAGACGATGGTGGTTCCCGGCCGCAGGCGGCTAACGGGCAAATCCACCAGATGAATGCCGAACGCATTTTCGGCCGTCCTGCTGTCCTGCACGGTCAGCCATTTGTCGCTGCTCCAATGGACGACGCCGGGCGCCGACAATTCGACGCGAAGGGCCTTGCCGGCGGGAATGGAGCGGATCTTGTTGTTGAAGCGCCATATCCGCAGCGGCGAGACCGTCCTGCCCTTGATGTAGCGCTCGACGCCCTGCGGCGGCAGGTCGAAGACGGCGCCGTCGCGCAGCGAGCGCAACAGCTTGATGTGCTCAGCATGCGCCCAGACCAGCGGCATGGCGCTGCCGGAAGGGGCGCCCAGCCGCAATTCACGGTCCGGCATGTCCGGGCGATCCCAGACCTGTTCCGGCAGAAGGCCGCCGACGCCCGCCGAGCGTTCGAAAGTCTCAAGCAGTTGCGCCGCTTTGTCCTTGCGGCCGGCGGCCAACTCGTAATGGGCGCGCTCGCCGGCAAGCAGCGGCCACGGCCGCCCCCGGCCGGTGCCGTCGAAGGGTGCCCCGTCCTCATGCTCTCCATAGCCGTCGCCGGTATAGCGGTACCAGAGCGGCCCTTGCGGCAGGTCGCGGCGCAGCTCGGCGTCGATCGCCTTGACGGTGTTGAGGATGCGCGGATCGTCAGCGGCTCTGAGCCCGAAACGCACCAGCGCCAGGGCATCCGGGCTGATGATGGCCTCGGCCGGTCTGTCGGTATCGGCCGGCGGCCGGTTCTTGATCGGCACGAAGCCGTCCTTCGGCGACGCGGCGCCGCCATCGTCGGGCGGGGCGATACGGACATAATAGCCTTCGATGCCCGCCCTGGCGCTTGCCGGGGTGCCGGTGACATAGGTCCAGCGCTCGATCTGGTCGTTCCAGCAATCGGCGATCTCGCGCAGGTAGTTTGCCGGCTCATTTTTACCGGAGGCGTCCAGCATGTCGGCAGCTGCGAGCAATGCGGCTATTTCCACGGCCAGCGTGAACGGGCTGTAGCCGGCGTCCTCTTCCCAGCGATCCTCGCCGGTGACCGGGCCGTTGCGCACGACATAGGCGGCCGCGTTCTCGATCATCGCCAGGAAGTCGGCGAGCTTCGACTTCGGCAGGTGACCGGCGCGGCGCAACGCATCGGCAAGCAGCAGCGGAAAGGCGCATTCGTCCATCTGGATGCCGGGCCAATAGGCGGTCCCGTCGGACCAGCAATTCTGCGGCCAATGGCCGTCCGGCTGCTGGATCGAACGCAGATAGGTGAGGATCTGCAGCGCCTGCCTGCCGTCGCCGGCGGCGAGGAAGCCGCCCGCCGTCTCGACCAGGTCGCGCGGCCAGACGAGGTGATAGCCGCCGAGATCGTCGTCGCCCTTGTTGAAACCCCAAGGGATCGACAGGCTGGCAACGGCGGCGCCAAGCCTGGCGATCGACAGATGCGTCGCCAGCACCGCGCTGCTGACGCGGTAGGCGTTCAGACCGGAGGCGGCGTGACGGTCGAGTCTTTCCAGCCCAGCCTGGAATTTCCGCCAGGTCTCGACATAGGTTTTCGCAGCCGGCTCGAAGCCCTGTTTCAGGCTTGCAAGCGCAAGGTCGGCGGCTTCCTCAGGCGAAGCGCCGAAGCCGAGCGCCAGCAAGGCGGCCGACTTGCCGGCCGAAAAGCCGATCTCGCCGGTCAGCGCGACATTGCCGTCCTCGGCCACCCGGCTTGAGGGATCGAGCGCGCCGTTGTCGTGCAATTGCTGCCAGCCGTCGGAGAAGCCGACATAGCCGGCCGAGCAGGCGCCCCAGGGCAAGGAGGAGGCGAGCGCAAGCGATACGCCGCGTCCGGTGGCGAAAAGAATGCGCTGTCCCTTGTGCTCGCCGATCCAGGCGGTGTTGCCCATGCCGGCATTGACGAGATGCGGCGCCAGCAGCGCGTAGACGCGGTAATCGGCAGCCTGGCCCTTGAGGACGGTGAAACTAGTTTCCTGCAGCAGGGCTGCTCGTTTCGGATCCGTAACAATGCGCTTTTCAATCCTGTAGGCACCGTCGGAAGCAATGTTGGTCAGCCGGTAGCCAGGGACACCGTCCTCGAAAGGTTCGACGGTGTGGGCCGCATCGCGCTTCTCTTCGGAAAAATAGCCGCCGGGACCGGTCACGACCAGCCCCAGGTCACGCGTGCAGGCGCTGTCGAGGCGCGGATAATAGATCTCGTTCAGAATGCCGTGACTGATGGTGAACCAGAGCGGGCTTTTTGCCGAAAGCGCGGTGCCGACACCGCTTTTGGCGCTTGATGTCCAGCGTGCCGGTATTCCAGGCGCGCCTCGAGCAACGGTCGGCGTCACTGCCATGCAATCTGTCTCCTGCCCGTGTTCCTAGACCATGACGCGGCGGCTTATCAATCGTCGCACCGCAAGTTGATCGACGGCGCCAAGGCTTTGCAGTTGACAGCTTGCGGTTCGTCTGAATTTGTCTGACAATAGATAAAAAACAGGGACTGCACGTAACGATCATCAGGCAATATCAGCAACCTCGGGAGGAACCGACATGAAGAAACTGCTCGTATTGGGTGCATTCGCGGCGATGCTCGCCTCGGGCACCGCGCTTGCCGACACCAGCGGCAAGAAGATCGCCTTCTCCAACAATTATGCCGGCAATTCGTGGCGCCAGGCGATGCTCGACAGCTACGGCATCGTCACCAAGAAGGCGGTCGACGACAAGATCGTCGCCGCAGCGGACGTCTTCACCACCGCCGACAAGGAAGTGCCGACCCAAGCCGCGCAGGTGCAGAACCTGATCCTGCAGGGCTATGACGCCATCGTCATCAACGCCGCCTCACCGGATGCGCTCAACGGCGCCATCAAGCAGGCCTGCGATGCCGGCATCACCGTCGTCTCCTTCGACGGTACTGTCACCGAACCCTGCGCCTACCGCGTCGTCGTCGACTTCAAGGACATGGGCAAGCAGGAAGTCGAGCAGATGGCCAAGTTCCAATCCAAGGGCGGCAATCTGCTGGAAATCCGCGGTCTCGCCGGCACCTCGATCGACGATGCCATCCATGCCGGCATCCTCGAAGGCGTCGCCGCCCATCCGGAGTTCAAGATCGTCGGTTCGGTGACCGGCGACTGGGACCAGACCACGGCGCAGAAGGCGGTGGCGACCATCCTGCCGTCGCTGCCCGATGTCGTCGGCATCGTCGACCAGGGTGGTGACGGCTATGGCGCCGCGCAGGCCTTCGCCGCAGCCGGCAAGCCGCGCCCGACCATCATCATGGGCAACCGCCAGGACGAGCTGAAGTGGTGGAAGGAGCAGAAGGAAAAGGACGGCTACCAGACCTGGTCGGCCTCGATCGCGCCCGGCGTGTCGACGTTGGCCTTCTGGGTGGCGCAGCAAGTGCTCGACGGCCGCAAGGACATCCCGCACGATCTTCTGGTGCCTTATCTGGCCTTCACCCAGGACGATTTCGAGGCCGCGCTGCCGAACATCAAGGAAGGCGGCGTCGCCACCCACGAATACACGCAGGAAGACGCCATCGCGGCCATCAAGGCCAACATCAAGCAATAGTGGTGGGCAGGTTGCCGCCCGCATCGCCAACCGGATAAAAGTTGAGGATGCTCCAGGCTATTGCAGATATCGTCAGACTGGACGGCGCCGAAAAGCATTTCGGCGCCGTCCGGGCGCTTAACGGCGTCGACTTCCATGTCGGCGCCGGCGAATGCGTCGGGCTGGTCGGGCATAACGGCGCCGGCAAGTCGACGCTCATGCATATGGTGGCCGGCACGCTGCGGCCGGATGGCGGGCAGATCGCCGTGCGCGGCAATCAGGAGGCAAGCTATTCGGTGGCGCGAGCGCTCGAGCTCGGCATACGCTGCGTGTTTCAGGAATTGTCGCTCTGCCCCAATCTCAGCATTGCCGAGAACACGCGCATCAACCATCCCTCGCTCACCGGTTTCGGCTGGCGGCGCAAGGCCGCGGATCTGATCCGCGCCAAGCTCGATGAGATCTTTCCCGACCATGGCATTTCGGCGGATGACATTGCCGGCGACCTTTCGATCGGCAGGCGGCAGATGGTCGAGGTGGCGCGCGCCTTCACGCTGACCCGCGAGCCGCTGCACCTTGTCATCCTCGACGAGCCGACCTCCTCGCTCGATGCGCATACGGCGGGGCAGTTGCTTTCCTTCGTGCGCCGCTTCGTCGAAAAGGGCGGCAGCTGCATCCTGATCTCGCATGTGCTGGGCGAGGTGTTGCAGAACGCCGACCGCATCGTGGTGATGCGCGACGGCAAGGTGGTCGCGGCGGATGCCGCCAATGCCTTCGATCGCGATAAGCTGGTCGCCGCCATGGGTGGCGCCGAAGGGCATCACAAAGCCGCCGCCGAGGCCCGCAAGAGCGAGCCTGGCGCGCTCAGGGTTCGCGCGCGCCCGGCCAGGCAGCAGGACGGCAAGGAGCTGGTCGCCCGCGCCGGCGAGATCATCGGGCTTGCCGGCCTTGCCGGGCACGGCCAGACGGACCTGCTCCTGGCCATATTCTCGGCCGCCTCCCGCGCCAGGGCCGGCATCGAGGTGACGGCGCCGGTGGCGCTGGTCGCCGGCGATCGTCAGTCGGACGGCATCTTTTCGCAATGGTCGATCGCGCAGAATATCGGCATCCGCTCGCTGGCCAGGCTGCGCAACGGCCTGCTGATCTCGCCGCAGCGCGAGGCCGAGCTCGCCGAATTCTGGAAGCAGAAGATCGGCATCCGCACGCCGGACATGAACAACAACATCTTCTCGCTGTCGGGCGGCAACCAGCAGAAGGCGCTGTTTGCCCGCGCGCTCGGCTCCGACGCCGAGATCGTGCTGATGGACGACCCGATGCGCGGCGTCGATATCGGCACCAAGCTCGAAGTCTACGACCTCGTGCGCGAGGAGGCCGCCAAGGGCCGCACCTTCCTGTGGTACACCACCGAGACCGAAGAGCTCGACAATTGCGATCATGTCTATGTCTTCAAGAACGGCCGCATCGTCGCCAATCTTGGGCGCGACGAGCTGACGGAGGAAAAGATCATCCAGTCCTCGTTCGGCGATGCGGCCTGAGATGACCGCGATCGCTCCCGGCACGCTCCCGAAATCCTCGCCGCGCGGCAACGCCGCCCGGGCGCGCCTGCTGCGCGGCCTCTTGCCGGCTTTGTCGCTGGCGCTGGTGCTGATCGCGATCGCCTGGCTCAATCCGCGCGCCATCAGCTATTTCGGCTTCAACCTGATGCTCAACCTGGCGATCCCGATCGCGCTGGCGACGATCGCGCAGATGTTCGTCATCGCCGGCAACGAGCTCGACCTGTCGATAGGGACGTTCGTCGGGTTTGTCGGCTGCGTGACTGCAACTTGGCTTAGGGATGCGCCGCTCATCGGCATCGTGGTTCTGCTGGGATCGATCGGCGTCTATGCCTTGCTCGGCGCGCTGATCCACCTGCGCAATTTGCCGTCGATCGTTGTCACGCTCGGCATGAGTTTCGTCTGGCAGGGGCTTGCCATCCTGGTCCTGCCCAAGCCGGGCGGCAAGGCACCGGACTGGCTGCTTTCGATCATGTCCTTCAAGCCGCCCTACATCCCGTTTCCGATCCTTGCCGCGCTGCTGATCGCCGCGGTCGTGCATTTCGGCCTGATGCGCACCTCCTATGGCGTGATCCTGCGCGGTTCCGGCGGCAACGCCGCGGCGCTGAGGCGCGCCGGCTGGTCGCTGCTCCGCACCAAGGTCGTGCTCTTCGCTCTGACAGGCCTGTTCGGCGTGCTTTCCGGCATGGCGCTGATCGGCATCACCACCTCGGCCGACGCCAATATCGGCAACGGCTACACACTGCTGTCGATTGCCGGCGTCATCCTCGGCGGCGGCGAGTTCGTCGGCGGGCGCGTGTCGCCGATCGGCGCGGTGCTCGGGGCGCTGACGCTGGCGCTGGCCGCATCACCGCTCTTGACCTTCATGCACATCCCGCCCGACTGGCAGGTGGCCGCCAATGGCGCGATCCTGATCATCGTGCTTGCCGCGCGGGTGCTGATCAGCCGCAGGGAGAGGTAGCGATGGCCTCGCTGCGTATGGTGCTTGAAAAACCCTGGATCTGGTCCTTCGTCGGCGCGCTGGTCGTCTGGCTGGCAACGATCGTCTTCACCGGCGGCTATGGCGCCGGCGGCATGGTCACGGCGGCGCTCTCGCTTGCCGTCTTCACCGTCATCGTCGGTGTCGGCCAGATGTTCGTCATCACGCTGGGACCCGGCAATGTCGACCTGTCGCTGCCGGCCAATATCGGGCTGGCCAGCGCGGTCGCGATGAAGGTGATGGGCGGCAGCGATGCCATGATCGTCGTCGGGCTGCTTGCGGCACTTGCCTGCGGTGCCGCGATCGGCGCCATCAACTACCTGCTGATCTGGGCGCTGCGCATCCCGCCGATCATCGCCACGCTGTCGGCGAGCTTCATCATCCAGTCGGTCGACATCAGCTATGGCCGCGGGTTGCAGATCAAGCCACCGCCGGGTTTCGCCGACTTCACCAACTGGCAGGTGCTGGGCATTCCGGTGCTGGCGATGCTGACGGTGGTCTTCACTATCGGCGCCGCACTTGCGCTGCAGCGCATGATCTACGGCCGCTCGGTGCTGGCGATCGGCCAGAACATCCGCGCCGCCTGGCTCGCCGGCGTCCATGTCGGCCGCATCCGCTTCCTCACCTACACGCTGTGCGGCGCGCTGGGCGGCATCGACGGGGCGCTGCTCGCCGGTTACTTCCGCGGCGCCAATGTCGACATCGGCAACGAATACCTGCTGGCCTCGATCGCGGTCGTGGTCATCGGCGGCACCTCGGTCGCCGGCGGCAAGGCCAACGTGCCGGGCGTCTGGGGCGCCGGCCTGTTCCTGGTGCTCTTGCTCACCATGCTCAACACCTTCGGCGTCAGCGCCGGCGTGCGGCTGGTGCTGACCGGACTGATCATCGTCGGCGTCATCACGGCGGCCGGCGGCGAGAAGGCGGTGCGCTAGAGCGTTTCACCGTTTCACGGAAACGGCGAACCGCTCTATCTCTTTGTTTTGACGCAATTCCGGACGGAAGGCTACGGCGAAACCGCCGAACCTAACCGCTCACTTTTCCTGGGATCGCCCTAATTCCCCGACACAGGGATTTTGAAAGGTTGCCGTTTGTCTTGGCGCAAGATTTCCGTTCATGTCCGTGAAATCAGCGCAAACGCCGGGGATTGGTTGAAGCCGCCGCAACCTCGTCATTCTATGGCGGAGCAAGGAGCGAAGCGACGCGGCGCAGACCATAGAATCCATTCCGTGACGTCAAGGCGTCGCCACGGTGCAGAATTTTGCTCCGCTGTACTCCCTGGTGAAGGTAACGGCATGGCAACTGTGTTCATGCGAATGCGGTTTTATCGCGCATGATGGCGTTGAGGACGACCAGGAGCTTCCTTGCGACGGCGATGATGGCGAGCTTCTTGGAGCCGGAGCGGGCAGCAAGTGCGCTGTAGAAGGTCTTGAAGCGCTCACAGGTTCTAATGGCGGTGAGGGCTGCCATGTAGAGAGCGCGGCGCACGCGTGATCGCCCGCCCTGGATCTGGCTCCTGCGGTTGAGCTTGCCGCTTTTGTTGTCGAACGGGGCAAAGGCCGACCAGTGCCGCGATCGCCTTGGTGAGCGCTGGCCGAGCTCGGGCAGGAGCGCCAGCAGCGAGAATGCGCCGACCTTGGAGACACCGGGCACGGAGACCATGAGCGAATAATCGCGGGCGGTGTCCTCGGCTTGGCGAATGACTTCGGCAATCTGGCTCTCGATCGCCTTGATGCGCGTGTCGAGGTAGGCGATCGTTTCTTCCAGATCGGCAATGACGATCTCATTGAAGGCCTCGGCGAGGTGCTTCTTCGCCGTTGCCCGCATCTCGACCAGTTGATCGCGGTAGCGGGCAAGCGATTGAAGCCGCTCGACTTCTTCGCGCGGCGCCGGCTCGGCCTCAGGATTATAGCGACGGCCGTAGTCGCTCAGCATCCTGGCGTCGAGAGGATCGGTCTTGGCCCGCCGTCTCGTCGACTTGGCATAGTGGTGGGTATGCGCTGGGTTGTGCCGCGAGAACGGCACGCCGGCCTTGGCCAGCGCATGGCGCAGAAGCCGGTCATGGACGCCTGTCGCCTCCATGACGACGAAGTCCCGACTGGGATCAAGGCCCGCCACATACGCCGCGATCGCGTCGGCCTGGTTGTCGATGCGCCGAAGACGGCCACTTGTCTCATCAAAAAAATCGAGCCACTGCTTTGAGATGTCGCAGCCGACATAGTTCTGGGCTATCATGTCCACGCCTCTTCCTGTGGTGCGGGGTCTGGCTTGAAACAGCCCCGTGCAACTGTTCAGGTTGATGGTTCACCGGTGGGAAGGGACCGGGCCATGCCACGGCCTGTCCGAAAGGACGACCAGGATTCATTCGGTCTCCTTCCCACTTCAAACCATACACCAGAACCAACACACAGGATTCTAGGGTCTTCGCGACGGAGCTTCGCTCCTGCTCCGCCCTAGAATGACGATCGCGATGGGCGTTTCGGCCAATCTCGAACGCATGCACCTGACAACACAAACAAAGTCGACCGGTCAAAATCCCCGTGCAGTGCCACTGAGCAAACGGTCTTCCGTACGGGATTGCGTTGAAGGCCTACTTTGCCGCCTTTGCCCGCTCGATCGCGTCGACGATCATCTTCTTGGCATATTTGGAGTCGTGCCAGCCCTCGATCTTGACCCACTTGCCGGGCTCGAGATCCTTGTAATGCTCGAAGAAGTGCTGCACCTGCTGGCGCGTGATTTCCGGCAGATGCGTGTATTCGGTGACGTTCTCGTAGCGCAGCGTCAGCTTGGGCGAGGGAACGGCGATCACCTTCTCGTCCTGGCCGGCATTGTCTTCCATGATCAAGACGCCGATCGGCCGAACATTGATGACGCAGCCTGGCACCAGCGCGCGCGTGTTGCAGACCAGAACGTCGATCGGGTCGCCGTCGCCCGACAGCGTGTGCGGCACGAAGCCGTAATTACCGGGATAGCGCATCGAGGTGTGCAGGAAGCGGTCGACGAACAGCGTGCCGGCCTCCTTGTCCATCTCGTATTTGATCGGCTCGCCGCCGATCGGCACCTCGATGATGACGTTGACGTCGTCAGGTGGGTTCTTTCCGGTCGCAATCGCTTCGATACGCATGGTCTATCCCTCTCTCGATTCCAAGACCGATAGCGGGCGAAACGTCATGGTGCAATGCGGTGAATAGCACTGAACGCTAATGAAAGCGCACAGTTTGTGATGGCCTGTAACTTAGGCGACGCTAGTCATTCCAGACGAAGGCGACCTTCTTCAGCGCCTTCTGCTCGAAGACCTCGACGCCTTCGGCGATATCACGGCCGCCATTGCCGGCATAGAAGGCCAAGGCGTTGTGGTTGTCTTCCAGCGCCCAGACCACCAGGCCACGCAGGCCATGGTCGGCGAGCCGGGCCTTGGCCGCCTTGAACAGGCGGCTGCCGAGCCCGATGCCCTGATATTCGGGACGCAGGTAAAGCTCGTAGATCTCGCCCTGCTGGCGGAGCTCGCGGGCGCGGTTCTTGCCGATCGTGGCGTAGCCGGCGACCGTCCCGCCGATCTCGACCACCAGCACGGTGGCGGCGCGGCGAATCGCGTTGGCCCACCAGTCGACGCCGCGGCGGTTGATCATCGAGGTCAGCGTGCGGTGCGGGATGATGCCGGAATAGGCGCCGCGCCAGGCCTGCTGGTGCACGTCGGCAATGGCGCTCGCGTCGCGCGGCTCTGCCTTCCGGATGTCGATCGTCAGCGTGTTCATGATTGGTTAACCATAAACCCGCATCGGCTGATTGCAAAGAGTCCGCCAAACCCCTTCGACGCTTTCGCACAGGCGAAAGGCGCGTGGGCGGACAAGGCGCCTAGAGCCGGATGATTTCAGGTCGAATCGACCTGAAATCTGAATCCGTCTCTAAATCCGAGAGATAGAGCATGATGTCGCCCGAAAACCGCTTCACACTTTTCGGCATCATGCTCTGATCAGATTTCGACAAGATGATCGTCGAGCTCGTTGGCGTCGCCTTCCGTCACCGGGAAATGCTCGGCGAGCACCGCGCCGACCGTGCCGATGGCCTTGACGAAGCCGTCGGGCAGCCGGTCGTCGCCGGCATGCTTCGTCAGGTCGCGCACAACGCCGTCCCAGACATGCTGGCCGACCTTGGCATCGATGCCGGAGTCGGCGACGACCTCGGCATAGCGCTCCGCGATGGAGACAAAGATGAGCACGCCCGTGCGGGCCTGCGTACGGTGGACGTTGCGGGCCAGGAACTGTTTCATCGCATTGGCGTGCGCCGCCTGATAGCGCAGCCTTCTCGGCACGAAATGAATGCGCAAGGCGGGCAGAAACCAGAGCAAGGCGAGGACCGAGGCCTGCGCCAGCACTTGTGCCAGGACGAAATGCGGCAGCCGGATGGTCAGCCACAAGCCCTCCAGCCCGTAGGCGACGGCAAGGCTGGCGATGAACAGGCCGATCGTCGTCGTGAACGCAGCCGGAAAGAAGTAGCCGTCGCTGGCTCGAGCGACGACGCAGTAGATCTCGCCGTCGGTCCTCAACTCGGCCGTCCGGATCGCCTCGGCGATGCGGTCATGGTCCTCGGCGCTGATCGATCGCGTTGCCATGATGCCTCACCAGCTTCCCGAGGAGCCGCCGCCACCGGACGAGCCGCCGCCACCGGAAAACCCGCCGCCGCCGCCACCCGACGACCAGCCTCCGCCGCCCGACGACCAGCCACCGCCACTCGACGAGGAGGATCGCCGGCCAGGCTCGAAAGTCATGCCGAGCCAGCGGTAGCGGCCGGGTCCGATCTTCTGGCCGAAGATCGGCGGCAGCACCGTCATCGCGATGCCGCCGAAGAAGATCAGCGCCCAAATGGTGATGAAGATGGCGAAGAACAGGTCATCCGCGTTGAACGGCGCCTGCTCGTTGCGCTTGCCGCGCGCTTCGAGCTCCTCCGGATTGCCCTCCAGCACCATGATCATGTCGTCGACAGCCTTGGTGATGCCGCCGGAGAAATCGCCGGCGCGGAAGGCCGGCACCATGTCGTTCTCGATGATCAGCTTGGTGTGCAGGTCGGTGAGCGTGCCTTCGAGACCATAGCCGACCTCGATGCGCATCTTGCGGTCGTTGGGCGCCACCAGGAGCAGCACGCCGTTGTTTTCCTTGGCCTGGCCGAGCTTCCAGAAGCGGAACAGCCGGTTGGCGTAAGGCTCGATCTCCTCGCCGCCGAGGCTGGGTATGGTGGCGACGACGATCTGGTCCGAGCCTTTTGTCTCGAAGTCGGCAAGTTTCTGGGTCAGCGTCGCGCGCGTGCCGGCATCGATGATGCCGGCGTTGTCGACGACGCGGCCGGTCAGCGCGGGAAGGTCGGCGGCGAGGGCGGCGAGAGGGAGGAGGAAGAGAGCGAGCAAAACACCGGCGAAGGCGCTCCGGCACACCCCCCTCTGGCCTGCCGGCCATCTCCCCCGCAAGGGGGGAGATTGGACTTCAATGCGGTCTTCGCCAATCGCCAACGTTGCAGGAGAGGCGTCGGCAAGGAAGCTGCTAATCTCCCCCCTTGCGGGGGAGATGTCCGGCAGGACAGAGGGAGGTGTGAAGGAACTCAAGGCCTGCAAGCTCGATTAAATTTCAGTCGAGGCTCTCACCCGCCCTGCTTGGTGGTGCTCGTGCCGAAATCGACCTTCGGCACCTGCATCTTGTCCTCTTCCACCGTGAAGTTGGCGTAAGGTTCGTTGCCGCGGAACCACAACGTCGCCCACAGCACGGATGGGAAGGTCTTCAGCGTCAGATTGTAGTCCCTGACCGCCTGGATGTAGTCGCGCCGCGCCACCGCGATGCGGTTCTCGGTGCCTTCGAGCTGCGCCTGCAACGCCAGGAAGTTCTGGTTTGCCTTGAGGTCGGGATAGGCTTCCGACACCGCGATCAGCCGCGACAGCGCGCTGGTCAGCCCGGCCTGGGCATCCTGGAACTTCTTCAGCGCCTCGGGATCCTTCAGCGTGTCGGGCGTCACCGTGATCTGCGTCGCCTTGGCGCGCGCCTGGACGACCGCGTCGAGCGTATCCTTTTCATGCGAGGCATAGCCCTTCACCGTCTCGACCAGGTTCGGGATCAGGTCGGAACGGCGCTGATACTGGTTGAGCACCTCGCTCCAAGCCGCCTTGGCGTTCTCTTCCGCCGTCGGAATGGTGTTGTAGCCGCAGCCGGCAAGCAGCGGCAGCACGAAAGCCATCATCAGGAAGGCAGGCAGATTGCGGAAGACGGAAGGTGGTGAGAGGCGCTCTGTAATCATGGTTGGTCCCTCGACAGAAGTTGCATGCGAAGCATTACCACAATCCACGCGTAAGAAAATGTCCGGCCGATGACGCCGATTCCGACGCGGGCGCGAGCCACTGTGAATAGTCGAGCGAACAGGATTCCCTCTCTTTGTTTGACGCAATTCCGGTCGGAAGGCTACGGCGAAGTCGCCGAGTCTAAACGCTTCGCACTTTTCCTGGAATTGCTCTAAGCTCCGGGCAGGAAAGGGCAATTGCATGGCCGAGCGCCGGGACGACGAGACCGAATCGCGCCGCATCCTCGAACGCGTGGCGCGCGAGACGGCGCCGGGCGGCGCGTCGTTCATCGCACGCACGGCGAAGGACGCGCGCGACCGTGTCACCGCCGCCGACGCCGACCGCGCCGATCCCATCGAATATTGGGGAACCCGCATTGGCCGAACGCTCGGTTTCGTCATTGCCATTGGGCTATTGGCCTGGCTGGTGTATGCCGCCACACGTGGCGGCTAGGATTCAGATTCCATGAATGCAGAAAAAACCGACGCGCCGCGCGCGGTCATCGTCATCTCCAGCCATGTCGCCCGCGGTTCGGTCGGCAACCGCGCCGCGGTCTTTGCGCTGGAGACGCTGGGTTTCCCGGTCTGGGCGGTGCCCACCGTCATTCTGCCCTGGCATCCGGGCCACAGCCGGGCCACGCGCATCGTGCCGCCGCTCGATCAGTTCAAGGCGCTGATGGCCGATCTCGAGCGCGCGCCCTGGCTGGGCGAGGTCAGGGCCGTGCTGTCGGGCTATCTCGGCGAGGCGGGCCAGGCGGAAGCCGTCGCTTCGCTGGTCGCCGCCGTCAGGGAAAAGACGCCGAATGCGCTTTACGTCTGCGACCCGGTGATGGGCGATTCCGGCGGGCTCTACGTGCCTGAACCGACGGCCGTTGCCATGCGCGACAAATTGATGCCGATCGCGGATATCGCGACGCCCAACCGCTATGAGCTGGAATGGATGGCGGGCGCGCCGCTGCCCGACATCAAGGCGGTGACGGCGGCGGCGCTTCATGCCGGCCCTTCGACCATGCTGGTGACCTCGGCACCCGCCATGATGATGGGCGGCACCGGCAATTTCCTGCTCGACGGCAGCCAGGCGCTGCTTGCCGAGCACCGCGTGATCGAGAAGCCGCCGAATGGGCTCGGCGACCTGACGGCCGCCGTCTATCTGGCGCGCGTTCTCTCCGGCCAGGCGCCGGTCAAGGCGCTGCAATCGACCACCGCCGCGGTCTACGAGATCCTCGCCCGCACCGCCAAGCGCGGCGGCGACGAGCTGCAGCTCGAAACCGACGCGCAGAGCCTGTCGCATCCGATGGCCATGGTGCAGCTGCGCCACCTGCTGCATCCGGGGCGGGACAAGCGGGCGTGACGCCAGACGGCGGCCTGGCCGGCGTCGACGGCTGCAAGGCCGGCTGGATCGCCGTCCACCGCCAAGCGGGCGTCGCGCCGTCGGTTTCGGTCTTCCCGAGCTTCCAGTCGCTGCTCGACGCGCTGCCGAATGCCACCATCGCCGTCGACATGCCGATCGGCCTGCCGGATTTTTCGCGCAAGGGCGGCCGCGGGCCGGAAGCGCTGGTGCGGCCGCTGCTCGGGGCGCGGCAATCGAGCGTGTTCGCCATCCCCTCCCGAGCGGCGCTCTATGCCGACACCAGCGACTTCACCACGGTCGAGGCCTGGTATGCGGCGCACCGGCTGGCAAGCGCGGTGGCGATGGAGACCTCCGACCCGCCGCGCGGCGTTTCGATCCAGGCCTTCGGTATTTTCTCAAAAATCCGCGAGATCGACCAGTTGGTGATCGCACGGCCCGATTTGCGTCGCCGCATCTTCGAATCGCATCCGGAAATGGCGTTCTGCCGGCTGAATGGCGGCACGGCGATGGCCTTGCCGAAGAAGATCAAGGGCGCGGTCAACCCGGCCGGCATGGAGGAGCGCAAGGCGCTGCTTTGCCGGCATGGCTGCGAGAAAGCCTTTCTCGACCAGGCAGCGCCGCGAGGCGCCGCGAGCGACGACTTCCTCGATGCGGCGGCGATGATGCTGATTGCCGGGCGGATCGCCAGCGGCAAGGCGCGACCGTCGCCCGATCCGCCGCTGGCCGACCGTTTCGGCATCCCCGTTGCCATCTGGGCGTGACGCATATCGGGCCGAGCCATGATTGCCGCAACGATTGCGACGCAGCGATCCGCAATTCGGCATTGCCCGCGACCGGCTTTTGCCGTTAGAGCCTTTTTCCATCGCAACGAGCTGCCGCCTCAACCCCCGGAAAGGCTCTAGCCGCCAATGCCCCATCTGCCCGAGCACCTGCTGAACGGCTACCGCAACTTCATGACCGGTCGCTATCCTACCGAAAGCGACCGCTACCGCTCGCTGGCGCGGGAAGGCCAGGCGCCGGAGACGATGATCGTCGCCTGCTGCGATTCCCGCTCGGCTCCGGAAGCGATCTTCGACGCAGGGCCGGGCGAGCTCTTCGTGCTGCGCAATGTCGGCAATCTGGTGCCGCCCTACGAGCCGGACGGCGAGTTCCATTCGACCTCGGCCGCGCTCGAATTCGCCGTGCAGAGCCTCAAGGTGAAGAACATCGTGGTGATGGGACACGGCCGCTGCGGCGGCATTCGCGCCGCGCTCGACACCAATGCGGCGCCGCTGTCGCCCGGCGATTTCATCGGCAAATGGATGAGCCTGATCGCGCCCGCCGCCGAGACGGTGGCTGCCAGCACGATGATGACGGCGACGGAGCGCCAGACGGCGCTGGAGCGCATCTCCATCCGCTATTCGATCGCCAATCTCAGGACCTTTCCCTGCGTCTCGATCCTCGAAGGCAAGGGACGGCTCTCGCTGCACGGCGCCTGGTTCGACATCTCGACCGGGGAGCTCTGGGTGATGAACAAGGACACCGGCGATTTCGAGCGGCCGGAGCTGTGACGGAGGGATAATGCCCCGGAGCCGGTGGAAGGTCTTTCTCGCGGCGACGCTGCTCATGTCCACGATCGCCCGCGCCAGCGCCGATGACGGCGCCATCATCGACCGCTGGTACTCGGCGCTGCTGGTCGCCGACCGCACCGAATTGTCCGACCTGCTTGCCGACGATGTGCGCATGAAGCTCGACGACATCGGTGTCGTCCAGACCAAACAGGACTTCATCGCCTCGATCGACGAATGGCAGGGCGCGGTCGCGGGCGCCGCGATCCGCCACCGCGTCGAAAGGAGCGAGAACGGCGAGACCACGGTGCTCGCCTGCTACGACTTCCCCAGCAACGACACGCTGATGCGCGAGACCTTCACCGTCGCCGGCGGCCGCATCGTCGCCAGCACCCAGACGGCGGTGGCGCAGGATTGCAGTGCCTATTGAGGCGAAGCCCGAGTTGCGCCGTACGCGACACCGCCCTACATCCGGGGCTGCCCTCCGCCTATCGAAACTCCCCGATTGGATCTGCCCATGTCAAAAACCGTCGATCTCGCCGCCCATCCGCTGACCGTCTGGCAGGGGCCGCTCGGCCTGCCGGATTTCTCGCGCGTCGGCGACAATGATTTCGGACCTGTCTTCGATGCGGCGCTCGAGGCGCATCAGGCCGAGATCGACGCGATCGCCGGCAACAGCGAGACGCCGACCGTCGAGAACACGCTGGCAGCGCTCGAACTCGCGGGTGAGGCGCTCGACCATGTCTCGTCAATCTTCTGGTGCCGCGCCGGCGCCCATACCAACGACACGATCCAGGCGATGGAGCGCGAGGTTTCGCCGAAGATGTCGCGGCATTTCTCGGCGATCTCGATGAACGAAAAACTGTTTGCCCGCATCGACGACCTTTACCAGCGGCGCGACAGCCTCAAGCTCGATGCCGAAACGCTGCGCGTGCTGGAGAAGACCTGGAAGGGCTTTGTCCGGTCGGGCGCGAAACTCGACGCCCATGGCAAGAAACGGCTCGCGGCCATCAATGAGGAGCTTTCCTCGCTCGGCACCAAATTCGGCCAGAACGTGCTGGCCGACGAGCGCGACTGGGCGCTGTTCCTCGACGAAGCCGATCTTGCCGGCCTGCCCGATTTCCTGAAGAGCGCCATGGCCGAAGCGGCCGAGATCCGCGGCCAGAAGGGCCGCTATGCGGTGACGTTGTCGCGCTCGATCTATGAGCCGTTCTCGACCTTTTCCGAGCGCCGCGACCTGCGCGAGATCGCGTTCAAAGCCTTCATCATGCGCGGCCAGAATGGCGGTGCCTCCGACAACACCGATGTCGTGCGCGACATGCTGAAGCTGCGCGCCGAGAAGGCGAAGCTGCTGGGCTACGGCTCGTTCGCGGCGCTCAAGCTCGACGATACGATGGCCAAGACGCCGAAGGCCGTGCACGACCTGCTCGATCCTGTGTGGGAGAAGGCGCTCGAAAAAGCCGCCGCCGACCAGAAGGAGCTGGAGCGGCTGGCAACCGAAGCCGGCAGCAACGAGAAATTCGCGGCGTGGGACTGGCGCTTCTACCAGGAAAAGCTGCGCGCCGAGAAATTCGCATTCGACGAGGCGGAGCTGAAGCCCTACCTGCAGCTTGAGCGGGTCATCGAGGCCTGCTTCGACGTCGCCACCAAACTGTTCGGCATCACCTTCGAGGAGAAGAAGGGCATCGCCGCCTGGCATCCCGATGCGCGTGTCTTCGTGGTCAAGAATGCCGACGGCAGCGAGCGTGGCCTGTTCCTGGCCGACTATTTCGCGCGGCCCTCAAAACGCTCCGGCGCGTGGATGAGCGCGCTGCGGTCCGGCTACAAACTCGGTCATGGCGCCAAGCCGGTCATCTACAACATCATGAATTTCGCCAAGCCGCCGGCCGGCGAGGCAGCACTTCTGTCGGTCGACGAGGCAAAGACGCTGTTCCACGAGTTCGGCCATGCGCTGCATGGCATGCTGACCGACGTCACCTGGCCGTCGGTTTCGGGCACGTCGGTCAGCCGCGATTTCGTCGAGCTGCCTTCGCAGCTATACGAGCATTGGCTGACGGTGCCCGCGGTGCTGGAAAAGCACGCGCTGCACGTCAAGACCGGCAAGCCGATGCCGAAGGCGCTGCTCGACAAGATGCTTGCCGCCCGCACATTCGGCGCCGGCTTCGCCACGGTCGAGTTCACCGCCTCGGCGCTGGTCGACATGGCCTATCACGCGCGGCCGGACGCGCCTGCCGAGCCGCTTCGATACGAAGCCGAGACGCTTGAAAAGCTGCATATGCCCGACACGATCGCGATGCGCCATCGCACCCCGCATTTCGGCCATGTCTTCGCCGGCGACGGCTATTCAGCCGGCTACTATTCCTACATGTGGTCGGAAGTGCTCGACGCCGATGCCTTCGCGGCTTTCGAGGAGACGGGCGATCCCTTCAACCCGGCGCTCGCCGAGCGGCTGCGGAAGAACATCTATGCCGCCGGCGGCTCGAAGGACCCGGAAGAGCTCTACACTGCGTTTCGCGGCAAGATGCCTTCGCCCGAGGCGATGATGGTCAAGCGCGGGCTGGTGTGATTGGCTAATCTCCCACAAGGGGGGAGATTGGCAGTTTCCACGGATCCGCGACCCTCGGCCAGATCGGCCTCGTCAGCTTCCTGTAATCCGTCTTTGCCGGATTGCTCGGATAGGAACTCGGTGCCGCGACGTAGATGATCTCGGCGGCGATCGGCGCGAAACCGGCGTAGAAATGGTTGGTCGACTTGATCAGCAGGATGTCTTTCGCCAGCGGATCGATGCCGACGTTGGAAAAGATATCCGGCTCGAAGGTCTGGGTGCGGTTGGTGTTCAAGATGATTTCGACCTCGGTGCCTTCGATGCGCACAACGGCCGAAGGTCCCAGCGTCACGCGGCTCGGGCCGAAGCTCTGCCAGCCCTCATTGGTGGTCCTCAGAACCGTGACGCGGGCGTCGATCGGCTCGCCGGCCTGAGGCCCGGCCTTGCCGCCGAAGCGCAGGTCGATGACGGCGCCTTCGCCGGCCGCGTGGCAGAAGGTGACCGCGATCGGATCCCAGATCGTCGCCACGCCGACCTTGTCGATTCCGCGCGAAAGCAGCTCGCGCAGCACGATGGTGCCGTCGCCCGGCACGCCGCCGCCCGGATTGTCCCAGATGTCGGCGATCACGACCGGCTTGTCCTGGCGCTCGGCCCGCACAGCCAGCGCCTGCTCTATGCCTGCCGAGGCGGAAAGCATCGTCATCGCCGTCTCTTCACGCAAGGCGTAGAGTTCGCGCCCCAGCGTTTCCGCGAGCTTGTCGCCCTTTTCCTTGTCGTTGTCGGTGACGACCAGGATGCGCGTGCCCATCTCCGGCACGTCGGCGGCCATGAAGCCGTGGATGACCGAGACCGACAGCACGCCGTCCTTGCCATGCAACGCCTTGATCCTGTCGACGAAGGAGCGCATCGGCTCGCGGCTGGTCGGCAGCACCTGGATCATGCGGCAGTCGAAGGTCGAGATCACCGGCTTGATCTCGCCGCGCGCCGCGGCAAGGCCAAGCTCGACGACGTGCTCGCCGCGCTCGTAGAAATCGGTGTGCGGGAATTCGAGGAAATAGGCCATGACATTGCAGGCCGCGACGCGTTTCGGCGTCAGGTGGCTATGCGGATCGAACTCGGAGGCGATCACCACCTTTGGGCCGACGATGGCGCGCACGCGTTCCAGCAGATCGCCTTCACAATCATCATAGCCTTGCGCGACCATGGCGCCATGCAGGCCGAGGATTACCGCATCGACCGGCAGCGCGGCCTTGAGCTGATCGAGGATCTCGTCACGCAGCGCCTCATAGGTCTGCCGCTGCACGAGGCCGCCGGGCTCCGCCCAGGTGGCGGTGCCTTCGATGACCGTCAATCCTTCCTTGGCCGCGCGTTTGCGCAAAGCCACGATCGGCGAGGAGCAGAGCGTCGGCGTCTCCGGGTGCTTGCCCGGACCGGCATAGAAGGCCATCTCGAACGAGGCCCGGTCGGTCGGCACCGGCGAGAAGGTGTTGGTTTCCGTCGCCAGCGAGGCGGTGAAGATGCGCATGAACGCTCCGTAGCGGAATATCGGCTATTTGACGGCGCCGAGCGCCAGTCCGCGGACCAGATAGCGCTGCAGCCAGATGAAGAGGATCGCCACCGGCAGTGTCGCCAGCAGCGTGGCCGCCATGACATGGTGCCACTCGATCGTATAGCGGCCGGCGACCAGCGAGAAAACCTGGATCGGCAGCGTGTAGCTTTCCTGGCTGCGCAGCATGGTGAGCGCGACGACGAACTCGTTCCAGGCGTTGATGAAGGTGAAGATCGCCGTCACGGCGATCGCCGGCAGGCAGAGCGGCAGGAAGACCTTGCGCAGCGTCAGCCAGCGGCCGGCGCCTTCCATCCAGGCCGCTTCCTCGAGGTCGCGCGGAATGGTGTCGAAATAGCTCTGCAGCATCCACACCGTGAAGGCGACATTGAAGGCCATGTAGATGAAGCCGAGCGCGGTGGTCGATTCGACCAGGCCCCAGGCGGCCATCAGCCGGAACAGGCCGAGCACCAGCACGATCGGCGAGATCATCTGCGAGATCAAAAGGAACTGGCGGAACGCGCCATGGCCGGCAAAACGAAAGCGCGACATCGCATAGGCCGCCGGCACCGAGATCAGGATGGCACCGATGGTCGCCAGCGCCGAGACATAGAGCGAGTTGACGAGGGCCTGGCCGAAGCCGGTCGCCACCCACATGTCGGCGAAATTCGACCAGCGGAATTCGCTCGGCCACCAGGTCGGGGTGAGCACCTCCGTGCGCGGCTTGACGGCGGTAAGGAACATCACGGCGAAGGGAAAGATCGTCACCACGATCAACGGCAAAAGCAGCAGCCAGGCGATGATGGTGCGTTTCAGCTTGCTGGTCATGCGCGCTGCTCCCGCATGGCAAGCCGCACATAGATCATGGTGAAGACGAGCAGGATGGCGAACATCACCAGCGACACCGCCGAGGCTTCGCCCAGCTTACCGATGCGGAAGGCGAGCTTGTAGAGATGCGTGACCAATATGTCGGTCGAGTTCGCCGGCCCCCCTTGAGTCATCACCCAGATGATCGGGAAGGAGTTGAACACGTAGATGGTGTTGAGCACGATCGCGATGTTGATGAAGGGTTTCAAGAGCGGAAAGGTGATCTCGCGGAACTGCTGGAAAGGCGTGGCGCCCTCGAGTGCCGCGGCCTCATAGAGATCGTCGGGGATCGAGGACAGGCCGCCGAGGAAGATCGTGGTGGTGAAGGGTACCGTCACCAATATGCCGATCAGCACCTGCATCGGGAAGGCGGTCTCGGCGCTCGCCAGCCACTGGATGTTCTGGCTGATAAGGCCGAGCTTCATCAGCGCCGAATTCAGCATGCCGCTCTCGCCGCTGAGCGCCCAGCGCCAGACCACCGCGGTCATGGTCAGCGACACTGCCCAGGGCAGCATGATGATGACGCGGGCGAGGCCGCGGCCATAAAAATCCATGTTGAGGATCATCGCCACCGGGATCGACAAAAGCAGCGCGCCGCCGACCACCAGTACGGTCCACAGCCCGGTGCGCCAGAGCGCCGCGACGAAATCGGGATCGGCGAACAACTCGGCGAAGTTGGCGAAGCCGCTGAACTCGCGCAACTGGCCGAAGCGGTTGACGTCATGTGTCGAGATCTGCAGCAGGTCCCAGACCGGCCAGAAGATCACCACCGCCGCCAAGAGCAGGCTGGGGAGCGTCAGCAGATAGGGCAGGATCCGGCTTTGCATCGGCTGGATGGCACCGTGTTGCGGTGAATATGACTTGCCGGGGAGGTGTGGCGCGCTCCGACGGGGTGGAGCGCGCCACGGGGCGCAGGGAGATACGCCCTTATTTCTTCTTCAGCACGGCGTCGGCCTTGGCCGCCGCGTCCTTCAGGCCGGCCTCGGGGTCGCCGCCGAGATAGATCTTCTGCATGGCGTCCGAAGTGATCTGGGCGATCTCTTCCCAGCCGGGGATGACCGGCGCGAAGCGGGCGTCGGGCAAGAGCGCGGTAAAGGCGGCGAGGTCGGCGTTGTTGACGTAATAGTCCATCTTCGCCTCTTCCTTGTTCACCGGCAGGAAGCCCTCGCCTTGCGTGAACTTGGCGCGCTGCTCCTTGGTGAACAGGAAGTCGAGCAGCTTCCAGGCCTCGTCCTTGTTCTTGGAGTTCTTGAACATGATGATGCTATCGGTGACGCCATAGGTGCCGCGCGCGCCGGTCGGGCCGGCCGGGATGGCCGCGACGCCGTATTTGAGGTTCGGCGCTTCTTCCTTGATCTGGTTGGACAGGAAGGGCGCGGTGATCATCATGCCGACCTTGCCCTGCTTGAACAGGTTCTGCACGTCCTCGCGGTTGTTGGAGGTGACGCCGGGTTCCGTCAGGCCCTCGTCGATCATCGACTTGTAGAGCTTGGCGGCTTCCAGCGCGCCGGGCGTGCTCAGGCCGGACGTGCCGTCCTTGTTGAGGATCTCGGTGCCCTGCGACCACATCGCATAGTAGTAATAGACGTCGGTCTCGATCTCCTTGCCCTGCAGGCCGAAGCCGAAAGCGCCTTGAGCCTTGATCTTGCGGGCGTCTTCCTGCAACTCGGTCCAGGTCGCCGGCGGCTTGGCGATACCGGCTTTCTCGAACAGCTCCTTGTTGTAATACATGGCGCGCGCGGAAGCCGCGATCGGCAGGCCGTAGGTCTTGCCGTCCATGATCGAGGGCTGCAGGAAGGTGTCGATGAAGCGGTCCTTGAATTCCGGCTTGATGTAGCTGTCGAGCGGCTCGGCGACATCCTGCTGGACGAAGTCGATCAGCCAGCGCGTGCCGATGATCGAAAGGTCGGCATTGGTGCCGGCGGTGATGTCGGTGGTGAGCTTCTGCAGCAGCACATCCCACGGCACCACTTCATACTTGATGGTGATGCCGGGATTGGCCGCCTCGAATTCCTTCTTCACTTCCTCGAAATAGGGGCCGGTCTTGGCGCTGTATTCGGCGACGGTGACGCGCACCTCGCCGGCACCGGCAGGTGCGGCAAAAGCCAGCATGCTCATTCCGGCCAACAGGCCGACAGTCCATTTCGCAAGGCTCATCTGATCTCTCCCATTGATGCACGTTGGCGCCTGGACCCTTGGGGCCCAGGATTTATGTTACTTTCCTACATTATCCATCATTTCGCGTCATGCAAGCGGATTATCATGTTGCTTAATTACATTTGCTTGGTTAGCCTGCCGGTTTAAAATGAGGGTGGAGGAGCGGGCAAATTGGGTTCGAAAGCCGAGTTCGAAGGCAAGACAATTGTCGTCACCGGCGCCGGCGGCGGCCTCGGTTCGGCGATCGTTGAGCTCATGGCGGAGCGCGGCGCGCGAATCGTCGGCTGCGACCAGTCGACGGAAGCGCTGGCCAGCCCGCATATCGCGTCGCGCCATGTCTTCAACCTGCTCGACCGGGCCTCGATCGAAGCGGCGATCCCCGCGCTGCTCGACAAGGACGGCGTCCCCGACATCCTGATCAACAATGCCGGCTGGACGCGCGCCGAGACCTTGAAGGCGCTGACGGCGGACAAAATCGAGCAGGAGCTCGACCTCAATTTGACCGGCGTGATGACTTTCGCCGATCCGCTGATCAAGGCGATGGCCGGGCGCGGTTCGGGCAGCGTCGTCTTCATCTCCTCGGTCAACGCCATCGCGCATTTCGGCAATCCGGCCTATGCTGCGGCCAAGGCCGGCATCAACGCCTATGCCAAATCGGTCGCGGTCGAGCTCGGCCGTGCCGGGTTGCGGGCCAATGTCGTGTGCCCGGGGTCGATCCGCACCGCCGCCTGGGACCATCGCCTGGCCAAGGATCCCGAGATCCTCGGCCGGCTGCAGCGGCTCTATCCACTCGGCCGCATCGTCAACGCACGGGAAGTGGCCGAAGCCGTCGCCTTCCTTGCCTCCGAGCGCGCTTCCGGCATAACAGGTGCCGTGGTGCCCGTGGACGCCGGACTGACGGCCGGCTACCTGCCTTTCATCGACGACATATTGGGAGCGTGACCATGACCGACGTCCAGTTCCGCAACCTGTCGAAATCCTTCGGCCAGCACAAAATCCTCGAGGACATCAACCTCGATATCCGGACCGGCGAGTTCGTCGTGCTGGTCGGCCCGTCCGGCTGTGGCAAGTCCACCCTGCTGCGCATGCTGGCGGGGCTGGAGGCGATTACCTCCGGCGACCTCATCATCGGCGGCACGCGCGCCAACGAGCTGCCGCCGCAGAAGCGCAACATCGCCATGGTGTTCCAGTCCTACGCGCTGTTCCCGCATCTGAAGGCTGCGGAAAATATCGGCTTCGGCCCAAAGATCCGCGGCGAGAACCGCGCCGCGATCGACGACAAAGTCAAGAAGGCGTCGGGCGTGCTCAACCTCTTCTCCTATCTCGACCGCTATCCGCGGCAGTTGTCGGGCGGCCAGCGCCAGCGCGTCGCCATGGGCCGCGCCATCGTGCGCGAGCCTTCGGTCTTCCTCTTCGACGAGCCGCTTTCCAATCTCGACGCGCAATTGCGCGTGCAGATGCGCACCGAGATCAAGGCGCTGCACCAGCGGCTGAAATCGACAATCGTCTACGTCACCCACGACCAGATCGAGGCGATGACCATGGCCGACCGCATCGTCGTGATGAATCGCGGCCGCATCCAGCAGGTCGGCCAGCCGCTGGAGCTCTACGACCGGCCGGCCAACAAATTCGTCGCCGGCTTCATCGGCTCGCCCTCGATGAGCTTCGTCTCCGGCGCGCTCAAGACGGCCGGAGCCAAGTCCTGGTTTGAAACGACGAGCGGCGGCCGCCTGGCGCTCTCGGGCGAGGCAGCTTCCGGCGGCGACACGGTCGAGGCCGGCATCAGGCCCGAGCATTTCGTGGTTGGCGCCGGCGACGACGCCATCGCCATCAAGGTCGATGTCGTCGAGCCGACCGGGTCGGAAACCCATGTCTATGGCTCGGTCGGCGACGACACGGTGCGCGCGGTGTTCCGCGACCGGCTGCAGGTAAAGCCGGGCGACCGGCTGCCGGTGAGCGTCGACCCGCGCAACATCCACCTCTTCGACAAGGCGACGGGCCTGCCGCTCTGAGATGATGACATGAAGACCCCGGCCGACATCATCACCCGCCTGCAATTGATGTCGCAGGACGGCACCAAGTCGGATCGCCGGCTAGCCGGGCTGGTGCTTTCCGACCTCGATTTCGCCTCCAAGGCGGCGATCTCGGAGATCGCCGCGCGCGTCGGGGTCAGCGAGCCGACCGTCACCCGCTTCTGCCGCAATCTCGGTTGCGAGGGCCTGCGCGATTTCAAGTTCTACTTGGCGCAGGCGATCGCCATCGGCGGCCAGTATCTGTCGCCGGAGCCGCTCAGCCGCGACGCGCGCGAGCAGCGCATCGCCTCGGCGATAACCGAAGCGGCGATCGCCGCCATCCAGCGCGCCAGCGAAAACCTCGACATGACGACGCTGATGGATGTCGCCGCCCGCATCGCCGCTTCCGGCAACGTGCTGTGCATCGGCTCGGGCGGCATTTCCTCGATGATGGCGACCGAGATGCAGAACCGGCTGTTCCGGCTCGGCCTGTCGGCGCTCGCCCAGATCGACGGCCAGCTGCAGCGCATGTATGCCGCGGTGGCGACGCCCGAGACGACGCTGGTCGCCTTCTCGGTGTCGGGCTATGCGCGCTCGGTGATCGAGGCGGTCGAAGTGGCCCAGCAATATGGCGCCGCCACCGTCGCCATCACCGCGCCGGACTCCGCGTTGGCAAAAGCCGCCGACACGGTGATCCTTTTGCAGTCGGTCGAGGACGGCAACATCTACAAGCCGACCTCGTCGCGCTACGCGCTTTTGGCCATCCTCGACATGATCGCCACCACGGTGGCGGAATCACGCGGCCCGAAAGTGCTGGAGAATTTGCGCCGCATCAAGCAGAGCGTGAACACGCTGAAGGTGGACGATCCGAGGCTGCCGCTGGGGGACTGAGCGGTTGCAGTGGCTTGCGCCGTCAGCGCTGGCGATCCCTCGCGCCCTCCTCTGGCCGCTACTCTATGCACATCTTCTGTGACAGGCGCGACTGATCAGGCCGAGGCTTGATTGCCAGGTGGTTCCCCCAATCCGTCGCTGCTTCGCAGCGCCACCTTTCCCCCCTCCGGAGGGAAAGGAAGGGAGCGTTGCTGGACGGGCGTTGACGGCAAAAGGCTTGGCGCCTTTCCTCTACCCCGTCGATCGGGGGAGAGGTGGCTCGGCGAAGCCGAGACGGAGTGGGGTCGATCAGCGCTACATTAGCCAATGCATGCGCCAAGCTGCCATACACGCTATCGCCAAAGGCCAGCCGCCTGGAAATGTGTGCATGCTGTAGCCTCTGTCCGGCAGGACAGAGGGGGCGCCGTCCCGCCTGCATCTCAAATTTAGATTATCCGATCAGAGCCTCGACGCTTTTCGCCAGCTCGGCCCCATCACCCACTATCCGCAGCGTCTTCAGCCGCGAGGTGCCGCCGGCAACCACCGAAACGCCCGACACTGGTACGCCCAGCGCCTTGGCCATCATCCGTTCCAGCGCTTGATTGGCGGCGCCGTTCTCCGGCACGGCGCGCACGCGGGCTTTAAGGTGACTGCGGCCATCGGCGGTGGTCTCGACGCCGTCGATCCGGTCGAGCGCCGCCTTCGGCGTCAGCCGCACGTAAAGGTCGATGCCGTTCTCGCGCAGCCGGAACGGCGGGCTCATCAGCCGCCGGTCACGACCCAGGACCAGACGGTGGTGACGAGAAACTGCCGGATGAAGAAAAGGATCAGAAGCAGGATGATCGGCGAAATGTCGATGCCGCCAAGATCGGGCATGAAGCGGCGGATCGGGCGCAAGGCCGGATCGGTCAGCCGGTAGAGCATGTTGCCGACGGAACCGACGAACTGGTTGCGCGAATTGACGACGTTGAAGGCGTAGAGCCACGAAAAGATCGCCGAGGCGATGATGATCCACCAGTAGATATCAAGCGCCATGACGATGGTCTGAATAAGGGCGATCATGCCGGTCTCCAAATTGTCGCCGACATGTAGCCATTGCTAGGCGTGCGGGCAAGGCCCGCGGGGCTTGCCGAGCGGGCAAAGGCCCGCCGGCCTCGGCGCATGGCGTCAGGCCATCGTTTCGCCTTGACATCAAACGGCCGCGACCGATACAAGCCCATCCGCTGGAACGGGGCTGTAGCTCAGCTGGGAGAGCGCATCGTTCGCAATGATGAGGTCAGGGGTTCGATCCCCCTCAGCTCCACCAGCCGGCACAAGCCTGTGCTTCTCATCGCTTCCGCCTTCCTCGCTCAGCATTTTGTGACCGCCGGATTTCGGGCGCGTGCCTGGAACCAATGGTGGGGCAAGACGGTTCAGCTATACTTTTGAAGCTGATATGCCCCCGCCGGCTGGGTAAGCGGCGATGCTCGAGGAGTTTCCACCATGCAGATTTCGTCCAGGTTCCGTTCCGTCGCGGTCGCGGCAATCGCCGCCGCGGGCGTGAGCATAACCAGCGCCGCGCATGCCGACAGCGGCACGATCCGCTTTTCCGTCTACAAGGCCGCCTTCTTCATCGGCGGCTCCGGCGGCGAAGGCACGCTGACCTTCCATGGCAAGCGCTATCCGATCTCGATCGGCGGCGTCTCGGGCGGCCTCGCCTTCGGCGCGTCCAAGACCTATTTCCAGGGCAGGGTGCGCCACATCCGACGCGCCAGCGATGTGACGGGCGTCTACGGCGCAGCCGGCGGCGGCGGCGCGCTCGGCAGAGGCGCCCAGGTGATCGTCATGACCAATGACAAGGGCGCCCAGCTCGAGCTTACCGGCCGGCAGGTCGGCCTGCAGGTCAACGCCGATCTCAGCGGCATCAGCATCGCGCTGAAGAGGTAGGAGGCAGGAGCTCCGTCCGTTAATCCTGGATGGGTCGGATCCGCCGAACGCAGAGGTCCGGCCCCCTTTCCACACATATGTCACCGGCCAAGATCATTCGCATACGCATGTTTCCAAACCCGTGAGTTTGGAAACGATCGGCCATTTCGCGCGCCATTGCCGCGAAACGGACCGGGCGCATTCATCCCGCATCCGACGGCGCGACGCCGTCTCAACGGAACAGGGGAATGCGAAATGTCCATGCTTGGAAATCTCGGCCGCTCCATCATGCGCCAGCATAACGACGCCAAAACCAGAAGCCTCATGAACAGCCTGTCGCCCGAGCTGCAGAAGGACATCGGCTGGGAGGCCGCGCAGGGCACGCGCGAAAAGGCGCGGCTCGCGCGGATCGTGTTCGCCGGCACGCGCTGAGCAGCCCTGGCCCTTCGTTTCGAACGCGACGGGGGCTTTTTCCGATCCCGGCCCGCCACGCCCTACGACAGCGACATGTCAGCCATTCCAATGGAGGAAATGCCAATGTCAGTGCTTGGAACCCTGCTTCATTTCACCCGCGCGGTTGTCCGCGCGCATAACAACGCCAAGGTCCGAAACCTGATGGATGCGCCTCGGGCGCAGGCTGAAGCCGGCGCGGAAAGGCCCGTCACGGACATCGAAAGGCGTTCCTCGCGGCGCGACAGACGATCGAAGTAACGGTCGTCGTTTCAGCGCCGGGCAGGGCCTTCTAAAGGACGCGGCTTCGATGCGCAGGCAGACCGAGCATCTCGGCCTGGCGGAAAGAGCTGTCAGCAAGCGGGACAGCAATGCCCGCATCCGATGTCCGAGAATATCCGCTCGCAACGGTGTATCGCTTAGCCCCGCCTATCGTGATGCTGCCGGCCCTTTGTAATGGCGTTGGCGCGCATAGGCCACGCAGGCGTCCACCGTGCTGACACAGAGTGCATCGCGGCTGTTCGGCAAGTTGTTGTCGCCGGCATAGGCGACCTCGGCGACGTGGCCGTCGAGCATGCGTATCTGCGTGTTGCAATAGCCGCCGGGAGCAACATTGACCGATCCGCCGACAGCAGGAATCGGGCCTGCGGTCAAGGTCGGCACCGCAATGCTGAGATTGCCGCGTTGCACGGTGCGCTGGTAGGTCCAGATCTGACCGGACGAACCCACATCGGCCGTTGCGGTCGGAAAGCCTGCGCACATGCGAATGTCGGCCTCGCTGAGGCCGACCATTTCCCTGCGGGCCGCGGCAGCGGTGACGTCCTCCTTCGCGAGCCGCGACGTATCGTCAGGGATGACACAGGACGACAGAAGGGGGAGGCCTGCCGCAAGAAGGGCAAGTTTTCGAATGCGCGAAGATGTCATGCCGTCGGTCGGAGTTGCGTGTTGCCCGGCCTGCCCAGTTGGCTACCTAGGCAATCGAGCGGCGGGGTCAACCCGCCTCGCGAAAACGAGACGGCTTCAGGTTACCCGCAGATAGCTCGTCATGCCGGTCTTCTGGTGCTCGATGATGTGGCAATGCAGCAGCCAGTCGCCGGGATTGTCGGCGACGAAGCCGAGCTGCACCTTCTCGTCGGGCTGGATGAGATAGGTGTCGGAGACCAGCGGCTGGACGGCTCTGGTCGAGGACGACAGCACCTTGAAGCTCATGCCGTGCAAATGGATCGGGTGCGCGTGCGGGGTGAGGTTTTCCATGTCGATGACATAGCTCTGGCCGAGCTTCAGATCGGCGAGCGGCGCGGTGGGGTCTGGCGTGTCGCCCGGCCACGGCACCTTGTTGATCGCCCAGAAACTGTAGCCGAGCGAGCCGCAAATGCTGTCGGCCGCAACGTTCTCGGCCGTCGCGCTGAGCGCCAGCGGAATGCGCTTGGCGCCGGCAAGGTCTACCTCCGCCACCGGATTGGCTTCGAGCGGGCCGAGATCGCGCAGATCGTGCTTGAGCGATTCGCCGACCGAACGCAGCGTCGCCAGGATTTTCGGCTTGGTGCCCCGGACGTCGCGCAGGCTGACGATCGCGCCCTCCTCGTCGGGCATGCGGATGGCAAGCTCGAGCCGCTGGCCGGGTCCCAGTTGCAGGGCATCCGGCGTAAACCGTTGCGGCACCGGGTTGCCGTCGAGCGCTATGACCGTCGCCTCGGCGCCGTCGACGCGGAAGGCATAGATGCGGGTGACGTCGGTGATGGCCGCCCTAAGCCGCACCAGCCCGCCGGCCGGCGCATCGAATTGCGGCTGGTCGAGCCAGTTGGCGGTGCGCACCGTGCCGAAGGTGCCGGCCTTGGCCGCGTCGCGCGGCCTGAACGGCGCGATGAACTGGCCGTCGTCGCCAAGCCGCCAATCGCGCAGGTTGACGACCATCTCGACATCGAAGACCGGGTCGTTCGGGTTCTCGACCACAATCACGCCGGTCAGGCCGTGACCCATCTGGATCAGCGTGTTGCAATGCGGGTGGTACCAGAACGTGCCGGCGTCGGGCGGCGAAAACGCGTAGTCGAAACGGTCGCCCTGATAGACATAGGGCTGCACCAGGAACGGCACGCCATCCATCTTGTTGGGAACGCGGATGCCATGCCAGTGGATGGTCGTCGGATCGTCGATGCCGTTGATCAGCCGTGCGGCGAACGGCTCGCCCTTCCTCATCCTGACCACCGGCGGCATGCCGGCTTCGCCGTAGGTCAGCACATTCTTCGTCGGCTCGCCGTCCATCAGTTGCGCCTCGATGCTCGCGGTCTTCAGGACCAGCGGCTCGGGCTTCGGCGCCGCCCAGCCGGCAAACTTGCCGGCGGCCGAGAGGCCGATACCGGCCGCGCCGGCGGCCGCGGCGCCCTGCAGGAGTTTGCGGCGTGTGAGGACCGACATTGGAATCCCGAAACAGATGAGTGGCGGTCTCAGGCCTTATCATCATTCGGGCACATCCCGAAACGGACAGATCGCCGCCCGCAAGCAAGATCGGTCCCAGGCCGGAATGCGGCCAGCTGCGTGGCTCCGATCAATCTCCGACGGCGGCGAGATGCCCGCCGCCGAAATCCTTGAGCACAAGTTTCGGCACGGTTTCGCCGATCCGCCGGGTCGCGCTTGGAATTTCGCGGTCGAGACGGGAAAAGCGTGTCCGGCGTCGTGACGGATCGGGAACCGGCACCGCCTCGATAAGCCGCCGCGTGTAGGGATGGCGCGGGTTGGAAAAGACCTGGTCGCGGCTACCGATCTCGACGATCTGGCCGAGATACATGACGGCGACGCGGTCCGAGATGTTCTCGACCACCGCCATGTCATGCGAGATGAAGAGATAGGCGACGCCGAATTCGCGTTGCAGCTCCTTCAAAAGATCGAGCACGCGCGCCTGCACCGAGACATCGAGAGCCGACACGCTCTCGTCGGCGATGATCAGCTTCGGCCTTAGCGCCAGCGCCCGGGCGATGCAGATGCGCTGGCGCTGGCCCCCAGAGAATTCATGCGGATAGAGCTCCATCTGTGCTGCCGACAGGCCGACCCGCTCGAACAGGGCAGCCACTTGGCTCTGGCGTTCCTGCCGTGAGCCGATGCCGTGGATCAGAAGCGGCTCGGCCACCAGATCGCCGACGCGCATGCGCGGATCGAGCGAAGCGTAAGGATCCTGGAACACCATCTGCACGTCGCGGCGCACCGCCTTGCGCGCGTCGCCGCCAAGCCCGGAGAGCTCGCGGCCGCCGATCGTCACGCCGCCCGTATAGGGCACGAGGCCGGCCAGCGCCTTGGCGGTGGTGGACTTGCCGCAGCCGGATTCGCCGACCAGCGCCAGCGTCTCGTTGGGCGCGATCGAGAAGCTGACGCCCTCGACGGCGTGGACCCGCCGGTTGACGCGACCGAAGAAGCCGCCGCGCAGGTCGAAGCGGACATGGAGGTCGTTCACCACCGCCACCTTGTCCTGACCGGTTGCGCCGGCTGCCCCTCCCGTGGCGCGCCGACCAGCGCCCGAGCCGATGCGCGGAACGGCGGCCAGCAATTCTTGCGTATAGGCGGCCCGCGGCCTGGCGAAAATGTCGGCGGTGGCGCCTTCCTCGACCATGCGGCCGTTGCGCATGACGATGACCCGATCGGCCATTTCAGCGACGACGCCCATGTCGTGGGTGATGAGGATCACGCTGGTGCCGTGCTGGCGCTGCAGGTCGCGCAGCAGCTCCAGCACCTCGCCCTGGACCGTGACGTCGAGCGCCGTCGTCGGCTCGTCGGCGATGAGCACGTCGGGCTCCAGCGCCAGCGCCATGGCGATCATCACCCGCTGGCGCATGCCGCCTGACAATTCGTGCGGAAACTGCTTCAGCCGGCTTTCGGCTTCGGAAATTCGAACCGCCTTCAGCGCCTCGACCGCGCGCCGTTGCGCCTCGGCGTGGGAAAGGCCGGTATGCGCTTCGATCGATTCGGTGAGCTGCCGGCCGATCGACAGCACCGGATTGAGCGAGGTCATCGGCTCCTGGAAGATCATGGCGATGCGATCGCCCCGAATGTCGCGCATGCGGCGCTCGTCGAGCGCCGTCAGTTCGATGGCACTGCCATCCTTGTCGAAGAGCCGGATTGTCCCGGAAGCGATGCGGCCGGCCGGCTGAGGCAGGAGCTGCATGATCGCCAGCGCCGTCATCGACTTGCCGGAACCGGACTCGCCGGCGATGCACAGCGTCTCGCCGCGTCTGAGCGACAGCGACAGGCCGGACACGACTTCGCGCTCGCCGTCCTCGCCGCGCACGCCGACGCAGAGGTCGGTGATTTCGAGCACCGGCCCCGCGGCCGCCTTTGCGGCGGCGTCAGCGTGTTCGTCGACCACGACTGCGCTCATTCGAAGACGCAGCGCGGGAAGTAGAACGACACCACCCAGTTCGGCATGTCGACGATCTCGCTGATCCTGAGATCGCCGCAGACCGAGACCAGCATGTAGGCATCGACCGGGTCGAGCTTGTAACGGGCGGACAGCAGGTCGACCATCTGGCTGACTGCCTCTCTGGCCCCGGCCATCAGGTCCGGTCCGATGCCCGTCGTCACCTCGTAGCCCTTGGTGTCGAGATGCCGCGTCACCGGGCCGGACGTGGTGAAACGCGGCGTCTTCAGCCGCGCGTCCTTCACAAGGTCGAGCTTCAGCACGACGTCCATCGGACTCTCGATCGCCGTGCCGCATACCTCGCCGTCGCCTTGCGCGGCATGGGTGTCGCCGATCGAGAACAGCGCGCCCGGCACTTCCACCGGCAGATAGAGCGTGGTGCCCGCGGCAAGGTCGCGGATGTCGAGATTGCCGCCGACACGCCGTGGCGGCACCACCGAATGCAGGCCCATCTCGGCCAACGCGTTGCCGATGGTGCCGGCGAACGGTTTCAGCGGCACGCGGGCGTTCTTTCCGAACAACGCCGGCTCGAGCGAGCCGGCGTGGTATTTCCAGATGTTGAGCGCCGGTTCCTTGAAGTCGTCGGCGAGCAGGCCGAAGCCCGGGATGTTCGCCGTCCAGCCGAAGCCGGACGGTTTGAACATCTCGATCGTCACCTTCAGCGCATCGCCGGGCTCGGCACCCTCGACGAAGATCGGCCCGGTCACCGGGTTGACCTTGGAGAAGTCGAGCCGGGCCACGTCGGCGACCGTGCTGTCGGCCTGGAGCTGGCCACCCGCCGCATCTAGGCACTGGAACTCGATCGTTGAACCGGGCGCCACCCGTTCGGCCGGGGCGAAGGAATTGTCCCAGCCGAAATGGTGATGGCGCCCGTGGATGGTGTAGTCGCAGTTACTGCACATCTTTCACATACACATTGTCGTAGTTGATCGGGATATGGACCGGGTCGACATAGAGATTGTCGGCGCCGCCCATGCGAGCTGATTTCAGCGTGAAGCGCTGCTCGTTGAAGACCGGCGCCCAGGGCGCGTCCTCCATGATCTTGTCATAGATCGCGCTCCACATCTTCTCGCGTTCCTCGGACTTGGCCGGGTCGACGACGGAATCGGCCTCGGCCGCCTTGGCGTCGAGATCCTTGTTGCAATACCACGACCAGTTCCAGCCGCCGGGCACCGCGCCGGCGCAACCGAGGATCGGGCCGTAGAAATTGGAGGGATCCGGGAAGTCGGCGATCCAGGCCATGCCGCCCGACCAGATCATCGGCGCGCCGGCCTTGTCGCCGCCGGCGGCGATCACATTGGCCTGGGCCAGCGACTGGATGCTGGCCTTGATACCGATGGCCGCCAGATCCTGCTGGATCGCCTGGGCGATGCGCGGATTGGGATCGGTGTTCATGGCGAAGAGCTGCGTCTCGAAGCCGTCGGGATGGCCGGCCTCGGCGAGCAGGGCCTTGGCCTTGGCGACGTCATAGGCATAACCCTTGAACGCCTTGTCGTAGCCGGGCATCGAGGGCGGCAGCGGCTGGTTGGCCGGCACCGCGCGATTGTTGATCATCTGGACGATGCGGCCCTTGTTGATCGCCATGTTGACGGCCTGGCGCACCTTGACATTGTCGAAGGGCGCCATGGTGGTGTTCATGGTGACGTAGCCGGTGTGCAGCTGTCCGCCCACCACGACGCGGGCCTTCTGCTCAGGATCGTTCATCACCTCCTGGAACTTGGCCGGCGGAATGCCGTCGCCGGGGACGTCGATCTCGCCCTTCTGCAGGCGCAGCAGCGCCACGATCGGCTCCTGGCCGATCTCGAAGGTGATCTTGTCGAGATGCGGCAGGCCCTTGTGCCAGTAATCGGGATTGCGCTCGAAGACGATGCGCTGGCCGAGCGTCCATTCGGCGAGCTTGAAGGCGCCGGTCCCGACCGGATGCTTGCCGAAGTCGGCGCCGTATTTCTCGACCTCCTCCTTCGGCACGACATGCGAGAAGTTGATCGCCATGACATGCAGGAAGGTGGCGTCCGGTCGGGTCAGCTCGAACTTGATCGTGTAGGGGTCGACCACGGTGACACCGGAGAGGCTGTCGGCCTTGCCGGCGGCGACATCGTCGTAACCCTTGATCGAGCCGAAGAAGCCAGCGCCAGGGCTTTGCGTCTTCGGGTTGGTGACGCGGTCGAGCGAATATTTGACGTCGTCGGCGGTCATCTCGCGGCCGTTATGGAACTTCACGCCATGGCGCAGCTTGAAGGTGAAGGTCTTGCCGTCCGGCAAGATCTCGTAGCTCTCGGCGAGGTCGGGCTTGAGCTTTGTGGTGCCGGGCTCATAGTCCATCAGCCCGTCGAACAGGCTCTTGATCATCGACCAGTTTTGCCAGTCATATCCGATCGCCGGGTCGAGGGTCGCGACATCGTCCTTGTAGGTGATGGTGATGGCGCCGCCCTGCTTGATGTTCGGGTCGACCGCGTCTTCGGCGCGCGCGTTTGCCATGCCGAGCATCAGCGCCAGCGCCGATGCCGCGACGGTGGATGCGAGAAACTTTTTCATTTTTATGTTCCCTTTCTCTGTTCGGGTTTCATTTTCATCTGAGTTTAATCCGGGGGTCTATGAAGGGGGCGATGATGTCGGCCAAAAGGTTGCCGAGCACGATGGCGAAGGCCGAGACCAGGGTGACGCCCATGATGATCGGGATGTCGACGCGCTGGATCGCCTGCCAGGCGAGCTGGCCGATGCCCGGCCAGCCGAACACGCTTTCGACCACCACGATGCCGCCCATGAAGACGCCGACGTCGATGCCGATCATGGCGACGACCGGCAGGATGGCGTTGGGCAGCGCGTGACGGAACAGGATGGCGCCGCGCGCCAGGCCCTTGGCGCGGGCGGTTCGCATATAGTCCTGGCGCAGCACGTCGATCATCGACGATCGCATCATGCGCGCGTACCAGCCGGCGCCGAGTATGCCCATGGTCAGCGACGGCAGCACGAGGTGGCGCCAGCCGCCGTAGCCGCCGATGGGGAACCAGCCGAGCCTGACGGCGAAGACGTAGAGCAGCAGCAGGCCGACGACGAATTGCGGCGCCGAGACGCCGACGAAGGAGGCGACCATCAGGGTCTGGTCGGTGGCGGTGCCGCGCCTGACGGCGGCGATCAGCCCCATGGTGAGGCCGATCGCCAGCTCGCACAGGATGGCGCCGACCATCAGCAGCAGGCTGGCCGGCAGCCGCGAGACGATGAGTTCGGTGACTTCCGAGCGCTGGATGTAGGAGCGGCCGAGATCGCCACTGACGAGCCTCGTGAGATAGTGCCAGTACTGGACGATGAAGGGCTGGTCGAGGCCGAGCTGGCGGCGGATGTTCTCCACCGTTTCGGGGGTGGCGCTGCGCCCGGCGATCTGGCGCACTGGATCGGCCGGCAAAAGATAGAGCAGCGCGAAGGTGATCAGCGAGACGCCGAGCAGGATGAGCAGCGACTGGATGAGCCGGCGGCCGAGATAGGCAATCATGATCGACCCCCCATTATTCCCGCCCTCTTTGCGTCGGGTCGAGGATGTCGCGCAGCGCGTCACCGATCAGGTTGAAGGCCAGCGCCAGCGCCAGGATCGCCGCGCCGGGGAAGAACACCAGCCAGGGCGCCGCCTGGAAATAGGTCTGGTTCTCGAAGATGATGTTGCCCCACGACGCCGTCGGCGGCTGCACGCCGATGCCGAGATAGCTGAGCGTGGCTTCGAGCAGCACCGTGGTCGAGATGCCGAGCGTGCCCCAGACGATGATGGTCGGCAGGAGATGCGGCAGGATGTGGCGGCTGAGAATACGCGGCGCGCTCGCCCCTATCGTGCGCTCGGCATCGATGAACTCGCGCTCGGAGAGCGACGAGGTTTCGGTGTAGATGACGCGCGCGGTCTGCACCCAGTTGACCAGCGCGATCACCATGGCGACGATCCACAGGCTCGGCTCGAACACCGCCGCCAGGCAGATGGCTAAAAGCAGCGCGGGAAAGGCCATCATCAGGTCGGTGAAGCGCATCAGCGCGCTGCCGATCCAGCCCCGGAAATAGCCCGCCGTGACGCCGACCAGCGTGCCGATCAGAAGCGCCACGCCGTTGGCGACGATGCCGATGATCAGCGAGGTGCGCGCGCCGAACAGGATGCGGGTCAACAGGTCGCGGCCGAGCAGGTCGGTGCCCAGCCAGAACTTGGCGTTCGGCGGCAGCGGCGAGCCTTCGAGCGTCAGGCCGTCGAACATCTGCTCGTTGGGATCGTAGCCGGTCAGCCATGGGGCGAGGATGGCGCCGGCGAGCACGATGGCGATAATGAACAGCCCGAGCAGCGCCAGCGGCCGCCTGACCAGCCGGCGCCAGACGCCAGCGCGCGGCTTTGCCGGCATCCGGCCCGTCGAAAGGTCAGGCGCGATGGGATTGGTCATCGCCGCCCTCCGCTTCGGTCATCGCCACGATGCGCCGGGCCGCTTCCTCGACGCTGATCTGCCAGTTCATCGCCAGCGATCTGAGCTGCGCGTAGGCGCGGTCGTCGTCGCTGCCTTTCGACAAAGCCGCGACCGCGCGCACGATGGTCTGGCGCTCGCCGACCCGCTGGCGCAGCGACGCGATCTCGCCGGCAAGCTGCCTGCGCGCCTCGAAACTCTGCCGGGCGATCAGCAGCGCGCTGTAGACGCCGGCGGTCCCGACCGGTTTCAGCAATTGCGCATCGGCCTTGTGCGACAGCGCCCATTCGATACGGCCCGGCGCCTCCGAGCCGATCAGCGCCACCAGCGGCATCGGCGCCTCGCCGGGCTTCCACGGGAACTGCTCGTCGAAGCCGAGGTCGGCGTCGAAGAACACGAAATCCGCTGCCAGCGCCTCCGCCGGCAGATGCGGCCAGCACTCGACCGCCGCGAGGCCGATCGCCGACAACTGCCTGGTGATCGCCTGCACCGTGGTGTGCGGACGATGCAGCACGAAGGCCTTGGCGCCGCCGAGATTGGGGATGCGCGCGGCGCGGCTCACGACACCACCCTGAGCCGCGGACGGCCGAAGACTTTGGCCGGATCGTAGCGCGAAAGATAGGGGTCGGGCGCCACCTCTTCCTCGCGGCTCACCACCTCGAAGAAGCCGTCGGCAATACGCCCGATGATCACCGGCAGGGTCGCATGCTGGGTGTGCGGATCGATGGCGATCGGCCCGAGGCGGGTCGCGAAGCGGCGCTCGGCGAAGGCTTTCGAGAATTCCGCCGGGCCGGCGTCCGGGTTGCCGGCAAGCACGTCCGCCATCACCTGCACCGAGGCATAGGCGGAGGCTTCGAAGGACGAGGCGAAGGCGGCCGGGCGCGGCGCGAAATAAGGCCCGGCCGACAGATGGCCCTTGCCCGTTTCGCCGATTGCCGGCAGCTCGCCCTCGGTGAGATTGCACGAAATCACCGGGCAGGCGCCAGGCTTGAAGGCCGCATCCTCTCGTCCCAGGTCGCGATAGGCGGCGAGGAAAGCATAGGACGAGGTGCCGATCAGGTTGTTGAGGATGAAATTCGGCCGCGTGACGCGGATTTCGTCGATCAGGCGCGAAACGCCGGTCTCGCCGATGCGCAGATAGCGTTCGCCGAGCACCTTGCCGCCGGCGTCGGCGATCAGGTCGCGCGCGACGCGGTTCATCTCCCAGCCCCATATGTAGTTCGAGCCGAGCAGGAAGCCGTTGGCGCCGAAACGCGGCGCGACATGAGCCATCAGCGGCACCAGATGCTGGTTCGGGCAGGCATGCATGTAGACGACATGCTCGTTGGCCTCGAAGCCTTCATACGGGCAGGCATACCAGAGCATGCCGCCCGCCTTCTCCAGCACGGGAATGGTCTCCTTGCGGCTCCAGGAGGTGATGCAGCCGACGACATGGCGGGCGCTGCTGGTGCGGAAGATGTCTTCGCAGAGCGTCGCGTAGCGGTCGGCGTTGCTTTGCGGATCGCGCTCGACCGGGACGAGCTCGATGCTTTGCGCGCGATCGGCGTTGATGTCGGCGATCGCGCGCATCGCCCCCAGCCGGCAGGCGTCGGAGACGAGCTGATAGCTGCCTGACCGGGAATAGAGGATGCCGATCTCGATACGTCGTTTCAAGCAAGGCCCCAAAAATGAAAAAGCCTCGCAGCCAGCGCCGGATGGGCGAGGCATACGAGGCATTCTTGCCGCCCGGCGACCAAAGCCGGTATTTTCGTCGAGCTACCCTATTCCCTACCGTCCGTCAGTCAAGCCTGAAAGTTGAAGGCCATCTAGTCCCGCAGGCTGAAGACGAAGGGCGCGGTGCGGGTGACGCGCGCGCCGAGTTCGGCCGGCGGGGCCGGCACGGAGGCGCCCTGCAAGGACGCGAGCGCCGCGCGGTCGAGATCGCCGTCGCCCGAGGATCGCGCCAGTCGGGCCGAGACCACCCTGCCGGAGGTGTCGACCGTGAAGGTCACGCTCGGCGTGCCCTCGGCCCGCCTGGAGCGCGCCGCGCTCGGATAGCGGGTGTGCCGCCTGATCCATGCAGCCAGGGTGGAATTCCAGCGCGACGGGCCGACGCTGGAGCGCGGCGCCGCATCCGAGGACCGGGGTGCTGCCGCCTTCGCCGCCGCCTTGGCGTCGATGCTGGCGGTGGTCGTCGCCCTGGGTGGAGGCGCCTTTTCCTTCCTGACCCGTTCTTTCGGTTTTCCGACCGGTTTCTTCTCGGCCTTCTTCCTGGGTTCTGCCGGCTTTTGCACCTTCACCTCCGCTTCCACCGGTTTTGCTTGCGGCAGCGGAATGACGACGTCCGGGGCGATCGCCTCGACAGGATCCGGCACGGCCTCGTCCAGCGGCTTCTGCTCGCTCAGCGCGGCAATAGCCTGTTCCGCCGGCGCGGCCTGCTCGGCTTCTTGCGTATCGTCGGCATCGGATGGCTGTTCGGTCACGGGCTCGGCCTGTTCCACCGCCGGCACCGGGTCGGTTGCCGGTTTTACGTCGACGGGCTTTTCCGTGTCCGCCGCATCGGGCGGCTCCGGTGTCACCATGTCCAGCATCGCCGCCTCTTCCGGCACGGTGGGCGCGATCACCAGCGGCGCCATCTCGACCGCCAGCGCCGGCGGCGGACCGCCATCCTGCATCTCGGCGAAACTCAGGTTCTGCACCGCATAGGCGACCGCCACATGGGCGGCCAGAATGATCGCGGCGGCGCTCGTCCACCGGCCGGCCTCACGCGCGCCGAAGCGCGGCTGGGAAATCCGGGAAAGGGCGGCGACCGTCATGGCGCCGAGTTTCCGCCCGGCGCCGGGACGAGGTTCGCGCCGGCCGCGGGCATTTCGGGCACGGCCCGCCCGCCGGCATCGCCAGCTGTTTCGAGGCCGACCAGCGCGACCTTGAGATAGCCGGCGCGGCGCAGCAGGTTCATGACTTCCATCAGGTCGCCATAACCGACCGTCTTGTCGGCGCGCAGGAAAATGCGTGTCTGCTTGTCGCCCTTGGTGCGGCTGTCGAGCACGCCGGCAAAGGCCGGACGGGGCACGCCGTCATTGCCGATCGCCAGCGTCAGATCGGTTTTCAAAGTCAAGAACAGCGGTGTCTCGGGTCGCGCCGCCGGCGTTGCCGTCGATCCGGGCAGGTCGACATTGACGTCGACGGTCGCGAGCGGCGCCGCCACCATGAAGATGATCAACAGCACCAGGATGACGTCGATGAACGGCGTGACATTGATGTCGTGGCTTTCCTCGAGATCGTCGCCGGCAGTCTCGCGAATCCGCGCCGCCATCGCCGTTACTCCGCAGCCATGGCCGTTGCCGGCGGCACGGTGCGGAAATCGAGGTCGCGGCTGACCAGCCGCTCGACGCCGGCTGAGGCGTCGGCAAGGATCTGCCTGTAGCCGGCTATCGAGCGCGCGAAGACGTTGTAGATGACGACCGCCGGAATGGCCGCGACAAGACCCATGGCGGTCGCAAGCAGCGCCTCGGCGATGCCGGGCGCCACGACCGCCAGATTGGTGGTCTGCGCCTGCGAGATGCCGATGAAGGCGTTCATGATGCCCCAGACGGTGCCGAACAGGCCCACGAAGGGCGCCGTCGAGCCGATGGTGGCGAGCAGGCCGGTGCCGCGCGACATGCGCCGGGCCGCCGCCGCCTCGATGCGTGAAAGCCGGGAGGCGACGCGCTCCTTCAGGCCGTCGCCGGAGGCATGGTCGAGTGCCCCGGCCGAAAGCGCTCTTTCTTCTTCCGCCGCCCGCATCAGAAGCGCGGCCGGCCCGCCGCTGTGGCCAAGCGCGCGGCCGGCCTGCATCAGCGTCGCGGCGTTGCCGATCGCATCGGCGGCGCGGCGCGCCCGCAGCTTGCCGCCTAAGACCTCCAGCGACTTGGCGAGCCAGATGGTCCAGGTGACGAGGGAAGCGAAGGCCAGCCCCACCATGACCGCCTTCACGACGATGTCGGCATTCATGAACATGCCCCAGGGCGAAAGGTCATGTGGCAGCGCCAGCGAGATGGAGCGCTGTTCGCCCGTGGCGCTGTTCAGGGCCGGCTGGATGCCCAGTTCCACGGGCGTGGCGACGGGCGCCTGCGCCGCCGGCATTTGCGGGGCGGGAGCGACGGGTGCTTGCGCCGCCGGAGCCAGCCCGAGGGGCGCCTGCACGGTGGGCGCTGCCGGCTGTTCCTGCGCCTTGGCGAGGCCGGCCGAAAGAATGAGGGACGCGGCCAACGCCGCGAAAAGACCGTTTCGGGACAAGGCTCGTCCTCGCTTCATCATTGCACATATCTGATCGGCTGGACGGGTGGACTTGCCCGAGCCGTTGTGGCCGACAAGGCCGTAGACTCGCGAACGGTGCAGATCGAGCGAGACCGGACCGAGCAGCGTGCGTCCGCCGACGGCGAAGCGCACGGCGTCGACATGAAAGGCTGTCCAGCTCCGGCCAACATCCGCCTCCAATGCAGCGGCCGTCATCCAAGGCAGGTGCCAGGCGGCCAATGCTGGTTAACTATGAAACATGACTTTGCAAGTCAACTATAAAGGTGACTGCAGTTATCAACAATGCAACGCGTTCCCCAATATCGGTTCGGCACGCTGCAAGGTCTGGACGGCATGGCAGTTGCTGGGCACGATGCGCGCACAACAACCAAGGCAGGCGGCCGATGATCAAGGCGGTACCCTTCGACTTCCCCTATGACGGCAGGCTGGTGCCGCAGCATACGGCGCTGCTGGTGATCGATCTGCAGGAGGATTTCCTGTCGCCGAACGGCTACTTCGCCAGGAAGGGCTACGATCCATCGCCGCTGAGAGCCATCCTGCCGGCGGTCAACCGGCTGATCGAGGCCGCTCGAACCGCCGGCCTAACCATCATCCACACCAGGCAGGGCTATCGCGCCGACATGGCCGACATGACGCCTTACGAAAAATGGCGCCGCAAGCGGGCTGGCCTCGACGGCACCGATGTCCTGCTGCGTTCCGGCCCGGGCTTCCAGATTTCCGCCGACATCGACGTGGCGCCGCAGGACATCATCATCGACAAGACCTGCAACAGCGCCTTCACCTATACGGATCTGGAGCTCGTTTTGCGGGCGCGCGGCATCACACATCTCCTGTTCACCGGCTGCACGACGGATGTCTGCGTGCACACCACATTGCGCGAGGCCTGCGACCGCAACTTCCAGTGCCTGACGATTGCGGACGCCTGCGCCAGCGGCGACCAGTATGCGCACGAAGCAGCGCTGCATATGGTGACGGTGGAAGACGGGGTCTTCGGCGCGCTAGCGGACTCGGAGGCGGTCATTGCCGCGTTGCGGCAGCTCGCGGGCGCAATGCGTTGAGGATTTCGTGGTTCCATCGTATTTTTTTCACCCCCACCGTTCCGTTTTCGATTCCGGCTTCGTCTTGAGGGTCGTAACAGGTGCGGGAGCCGCGACGGCCTCCGCCATCAGGACAAACGGAGCCAAGCCATGTCGACCACAGTGACCCTGATCAACGTCTTCACCGCCAAGCCGGGCAAGCAGCAGGAACTCGCCAAGACGCTTGCCGAGGGAACGAGGGCCTTCTTCAGCAAGCAGCCGGGCTCGCTGTCGTCGTCCGTGGTCGTCGGCGGCGACGGCAGCAAGGTCGCCAACATCTCGCAATGGCGCTCGGCCGACGACATCGCCGCCTTCCGCGCCGATCCCCGCTTCGCCGATTACATGAAGAGCATCGTCGAGCTGGCCGCCGGCGAGAGCATGATGGGTCACACGACCTATTCCCATACGGGCAGGATCGAAGACTAGGAGGTTGCGTGACCGGTTCGCAGGATCAGTCCGTTGCGGTGACCGAAACCAGGCTTCGCGCCTTCGAGCGCGATGCCGCTTTGCTGCGAGCCAAGCTGCACCGCTACGCATCGCGCATGGTCGGATCGGTCATCGATGGCGAAGACATCGTCCAGGAGGCTTTGGCCAAAGGCTTCGTGGCGATCAGGAATGGCGACATGCCCGACAAGACCGAACCCTGGCTGTTTCGCATCGCGCACAACGCGGCGCTCGATTTCCTGCGCCAGCGGACCCGCTTGCGTGGGCGCGAAAGCGAGGTCGAGCTCGACATGATCGCCGACGAGAATTCGGCGCTGGATGCGCGCATGGCCGCCGAGGCGAGCCTAGCCGAGCTGATGCAACTGCCGCCGGCGCAAAGATGCACGGTCGTGCTGAAGGATGTGCTGGGACACAGCCTGGAGGAGATCGGCGAAATCCTCGAAACCTCCGACACGGCGATCAAGGGCGCGCTGCAGCGGGGCCGCGAGAGCCTGCGCAAGCTGGCGGCCGCGCCGCGCATGGCGCCGCCCCACCCGGCGCTCGACCGGCAGGACATGCGCCGTCTCGGTGACTATGTGGCCGCCTTCAACGCCAGGGACTTCGATACCTTGCGCGGGCTGCTGGCCGAGGACGTCAAGCTCGAACTGGTCAACCGCCTGCGCGCCGATGGCAAGGAATATGTCGGCAATTACTTCGGCCGCTATGCCGACGAAACGCATTGGCATTTCACGGCCGGACTTGTCGAAGGCCGGCCCGCCATCCTGGTCACCAGTCCGGAGCGTCCGGGCGGGCCGCCGCGCTACTTCATTCTCATCGATTGGGAGAACGGCCGGATCGCCGGCATCCGCGATTTCCTGTTCGCGGATTACGTCATGGACGGCCTGGATTACTCATCCCAGCCGTAGGGAGGCCGGCGTTAGCGAAGGTGGATCTCAGGGAAGGTCTGGGACGCAAGGATCCCTGGTTGCGGAACCTCCACCTCGCGCCGCGCCAGCGAATTCGCGACCAGCGTGATCGTCTCGCGCCCGATGCGGGCGATCTCGCTTGGGCGGTCGATGCCACCGATCATGAATTCCTCGATGCCAAGCGCCGCGTAGGGCAGCAGTGCCAGGGCAATCCGCGCCGGCGGCCCGGCAAGCTCGACCGCCTTGTGATCCGGAGTGCCCGTCCGGCCGTCCGGGTGAATGCGGACAGGCAGCGCGAAGCGCAACCTGCCGGCGCGGCCATGTTCCGCCGCGGCGCCGCGCACGCGCTGCATCAGTTGCGCGACCTCATCCGGGGAGCCGGCGGCGAGCTCGAAGACATCGGCATGCTTTCCGACGACCTTCAAGGCCATGCCGGACTGCCCGCCGAGACGGATGGCGAGGTCGGCGCCATGCGGCCCCTTGCGCGGCACGAAGCCGCCGCGGACGCTGTAGAAGGCGCCTTCATGGTCGAAGGGCCTGTCGTTCGACCACAGGCGCTTCAACAGCACCAGATACTCGTCGATGCGCTGCCACACCACGCTGTGGCCAACGGGCCGGGCCTCGGCGTCGCTGTCCTCCAGCGGTTCGCTCAGCATGCGAAGCGACAGGCGGCCGCCGCTTTTGCGGTCGAGCGCCGCGAGCTGCCTTGCCGCCACCGTCGGTTCGATAACGCCGGCCCAGTGCGTTAGCACCACCTCAAGCGAGCCGGTGCGGTCGAGCGTCTGCGCGGCGATGTCCATATTGGTAAGTAGGCCTGCGGGGTCATCCACCACCAGCTTGCGAAAACCGGAATCCTCGATCAGCGACAATTTGGTCGCCGTCTCGGCGAAATCGTAGAAGAAGCTGCCATTGGCAGGCTTGCCTGGAACATGCGTGAACTCGATCGGCATTGCCATCTCCTCCATCACGTTGGCTTGCCCCGCTTCAAAGCCTTCTAATCAGACCTGAGACGCAGACGCGCGACGACGCCCTGGCGCCCGGCCAGTTTTCCACTCCGATTATTCGACTCAGATTGTTTGACGGCGGGTCTCGGCCGCCTTGGATCAGGGGATCAGCCCCAGGATCACCGCGCCGGTGAACACGAACGCAAGCGCGAAGACGAGATAGGCGAAGGTGCCGCCATAGGCGGGCCTCCAGCTCTGATCGGCAGTCAGCCTTTGCCCCTTGCGGGCGGCCTGGGCGTTCTGGCTATAGGACATATCGACCTCCGTCACGGCCATTAATCTATAAAGTTAGTAGACTTTGTCGATTGTTATTTTCGGGCGATTCCTGGAATGAATTTTTTTAAAGAGGACGGATCGTGGTTTTTCATACTCGCAGCGCAGGCGATGTAGCCGATATCGGGACATAGGCAATCTGGCCGAACGGGTTGAAAATCGGCCGTTTTCGCGGCGTTCATAGGCGCAATATCCAGTCGCTCGAAGGTCTTGGCCGCCTCGCGCATGACGGATAGCATCGCTTGGGCCGATATGGGCGGCACTGAAGGAGCAATAAGAATGGGTGGAAGGCTGGCGGGCAAGGTCGCTATCATCTCGGGCGGTGCGACGGGCATGGGCGGGGCGGCTTCGGAATTGTTTGCCGCCGAAGGCGCAAAGGTGGCAATCATCGACCGCAACGGCGAGGCGGCCGGCAAGACCGCCGCGGCGATCCGGGCGCGGGGCCATGTCGCGGAGCATTTCGTCGCCGACGTTTCGGACGAAGCACAGGTCGAAGCGGCGGTGAAGGCGGCGACGGCGAAGCTCGGCCCGGTCACGGTGCTGTTCAACCACGCCGGCACCATCGTCATCAAGCCATTCCTGGAAACAAGCCTGCAGGAATGGGACTGGCTGCATGCCGTCAACGTGCGCTCGATGTTCCTGATGACGCGCGCGGTGCTGCCGGGCATGATCGCCGCCGGCGGCGGCTCGATCGTCTGCACATCGTCGATCTCGGCCGTGGCGGCGACGCCGAACGAAGTGCTCTACGACACCACCAAGGGCGCCTGCCACATGTTTGCCCGCGCCATCGCGGTGGAGTTCCGCGACCGCAACATCCGCTGCAACGCCGTCTGTCCCGGCTTCATCCGCACGCCGCATGGCTTGCGCGAGGTGGCTGATCTCGGCAAGCTCGGCGTCGACGTCTCGGACGCGGCGATGGCCGCGCAGCAGGGCCGCATCGGCGAGCCGGAGGAAGTGGCGAAGGCGGCGCTGTTTTTGGCCAGCGACGAATCGAGCTTCGTCAACGGCGCGCATCTGTTCGTGGACAATGGGTTTACGGCGATCTGAGGCCAGCTTGGCGCCTTCCTCTCCCCCGTCGATCGGGGGAGAGGTGTCGAGCGTAGCTCGACGGAGTGGGGGTCGACCCTTGGCGCGGTGCCGAAATACTCTTGCGCCTGGGCCCCATTTCAATATTCGTTGGCGACGGTTGCAAGGTGGTTCCCCCACTCCGTCGCTGCTTCGCAGCGCCACTCTCCCCCCTCCGGAGGGAGAGGAAAGGACGCCTGCTCCTCTACCGCTCCTCCCGTCGAAACGGCTTCAGCAGCGCCGATGGCGCCACAGCGTTGCGCGACATGAAAGCCATGGCGACGATGGTGAAGATGAAAGGCAGCATCAGGAACGCTTCGTAGGGGACGTGGCCGAGGCCGCTCGCTTGCATCCTGAGCTGCAGCGCGTCGACGAATGCGAAGAGCAGCGCGGCGCCCGCCGAGCGCCAGGGATCCCAGCGGCCGAACACCACCAGCGCGATTGCCACCCAGCCACGGCCGGAGACGACGCCGAAGGTGAAGGCGTTGAACTGCGCCATGGTGAGGAAGGCGCCGGCAAGGCCCATCAGCGCGCCGCCGAGGATCACCGCCTGAAAGCGCGTGGCGATCACGCTGACGCCGGCGGAGTCCGCCGCGCGAGGGTTCTCGCCGACCATGCGCACGGAAAGCCCCCATGGCGTGCGGTAGAGCACGAAGGCAGCGAGCGGGACGGCGATGATGGCGAGATAAACGAGCGTGAACTGGTTGAACACGGCCGGGCCTAGAACCGGAATGTCCGAGAGCAGCGGGATAGCCACCGGCTTGAAGCCGGTAATGCTCGGCGGCACCGATTGCTGGCCGAAGATCAGCCGGTAGAGGAAATAGGCAAGGCCGGATGAGAACAATGTCACGCCGATGCCGCAGACATGCTGGCTGAGGCCGAGTGCCACCGTGAACAGCGCATGCAGCGCGCCCATCAGCATGCCGGTCAACACCGCGACAAGCACGCCCAGCCACAGGCTGCCGCTCAGGCTGGCGGCGGTGAAGCCCGCCATCGCCGACAACAGCATGATGCCCTCGATGCCGAGATTGAGCACGCCTGCGCGCTCGGAAAACATTTCGCCCAGCGTGGCGAAGGCGAGCGGCGTGGCGATGCGGATGATGGCGGCAAGGAAGCCGACCTGGAAAATCTGCTCGAACACCGCGCTCATGTTTGCGCTCCCACGCGGCGGATGCGGTAGGCGGTGAAGAGCAGCGCCACCAGCATGGCAAGCAGCGCCGTGCCCTGGATGACGTCGCTGAGGAAGGCCGGCACGCCGGTCGCGCGCGACATCGCCTCGGCGCCGGTCATGACAGCGGCAAGGAAGATCGCCGCCGGCACCACGCCGAGCGGATTGAGCCTGGCGAGCATCGCAACGACGATGCCGGAATAGCCATAGCCCGGCGAGATGTCGCTCATCACCTGGAAGTGCACGCCGCCGACCTCGCCAACGCCGGCGAGTCCCGCCAGCGCGCCCGAGAGCAGAGCTGTCGACAGCAGCACGCGCTGCACGTAGATGCCGGCATAGCGGGCGGCTTCAGGATTCTCGCCGGTGACGCGGATGCGGAAGCCGAGCGTGGTGCGCGCGATCAGGAACCAGCACAGCGGTGCCGCGATCAACGCCACGACGACGCCGAGATGCAGGCGCGTGCCTTCGATCAGCACCGGAAAATTGGCCGCGTCCTCGATCGGCGGCGAGATCGGGTAGCCGCTGAACGTATCTTTCCACGGTCCCTCGATCAGCGCCATCAGCGCGTAATAGATGACCGAGTTGAGCAGCAGCGAGCTCACCACGTCGTCGACCTTGAATTTTACGCGCAAAGTGGCGGGAACCAGCGCAACAAGCGCACCTGCCGCGGCGCCCGCCAGCGCCATCAACAGCATGGCGAGATAGCCCGGCATCGGGATGGCGCCGACGAAGCAGCTTGCCACCGCGCCGGCGAGAAGCTGCCCTTCGGCGCCGATGTTCCAGAATTTGGCGCGGAAGGCGATGGCCACGGCAAGGCCGGTGAAGATCATCGGTGCAGCGCGCACCAGGGTTTCCGTGATGGCGTAGCTGTCGCCGAGCGAGGCGGACAGCATCACGCCATAGGCTTCGACCACGCCGGCGCCGGCGATGGCAATCAGGCCGCTGCACAGGATGAGCGTCGCGGCGATGGCCAAGAGCGGCAGCGCGAGATTGAACCAGGCCGGTGTCGAGGTGCGGGCTTCGAGGCGAAACATCAGGCCGCCTCCTCGGTGTGCCCTGCGCCGGTCATCATCAGGCCGAGCCTTGCGACGGTGGCATGCGCGCTGGGAAGCGTGCCGGCGATGCGGCCCTCATACATCACCGCGATGCGATCCGAGAGCATCAGCAATTCCTCAAGGTCCTCGCCGATGACGATGATGCCGCAGCCCTTGGCGCGCATGGCCAGGAACTTCTCGTGGATGAAGCGGGCGGCGCCGATATCGAGCCCGCGCGTCGGCTGCGAGACGATCAGCACCTTCGGGTCGAAGGCGAGCTCGCGGGCCAGCAGCGCCTTCTGCAGATTACCGCCGGACAGCGCGCCGGCACGCACCATCGGGCCGGGGCAGCGAATATCGTAGGCCTTGATCTGCGCTTCAGCGAAGGCACGGATCGCAGTTGGATTGAGAAGTCCCCGGCGGCTGAAGGCCTCGGTGCCGATACGCGGCAGCACCATGGAGTCGGCCAAAGGCAGATTGGTGACGAGGCCGGTCGTCATCCGGTCTTCCGGTATGCGGCCGAGGCCGAGCGTCTGCAGCTCGCGCGGCAAAAATTGCGCAACCGCTTTGCCGGCTATCGTCATCGCGCCGGCCTTGGGCGCCAGCATGCCGGAAATCACATCGGCGAGCGCCCGCTGGCCGTTGCCGGAGACGCCGGCGATGCCCAGGATCTCGCCCGCGCGGACGAAAAGCGAGACGTCGCGCAGCGGCGTGCCGGCATGGCCGGAGGTGGAAATGCCGTCGAGCGTAAGCGCGGCGGCGCCGGGCGTCGAAGCCTCCTTGACCGGCGGCACGATTTCGTGGCCGCACATCAGCTTCGCCATTTCTGCCGATGTGGTGCTTGCCGGATGGTCGACGCGGCCGGCGACCTTGCCGTGGCGCAGCACCACGCAGCGATGGGTGAGGGCGCGAACTTCATTCAGTTTGTGCGAGATGAAGATGATGCCGAGCCCTTGCGCCGCCATCGAGCGCAGGGCGGCGAACAGGCCGTCGACCTCGCTCGGCGCCAGCACCGCCGTCGGTTCGTCGAGGATCAAAAGCCTGGCGCCGCGAAACAGTGCCTTGATGATCTCCAGCCGCTGCTGCTCGCCGACCGACAGCGCCGAGACCGGCAGGCTTGGGTCGAGGCTCAGCCCGTACTGCCGGCTGATCTCTTTCAGGCGGGCAAGCCCGCGCGCACGGTCGATGCGGCCGGATTTGCCGGGAATGCCGATCAGGAGGTTTTCCAGCACCGTCAGCCGCGGCGCGAGGTGGAAATGCTGGTGCACCATGCCGATGCCGGCGGCGAGCGCATCGGCCGAATTGTGGATGGCGACGGGCCTGCCTTCGACCAGGATATCGCCGGCATCCGGCGCATAGGCGCCGAACAGCACGTTCATCAGCGTCGTCTTGCCGGCGCCGTTCTCGCCAAGCAGGCCGAGGATCTCGCCCGGCGCCACGCTGAGGTCGACGGCCTCGTTCGCCTTGACGGCGCCGAAGCTCTTGGTGATGCCGCGCATTTCGATGAGTGGGGCGGACAAGGGTGCTCCTGGATTTGCGATCCGGCCAACCATGGAGGGCAGCGCTGCACCCCCTCTCTGGCCGGCCGGCAATCTTCCCCTCACGGGGGAGATCAGATGTCACGGCGGCCTTCGCCAACTTTCAATGTTGAAAGATCGAGCGCCGTCGAGGGAACCGCCAATCTCCCCGCTCGAGGGGGAGATGTCCGGCAGGACAGAGAGGGGGGCCTAGCGCCGCCCCTCAACCAGGCATCAATCCGAAACCGGCGTGTTCTCGTCGACGTCGACGCGGAAATTGCCTTCGAGGATCTCGGCCTTCTTCTTCTCGACCAGGTCCTTGACGTCGGCGGGCAGCGTCTTGTCGAACTTGTGGAAGGGCGCCAGATACGAGCCGCCCTTGGCCATGCGCGAGAAATCGCCATAGTCCTGCGCGGTGAAGACGCCGGCCTTGACCAGCTTGATCGCCTGCTCGACCGTCGGGTACATGTCCCAGACCGGGCCGGTGATGACCGTATCGGGCCCGAGGCTCGACTGGTCGGACATGTTGGAGATGGCGAAAATCTTCTTCTCGACCGCCGCCTCGATGACGCCGAAGCGCTCGGCATAGATGACGTCGACGCCGGCATCGATCTGCGCCACGGCCGCTTCCTTGGCCTTGGGCGGATCGAAGAACGAGCCGATGAAAGCGACCTTCTTCTTGACGTTCGGATTGACCTCCTTGGCGCCGGCGAAGAAGGCGTTGACCAGCCGGTTGACTTCCGGAATGCCCATCGCCGCGACCGCGCCGACCGTGCCCGACTTCGACATCTTTCCCGCGATCATGCCGGAGAGATAGGCCGGTTCGTGGATCCAGTTGTCGAAGACGCCGAAATTCGGCTCGGCGGGCCCAGCGCCCGAGCCGAACAGCCACGCCGTCTTCGGGAATTGTTTTGCCGTGCGGCGCGACTCCCGCTCGGCGGCGAAGGCGTCGCCGAGCACCAACTGGTAGCCACCTTGCGCATATTCGCGCATCACGCGGCTGAAGTCGGCGGTCTGCACCTTTTCCGACCATTTGTACTCGATGCCCAGCTCCTTCTCGGCCTTCTGCAGGGCGACATGGATCTGGTTGTCCCACGGCTCCTCGATCGGCGTGGCGAAGATCGCCGCCACCTTCAGCTTCTTGTCCTTGGCGAAGGCCGCGCCGGGCAGCACGGTCGCCGCGAGGCCGAGCGCGCCGAGTTCCAGCACGTTGCGCCGCGACAGGCCGGCGCGTTGCGTTTTGCTACGTTCGTTTTCCATTGAAGTGCCCCTCTGTTCGACAGCCGTGTCGAGCCGGCCGTTCAAAAAAATGTCAGACGAGAGACTATGGAACGGTGGTTGAGATTTGTCCACATGGTCAAATTTGGCATGTCGCCCCCGCGTTCGTCATCCACGGGCGGAGCAAGGAGCGTAGCGACGCAGCGCAGACCCGAGGATCCATGCCGGAACGTTCGAGAGCCGCGACGGTGCAGAACAATCGACGGCTGTGCCACCGCCTGTTCTGGACCGTCGCATTCTTTGTCTGATGGAACGGCATGAATTCCAGGGTCTACGCGTCGCTTCGCCCTGGAATGACGAAGTTATGGGGCGTCGCCCGCACCTTCCCAAGCCCCCGTCTCGGCAAACTTTCTCAGCACCGGCGCCGGCTCGAAGATCGCCCTGCCGGTCCGCCCATGCCAATGCTCCAACCGCTCGACGATCTTCGCCGCCCCTTCGAGCCCTGCCCAGAACATCGGTCCGCCCTTGCCGATCGGGAAGCCGTAGCCGTTGACCCAGACGACATCGATATCGGACGCCCGCGCGGCGATGCCTTCCTCGAGGATCTTCGCGCCTTCGTTGACCAGCGGGTAAAGCGTGCGCTCGATGATCTCGTCGGCGCCGATCTGGCGCCGCGCTATGCTCAGTTCTTCCGCCTTGGCGCGGATCAACGCCTCGACTTCCGGATCGGCAACCGGCTCCCGCGCGCCGCTCTCATAGCGGTACCAGCCACGCCCGGTCTTCTGGCCGAAATGGCCCTGCTCGCACAGCGTATCGGCGATCACCGCCGTCTGGCCGCGCGCCTTGCGGTTGCGCCAGCCGATGTCGAGGCCGGCGAGGTCGCCCATCTGGAACGGCCCCATCGGCCAGCCGAAATCGGTGAATGCCTTGTCGACTTGAGCGGGCGTTGCACCTTCGAGCAACAGCGCTTCGTTCTCCGCGCCGCGCGCGGCCAGCATGCGGTTGCCGACAAAACCATGGCAGACGCCGACGACGACCGCCACCTTGCCGATGCGCCGGGCGAGATCGGTGACCGTCGCCAGCATGTCGGGCGCGGTCTTTTCGGCCCGCACGATCTCCAGGAGCTTCATGACGTTTGCCGGCGAAAAGAAATGCATGCCGAGCATGTCCCCTGGACGCGAGGTCGAGGCGGCGATTTCGTTCACGTCGAGGTAGGAGGTGTTGGTAGCGAGGATCGCGCCGGGCCTGGCGATGGCGTCAAGCTTGCCGAACACCTCCTTCTTCACCGCCATGTCCTCGAACACGGCCTCGATGATCAGATCGCAATCGGCGAGATCGGTATAGTCGGTGCTGCCCTTGAACAGTCCGAGCCGCTTCTGCTTGGCCTCGTCCGTCAACGAGCCGCGGCTGACCGAAACGGCGTAGTTCTTGTCGATCGTCGCCAGCCCGCGCCGCAGCGCTTCCTCGCTGGTCTCGACCAAAGTCACCGGCAGGCCGCCATTGGCGAAAGCCATGGCGATGCCGCCGCCCATCGTGCCGGCGCCGATAATGCCGACGCGTTCGATCCGACGCTTCCGCAGGTTCTTGCCGGGAATCTTGGCCGCCTCGCGCTCGGCGAAGAACAGATGCCGCTGCGCCCGCGACTGGTCGCCGGAAACGAGTTTCAGGAAAAGCTGCCGCTCGGCCGCCAGCGCCTCGTCGAACGGCAAGGTGATCGCGTTGCGCACGGCTTCGGCGCAGGCAAGCGGCGCTTCAAGCCCGCGGGCCTTCCTGGCCAGTTCCGCCCTCTGGGCGTCGAACGCGGCGAGGTCGGTCCCGGCAAGGCGGTCGTTGCGGTCGCGCACCGGCGCGAACGGACCGCCCCGCTCGACCATTTCGTTGGCGAAACGAATTGCTTGAACAATCAGATCGCCATCGAAAGCCGCATCCACCAATCCGGTGGCCTTGGCCTCGTCGGCCGAGACCGGCGTTCCGGAAACGATCATGCCGAGCGCTTTCACAGCACCCACAAGGCGTGGCAGTCGCACGGTGCCGCCGCCGCCCGGCAAAAGGCCGAGCTTCACCTCCGGCAGGCCGAGCTTGGCGCCCTTGTCGGCGACGCGGAAATGACAGCCCAGTGCCAGTTCCAGCCCACCGCCGAGCGCGGTGCCGTGGATCGCGGCGACCGTCGGCTTGGCGATGGTTTCCAGCAAGGCGATGATGGCGCGCAGTTCCGGCTGCTGGACCGGCTTGCCGAATTCGGTGATGTCGGCGCCGGCGACAAAGGTGCGCCCGGCGCAGGCGATGACGATCGCGCTTGCGGCGGGATCGTCGCGCAAAGCGGCGAGCGCCTCGTGGAGCGGCTTGCGGACGTGAAAGCTCAGCGCATTGACCGGCGGGTTGTCGATGGTGACCACCGCCACGCCGTTCTCGTTCGCGACGCTGACAAAACTGGACAAGCGGAACCTCCCGAGGCCGGCTGCAATCGCGCAAGGGTTTACTAGGCAGCGACCCGAATGTGAACCCGATGCAGCGCTGGCCTAACGCTTGACCGTTTAACGTCGACTTGCTGCCTCGGCGGCCAGGTTCTCTGAAAACTCCGCCTCGGCGCCGCGGCCGCCGCGCCAGGAGGCGAAGGCGGCGACCAGATAGAGGATCGCCGAGAAGGTGAAGGCGAAGACCAGCCCGTGCTTGAACGGCCCCGACATCAGCTCGGGGAAGAACTGGTTGCCGGTCAGCGTCGCGGCGTTGGCCGGCGGCAAAGCGTGGAGCACGTCGGCCGGGATCAGTTCGCCCATCGGGTTGTAGCCGAGGAAGGCGGCGAACAGGCTGGCGACCGGCGGCATGTTGGCGACCTGGTGCGCGATCGCCTCCGGCACATGTTGCGCCAGAAGGCCGGCTTCCATCGTCGCCGGCAGGCTGGCGGCGAGGCCGGCCAGCATCAGGCTGAAGAACAGGCCGATCGACAGCACCTGCCCGGCATTGGTGGTGGTGGCGCGCATGCCCGACGCCTGGCCGCGCTCGCGCGCCGGCACGGAATTCATGATCTGCGTCGAGTTCGGCGCCACGAAAAGGCCGGAGCCGAGGCCGTTGAGGAAGAGCAGGCCGGCAAAGGCGGTGTAGGAGAAGTCGGCGGGCAGCAGCATCAGCGCGACGAAGCTGGCCGCGCCCGCGACCATGCCGCCAACGGCGAAAGGCACGCCGCCGATGCGGTCGGAGAAATAGCCCGAGATCGGCCCGGCGATCAGGAAGCCGACGGTAAGCGGCAGCATGAAAATCGCCGACCAAAGCGGGGTCTGCTCGAAGGAATAGCCGTGCAGCGGCAGCCAGATGCCTTGCAGCCAGACGATCAGCATGAATTGCAGGCCGCCGCGCGCGATGCCCGACGCAAGATTGGCGACGTTGCCATAGGCGAAGCCCGGAATACGGAACAGCGACAGGTCGAGCATCGGCTTGGCGACACGGCTCTCGATGACGACGAAAGCGATCAGCGAAGCGATGCCGACGGCAAAGAGCGTCAGCACTTTCGGGCTTGTCCAGGCCATCACCTGGTCGCCATAGGGCTGCAGGCCATAGGTGATGGCGGTGAGGATCATGACCAGGCCGAGGCCGAAGCTGATATTGCCCAGCCAATCGATTGTGTGGCTGGAGCGGTTCGGCGCGTCGTGCAGCTTGAGATAGGCCCAGATGGTGCCGACAAGCCCGAACGGCACGTTGATCCAGAACACCAGCCGCCAGTCGGTGTCGGCGAGCAGTCCGCCGATCAAAAGGCCGATGAACTGGCCGCCGATCGCCGCCACGACATTGATGCCGAGCGCGAAGCCGCGTTCGTTCTCGGGGAAGGCGTCGGTGAGCAGCGCCGTGGAATTGGCCATGATCAGCGCGCCGCCGACGCCCTGGATGATGCGCACGCCGATCAGATACATGGCGGCGAAATCGCCTTGTCCCGGCAGCAGGCTGAGCGCGATGGAGGCGGCGGTGAAGATGGCGAAGCCGAGATTGTACATCTTCGCCCGGCCGAACTGATCGCCCAGCCGGCCGAAGGCGACGACCAGCACGGCGGTGGCGATCATGTAGCCGATGATCGCCCAGAGCAGGTAATTGATGTTGCCGGGGTCGAGCGCCTTGAGGCCGATGCCGCGAAACACCGCCGGCAGGCTTATCAAAAGGATCGAGCCATTGATGGCTGCGGCCAGCATGCCGAGCGTGGTGTTGCTCAGAACCATCCATTTGTGGCTCTGTGGGCGGTCCTGTCTTGCGATGGTCATGGCGTTCAGATCCGGCGCTGCTGGCGCGTCGAGGGCCGGCAGGCTATATATGAGGATAGTCTCAGGTTTGGAATATGAGGATGGCCTCGGAAAAATCAAGCGCAACTGTGCCGCAGCCGCGCGCGCCGCAGCAAAAAAGAGGCCGCGACCGCGTCGCCGCGCTGATGGCGGCGGCCTCGGAGCTGTTCGTCGAGAAGGGTTTCGACGCGACGACCATGACCGAGATCGCCGCCAAGGCGGGCGCCGCCATCGGCACGCTCTATCTGTTCTTCCCGACCAAGCAGGCGGTGGCGCAGGCAATCCTCGCCCAGAACGCGGAGGCGCTTTCGGCCGAGCTCGACGACCTGCGCGACCGGACGCAGGGGATGAGCGCGGCGGTGATCGCCGACCAGCTGTTCGCGCGGCTTGGGACCTTCATGGCCGGGCATCCGGCCTATTCGGCGCTGCTCGACCTGCCGGGCGACGACGGCTGGCGGCGCGCCATGCGAGGGCACCGTCGCAGCCAGATCGCGACGCTGTTCGCCGCGGCCGATCCGCCGCTGCCGGCAGGACAGGCCGAAAGGCTGGCGGTGATCGTGCCGCAGCTGATGCGCATTCCGCTGACGCTGATCGGCGAGAAGCGGCTGCGCGACGGCGTGCTGGAGGACTTGCGGCTGATGCTGAGCCGGCATCTGGAGGCCGGGGAAGGCTGAGGAAGCCCGGTCGCGGTTAGTTGTCCACCCGGCCGAAAGCGGGCACGTCGCCGATCACTTCGCGCTTGTCCTTGCCGCAGGCGAAGGTCTTCGCCTTTTCGTCGGCAAGCTTGCGCGCCTGGTCGTTGGCCTGCGGGTTGCCGGTGGCTAGAACCAGGCCGACGGTGCAGCCCTGATGTTCTTCCGGTTGCGCCACCTTGGCGACGACCAGCACGTCGGTCGATTTCTTGTCGTCCTGCGGGTCGCTGATCGAGCGGCGGTGGATGGCGGCGATGGGAATGGCGACATCGCCATTGGTTTCGATGCGCCACTCGACCTTCGGGCCCGAGCCGTTGAAGGCGGTGAAGCTCTCCCAGACCGCGGTCATGTCGTCGGATGGAAAGCCGTAATAGAGAGACTCTCGCGCGTCGTCGTAGCCGATCAGCACCGGGTAGCCGCGATAGCCCGAGCAGACGAGGCTCGCCCAGTCGCCGTCGCCTTCCGCGGCCTGGGCATAGGTCACGCAGTCCTTCTTCCAGTCGAGATCGGTGTAGGCGCTGGAGATTTCGCCGGCCTGGGTCGTTTGGCAGAAACCGGCGAGGGCAAGCGGGATCAGAAGAGCACGCATGGCTGACAACTCCGTTCGAGTTGCCGAAAGCGTAGCTTCAATTGCTATTTCTTCAAGCTGGCTTCGATCAGGAGGTCGGCGTTGCGGGCGACGGCGGCCGCCGGTCCGCCCAGGCCAAACAGCTGGCCGCTGATATAGGCGCCCTCGATGAGGAGCAGCAGACCGTCACCCAGCGTATCGGAATCGGCGGCGCCCATCGCGGCGGCCATGGCACGCAGGCGCCGGCGCAGCTCCACTTTGTTGTTCTCGCTCACCACCCGCGCGGGATGCCCGCGCTCGGGATATTCGACCGCCGCGTTGGTCATGCCGCAGCCGCGATAATCCGGCTTTTGGGTGCGTTTGCCGACGCGGGTCAGGAAAGCGATGATCTGGGCGCGCGGATCGCCCGGATGCGCGTCGACCGCTTCGTCGAAGCGTTCCCAGAATTCGAGGTCGTATTTGCGCAGATAGGAGGCGGCAAGCTCGTCCTTGGACGGAAAGGTGCGGTAAAGGCTCGGCTTGGTGACGCCGGCACGCCTGACGATCTCGTCGACGCCGATCGCCCTTATGCCCTCGCGGTAAAAGAGGTCGCGCGCCACGTCCAGGATCTTATCCGCCGCCCTGGGAGCGGGGGCATCGCTCAACGACGCTTCAATTTTATTGTCCGATGGCATGCAAACAACTCGCTTGACAATGTTACTGACCGGTACGTATTTATGGCTTCATCCCATTGCAACGTACCGGTCAGTAACATGATAGCCCAGTCCCGTCCGTTTGGCCAGCGCTACGCATTCGTCGTTGTTGCCGTCATTTTCCTGTGCCTGCTGATCGCGGCGGGGCTCCGTTCGGCGCCCTCGGTGATGATGGTGCCGCTGGAGGAAAGCTTCGGCTGGCATCGCGACGTAACGTCCTGGGCCGCCAGCGTCGGCATCCTGCTCTACGGCCTGACCGGTCCGTTCGCCGCCGCGCTGATGGAACGTATTGGGCTGCGCCGCACGCTGCTAGGCGCGCTGCTGGTGATGTCGGGATCGACCGCGCTCAGCCTGTTGATGACTGAGCCATGGCATCTTTTCATCACCTGGGGCGTGTTTTCCGGCATCGGTTCGGGCGCGGTGGCGAGCGTGCTGGGCGCCACCATCATCAACCGCTGGTTCAAGACCAATCGCGGCCTGATGATGGGGCTGATGTCGGCCTCCAGCGCCACCGGCATGCTGGTCTTCCTGCCGCTCATCGCCTCGCTGGCGCAGAGCGGCGGCTGGAAGCCGGTGGCGATTGCCGTGGCGCTGGCCACCGCCGCGCTGATACCCTTCGTCTTGCTGCTGGTGCCGGAGCGCCCCGCTTCGATCGGCCAGGTTCGTTACGGCGCCGATGCCGACGACGTGCCGCCAGTGTCGCCTGCATCGCAGGGCAATTTTCTGGCCCATACGCTGAACACGCTGCGGCGGGCTGCCGGCACGCGGGTGTTCTGGTACCTGTTCGCCACCTTCTTCGTCTGCGGCTTCACCACCAATGGACTCGTCGGCACGCATCTCATCGCCTTCTGCGGCGATATGGGCATCGGCGAGGTGCAGGCGGCCGGGCTGCTGTCGATGATGGGCATTTTCGATCTGATCGGCACCACGCTGTCTGGCTGGCTCACCGACCGTTTCGATCCGCGCAAGCTGCTCGGCGTCTATTACGCGGTGCGCGGTCTGTCACTGATCTACCTGCCCTATTCCGGCTTCTCGGCGACCAGCCTGGTCATCTTCGCCGTGCTTTACGGGCTCGACTGGATCGCCACCGTGCCGCCGACGCTGAGGCTTGCCAACGAGGCGTTCGGCGATCGCAGCGGACCGATCGTGTTCGGCTGGATCGTCGCTGGCCACCAGGTGGGCGCCGCGGCCGCCGCCGCCTTCGGCGGCACGATGCGCGAGCTGCAGGGCAATTACGAGCTGGCCTTCCTGATTGCCGGCATGACCGGCATTGCGGCGGCTTGTATTTCGCTCTTGATCAACACGAGCAGGCCGGCCTTCGGGCCGGAGCCGCAGATGGTCTAAGCTGCCAATCTCCCCCCTTGTTGTGGGGGAGATGCCCGGCAGGGCAGAGGGGGCGCTGTCCCGCCGAGCTATCCAGTTGAAATCAAGTCCAATTAGGCCGTTGGGTATAGGCTCAGCGAGTAAACGCTGAGAAGTTGGCGATCCTTCGCGCCCCCCTCTGGCCTGCCGGCCATCTCCCCCACGAGGGGGGAGATCAGCAGTTCTGTTCACTGTTATCAAAACTTCATGGTTCCGATATGCGCCTGAAACATTGAAGCGAGAGCTTGGCGGTCCCGCTCAATGCCATCCCGGAGACAGCCATGAACAAGCTTTCGTTGACCCGCCGCGCTTTCGTCACCTCGGCCAGCGCCTTCGGCCTTGTCGGCGCCTCCGGACTTGCGCTGCCTTATTATTCCCGCGCCAGCCAGCGCCCGGCCTTCACGCATGGCGTCCAGTCCGGTGACGTCGACGCCACCTCCGGCATGGTGTGGACCCGCACCGACCGTCCGGCGCGTGTCATGTATGAGGTGTCGACGACCGAAAGCTTCGCCAATGCGACGCGGCTCGCGCCGCTCGACACCTCGCCGGCCAGCGACTACACGGTGAAGCGGCTGCTCACCGACCTCGCCTCGGACCAGGATATCTTCTACCGCATGGTGGCGGCCGACCTCTCCGATATCAACGCCGTCTCCGAGCCGATCGTCGGCCGCTTCCGCACCGCGCCGTCTTCGAAGCGCGATGTGCGCTTCGCCTGGTCGGGCGACACGGCCGGCCAGGGCTGGGGCATCGACGAGACCGGCATGAAGACCTATTCGACCATCGCCAAGCACACGCCGGACTTCTTCCTGCATTCCGGCGACACGATCTATGCCGACGGCGCCTTGAAGGACGAGGTCGACCTGCCCGGCGGCGGCAAGTGGAAGAACGTCGTCATGCTCGACGGCAAGCGCAAGGTCGCCGAGACGCTGGACGAGTACCGCGACCAGTGGAAATACAACATGATGGACAAGCATGTGCTTGGCCTGTCGGCCATCTGTCCGACCTTCTACCAGTGGGACGACCACGAGGTGCTCAACAACTGGTCGGATTCGAAGGACCTGACCGCCGACGACCGTTACAAGGAAAAGTCGATCCATGTGCTGGCGGCCCGGGCGGCGCGTGCCTTCCATGAGATGACGACCATCCGCTACGAGCCGTCGGAGCCAGGCCGCGTCTACCGCAAGATCTCGCATGGGCCGCTGCTCGACGTGTTCTTCCTCGACATGCGCTCCTATCGCGGCCCGAACGGCCCCGACATGGAAGAAACGCTGACGCCGAAGTCGCGCATGATCGGCGAGGAGCAGTCCAAGTGGCTGAAGCGCGAGCTGGCCAATTCCAGGGCGACCTGGAAGGTCATCGCCGCCGACATGCCGCTCAGCCTCGTCGTCTGGGACGACGCGGCGAAGAAGGTCGGTTTCGAAGCCGTCAGCAATAACGACAATGGCGCGCCGAAGGGCCGCGAGCTCGAATTCGCCGACGTGCTGCGCTTCATCAAGAATGCCGGCATCACCAACACGGTGTGGCTGACCGCCGACGTGCATTACACCGCGGCGCATTACTACAACCCCGACAAGGCGCAGTTCCAGGATTTCAATCCGTTCTGGGAATTCGTCTCCGGCCCGATCCATGCCGGCACCTTCGGCCCCAACGACCTCGACATGACCTTCGGGCCGGAGCTGAAATTCATCAAGGCGCCGACCGCCGAACAGGGCCAGAACCTGCCGCCGTCGGCCGGGCTGCAGTTCTTCGGCCTGGTCGATATTTCGGGCGCGACCGAACAGCTCACCGTGCGGCTGATGGATCGCGACGACAACGAGCTTTACAAGGTGACGCTCGATCCGGTGCGGTCGGCTTAGGCTGCGTTGATATTCAGGTGATGCCGGCCTGACCTGAATCTCAACACACCCTAGGCGAGCAGCAGCGTCAAAGATCCTGCCGTGGCCTCAAAGCGCTGCGGCGGTCCAGAACCAATTCCAAAATGCAATGAAGAGCGTCAGTCGGGATAGCAAGCCCGCGGAACGTTCGGCCAGACCGCGGTGTCGCAGTTGGCATCCTTCTGGCGCTGCTTGAAGGCGGCGCTGACCGGGCCGGTGACGATCGGGTCGACGCCATCGGGGGCGTCGGCGAACATCTGCTGTACTGTCCTGGCGTCGGGCGGTGCGATCGGGTCGGCTTCCCGCAGCACGGCCGCCGACTGCGCGGCGCCTGCCGCTACAAGCACGCCAAGCGCGGCCCACACAAAAACCGGACGCAATCTGGGCATATGATCGGTCATGAACATCGAACTGTCCGGCCCCTCAAAGGTTCCGCCTTGGTTAACAGAATCATTTCACACCAAGACGTTTAAGAATCAGTGACCATCTATTTGGGGTCGTGCCTCCCCTTTCGCAATTGCGAAAAACCTTGTATGAGCCGCGCAACCGAAAAAGGCGGCGCTTTTGGGCCTGCTGCCTGCAACGTTCCCGAGACCAGAAAAATGAACCTCCGCAATATCGCGATCATCGCGCACGTCGACCATGGCAAGACCACGCTGGTCGACCAGCTTCTGAAACAGTCCGGCGCCTTCCGCGACAACCAGCGCGTCGCCGAGCGCGCCATGGATTCCAACGACCTCGAAAAGGAACGCGGCATCACCATCCTGGCCAAGGCGACCTCGGTCGACTGGCACGGCACCCGCATCAACATCGTCGACACGCCCGGACACGCCGATTTCGGCGGCGAGGTCGAGCGCATCCTGTCGATGGTGGATTCGGCAATCGTGCTCGTCGACGCCGCCGAAGGCCCGATGCCGCAGACCAAGTTCGTGGTCGGCAAGGCGCTCAAGGTCGGCCTGCGACCGATCGTCGTCATCAACAAGATCGACCGTCCGGACGCCCGCCACATCGAAGTGGTCAACGAGGTGTTCGACCTGTTCGCGGCGCTCGACGCCACCGACGAGCAGCTCGATTTCCCAATCCTCTATGGTTCTGGCCGTGACGGCTGGGTTTCGGAAAATCCCGAGGGCCCGAAGGACCAGGGTCTCGCCCCGCTGTTCGACCTGGTCGTCAAGCATGTGCCGGCACCGACCGTTCATCCCGGCCCGTTCCGCATGATCGGGACCATCCTCGAAGCCAACCCGTTCCTCGGCCGCATCATCACCGGCCGCATCGAGTCCGGCACGCTGAAGGCCAACCAGGCGGTCAAGGTGCTGCATCACGACGGCACGCAGATCGAAGCCGGCCGCGTCTCCAAGATACTCGCCTTCCGCGGTCTCGAGCGCCAGCCGATCGACGAAGCCCATGCGGGCGACATCGTGGCCATCGCCGGCCTGTCGAAGGGCACCGTCGCCGACACTTTCTGCGACCCGGCGGTGAGCGAGCCGCTGCATGCGCAGCCGATCGACCCGCCGACCGTCACGATGTCCTTCCTCGTCAATGACTCGCCGCTTGCCGGCACCGAGGGCGACAAGGTGACCAGCCGCGTCATCCGCGACCGCCTGCTGCGCGAGGCCGAGGGCAATGTCGCGCTCAAGATCGAGGAATCGGCGGAGAAGGACTCCTTCTTCGTCTCCGGCCGCGGCGAATTGCAGCTCGCTGTGCTGATCGAGACGATGCGCCGCGAAAGTTTCGAGCTTGCCGTGTCGCGTCCGCGCGTCGTCATGCAGAAGGGCGACGACGGCCAGCTGCTGGAGCCGGTCGAGGAAGTCGTCATCGACGTCGACGAGGAGCATGCCGGCGTCGTCGTGCAGAAGATGTCGGAACGCAAGGCCGAGATGGTCGAGCTTCGTCCGTCCGGCGGCAACCGCCAGCGCCTTGTCTTCCACGCACCGACGCGCGGCCTGATCGGCTATCAGTCCGAATTGTTGACCGACACGCGCGGCACCGCTGTGATGAACCGCCTGTTCTTCGCCTATGAGCCTTACAAGGGCGAGCTGCCCGGCCGCACCAACGGCGTGCTGATCTCCAACGAGCAGGGCGAATCGGTCGCCTACGCGATGTGGAACCTCGAAGACCGCGGCCCGATGATCATCGATCCGGGTGTCAAGGTCTATCAGGGCATGATCATCGGCGTCCATTCGCGCGACAACGACCTCGAAGTGAACGTGCTCAAGGGCAAGAAGCTCACCAACATCCGCGCCGCCGGCAAGGACGAGGCGGTGAAGCTGACCCCGCCGATCCGCATGACGCTGGAGCGGGCGCTGGCCTGGATCCAGGACGACGAGCTGGTCGAAGTGACGCCGAAGACCATTCGGCTGCGCAAGCTCTATCTCGATCCTAACGAGCGCAAGCGTTTCGAAAAGGCCGCCAAGGTGATGGGCGCGGCGTAAGCTTTCCACGGAAGCCAAAAAGGGGGAGCGGGTGCTCCCTCTTTTTGAAGGCTGCCGAAAGTCGGGAAAAACAAATAGTCTGCTAGACGCAGGACGGTAATTTTGGTAAGAGGGTATGCACCAGTCAGAACAGGACTTTTGCCATGCCCGACTACGTAGAAGCGCTTGATACTGCATTCCCCGAGCATACCTACGGCGACACAATTCGTGCATTGCGCGAGGGGGTTGCGCTCGGCGATGACGCCGTCAAAAGTCTTCCCTTCCTCGATACTCCTGTAGGGAAAGATTTCCGAGGCCTGATGCGCCGCGCGGGTGTGATGTTTCGTATCCACCAACTCTGTGAAGCCGGCGACCTTCCATTTGTCGCTGAGTTTACTCCCATGCCCATTGGTAGCTGGCACTGGCTGGAAATCCGCAGCGGCCAGTGTCGCGGTTTTTTGGTGAGAACCCCGGAAAAAGAAGCGTTTCCTGAGGACACGCCAAATCAGCAGGACAAGCGCCACTCAAACCAGATCGACATGTTCGACGACCCGAAGGTGGTCCATCTGCCTACGGCGAAGTTCTACACCGCGTGGCTTTGTTACGGGGCCACCAAGAATGGTGCGTTGAGCCATGCACTTTGGGGCCTACCGAGTGGGCAAGAAAGCGAAACCTGGCTAGCTCGAAAAGACGCGCTGAACGCCACGCGCACGGCGATTGTTAGACCTGAGGAGTCGAAAAGACCCAAAGTCAATCCGCGTGATGCAATGAAATTCCGGGAGGAAGTTCAGGAAGCACTTGAGCAGCAAAAAGACGATATCGAATCCGGCAAAGAGAAATGATCGGCGAGCAGCATAAGGTGATCCCGGAACGCATCCGGGAGGCGCGCGAATCGGCCGGGCTAACCGACGAACAATTCGCTGATGCGATTGGTGTCTCGCGCGGCGCTGTTGGACACTATGAAACCGGCTTGAGCACGCCAAGGGGCGAAGTGTTTGCCCGGATAATCGAGGTGACGGGACAGCCGCCCTCTTTTTTCACGACACCGAGAAACAGATCTGTATCGCGCTTCCGCATGCCTAACTGGCGCAGCTTGAAAAGGATGCAGCGGCCAGAGCGACTGCGTGTTGCCCGCCGACTCGAATGGGCCTTCGACATTACGTCCTATCTTGAGCGGTTCATCGAATTGCCACCCGTCCGTTTGCCCGAAATCGACTTCGATTATGAGGTGGACGATGATGACAAAATTGAAACTGTCGCAGAGGCGGTCCGCAAGCTTTGGGGGCTCGCTCAAGAGCCTGTAACCGATCTCACCGCCGTGCTGGAGTTCAATGGCTGCATCTTGATCGAGGAAGAAGTAAAGTGCGAGGACATGGATGCGGTTTCGCGCTGGCAGGGAGGGCGACCATATATCCTCTACTCTAGGGAAGTGCAGAGCACGTCGCGCACGCTTTTCAATCTTGCGCATGAACTTGGCCATATTGTGCTGCATGCGTCGGTCGAGGTGACAAGCAAGAACCTCGACCGGATCGAACGGCAAGCAAACCGCTTCGCTGGTGCGTTTTTGCTGCCAAGGTCCCAGTTCGCATCCGAGGTGGCCAGCACGTCCATCGATTATTTCTTAGCGATGAAACAACGCTGGCGGGTTGCCGTTGCCGCTATGGTCTACCGCTGCAAGGACCTCGAAATTCTAAACCCTGTTCAGGTCCAATATATCTGGAAACAGATGAACATACGGCGCATCCGCAAAAAGGAACCGCTGGACAACGCCTTCCATTTGCCGCCGCCGACCGTATTGGCGACAGGCATGCGAATGCTGATGGACCACGGCGTCCAGTCCAAGGCACAAGTTGTCGGCGCGCTATCACTCAACACCTTCGATATTGAGAGCCTGTCCGGCCTGCAGAGGGAAGAACTTCAGACAAAGGTCGTTCAATTGCGACTTTTAAAGTGAACCTTAACGCTTAGCATTAAGCATAAAGTTTCACATATTGGGAACGTGTACAATCTGGCACGCGCGGCCTATACAACCACGGTCAAGGAAAATGCAGAAATTTAACCCAACGGCGTCTCACTCGGAGAGAGCCGTGCAGGCATGGCAGATCCTCGTCGGGATGGCTAAGAACAGACAAACATCTACTTACAAAGGCCTGTCTGTGCTGATGTATGGTAAGCCTGCGGCGGGAGTTTTAGCACAAATACTTGGCCATATAGCGTTTTATTGCCATCAAAACGGCCTTCCGACACTCAACTCCATCGTGGTTGGAAAAATACGTGGGACGCCAGGCGACGAAATCCCGCTTGACCCTACAGACTTCGATAAGGAACGAGAGCGCGTCTATGCGCAGGACTGGTACGACATTTATCCGCCATCCTCTGCGGATTTTGCGAAGGCCTACGCGAAGGCCTTAATTTCTAACTGAGACACTACCGGCAGTCGGTTTGCTTTCGCCATCCCGGTGGTTGCGCTAGTCTCGTGGGCTAAAATTCTTCACCACAAGAGGTCCGCCATGCATCTCGCCTCGCTGCTGATCTTCGCCGCCGCTTTGTTCGTCGCCGCCGGCTCGCCCGGCCCGTCGATCGCAGCACTCGTGGCGCGGGTGGTCTCGAAGGGGTTCCGCGATGTCTTCCCGTTCCTGCTGGCGATGTGGATCGGTGAAGCCGTCTGGCTGTCGCTGGCGGTGTTCGGGCTCGCCGTCGTGGCGCAGACCTTCCACTACGCTTTCGTCGTCGTGAAATGGGTGGGCGTCGCCTATCTCGCGTATCTGGCGTTCAAGATGTGGACGGCGCCGGTCGAGGCGAAGGAAGGCGAGATGCCGCGCGAGGACTCGCCCTTGAAACTGTTCTTTGCCGGCATGGCGGTGACGCTCGGCAACCCGAAGATCATGATGTTCTATCTGGCGCTGCTGCCGACCATCATCGATCTTGCCTCGGTCAGCGTTGTCGGCTGGGTCGAGCTGACGCTGACCATGGCTATCGTGCTGGTGGTCATCGACCTCGCCTGGGTGCTGGCCGCTTCGCAGGCGCGCCGGCTCCTGAAGAGCAAGCGCGCCATGAAGATCGCCAACCGCGTCAGCGCCACGACAATGGCGGGCGCGGCCGCGGCAATCGCGGCGCGTTCCTAATGCATGTCGCCCAAAAGTGCACCGCGGTTTTGGGATAACGACATGCATCAAAACGCTTAAGCGCTACATCATCTCGATGATCGGCGCGATCTCGACGCTGAAGGCTGGGTCCATCAGGATCGGGCAATCCTTTGCCTTGGCGACGGCGTCGTCGATGTCCCTGGCTTCGACGATGGTGTAGCCGGCGGTCGGATTGCTGCCGCCATTGTTCTCGATCTTGCCGCTCGGCAGCACCGTCTTCGACATGCCGACCGGATTGCCGCCGTCGACCACGGCCGTGCCGAGCTTGTCGTACCAGCCGGTCCAGGCATCCATAGCCGCTTTGCGTTCGGCTTCGTCGGTCGGCATCTTGCCGGAGCCGTGATAGACATAGAGAAATTTCGCCATGTTCTCCTCCCTTGTCGGCGGCGTCGAACCGGCATGCGGCCACGCCGCTTGCATATGCGGCTGCGCCGCAGTCCTGGATATGCGGCTACGCCGCAATCCTGATCATCGGACCAAATGGCGGGATGGGCAACGAAAAATTCGATATTGCTAATGTAAAGCCGCGGCCGCTACCGCGCCATGGCGTGGTATTCCGGGTTGGGCCGCATGTCGACCGCGGCGGCCACCCGGTTCGACATGTTGAAGAAGGCGGCGGTCGAGGCGATGTCCCAGATATCGCGATCGGTGAAGCCGGCTTGTCGCAAGGCCGCGCGGTCGGCCTCGACGATACCGGCCGGCTCCTCGGTCAGCTTGACCGCGAATTCGAGCATCGCTGTCTGTTTCGGCGACAGCTCGGCGGCGCGGAAATTCATCACCATCATCTCGCCGAGTGCCGGTTCGCCCGACAGCTGGCGCACTGCCGCGCCATGCGCGGTCAGGCAATAGAAGCAGTGGTTGATCGAGGAGACGACCACGGCGATCATCTCGCGCTCCAGCTTCGAAAGACCGGAATCGCCCAGCATCAGATCGTTGTACATATCGGTGAAGGCGCGCAGCTTCTTCTCGTCGAAGGCGTAGGCGGTGAGCACGTTGGGTACGAGGCCGAGCTTCTCCCGGGCATTTGTCGAAATAGGCTTTCGTGGCCTCGCTGAGCTCCGCCTGGACAAGGTCGAGCGCGGTTATTTTGCCGGTCATGGTCGTTCTCCTTGCGCGGCGATGGCGTCGGTTCGAATTTTTTAAAGCGTCGTCAAACCTTTGTCGCCAAACCGCAGTCATCTGGCTACCATAGTCGCAAAAGCATGCCACGGGAGGCAATAAGCGTCATGGCCAGCGTGAAATCCAAGCCGAAGAAGAAAGCCGCCGCCGCGAAAGCGGAGGAGAAACCCGCAAGGCTTGCCGACTATCTGCTGGCACGGGCGCCCGCCGAGGACATCGCGTCCTATGACGTGACCGACCTCGAACGCGCCGGCGAGCTCGCCGCGCAAGCGGTCGCCAGCCACCGGAAAGGCGAAAGCGTCGTCGCCGTCGAGGCCGATTCGGGCGTCGCCTGCGACGGCCGGCCAGTCACGGTGATCACCGTCGTCAACGACAACATGCCGTTCCTGTTCGATTCCATCCTCGGCGAGATCACCGAGATCAGCGGCGAGCCGACGCTGGTTACCCATCCGATCGTCACCGTCCGCCACGGCAAGGATGGTGTGGTCGAGGTGCTTGGCGATGGCGGCAAGGAGGATGACGACAGGCTGAGTGTCGTCCATGTCCACATTCCAAGGCTGAACGCCGAGCAGGCCAAGAGCCTCACCGAGCGGCTGCGCAAGATGCTTTCGCAGGTCCGGGCGGCCGTCGCCGACTGGAAGCGCATGCTTGCCCGCCTCGACCAGGCGATTTCCGAATTCCGCTATTCGGCGGTGCCGCTCGACAAGAAGAGCGTCGCCGAGGCGATCGCCTTCCTCGAATGGCTGCGCGACGACAATTTCACTTTCCTCGGCATGCGCGAGTTCAAATATACCGGCGGCGAGGAAAGCGGCTCGCTGGAGCGCGCCGAGAAGCCGGGCCTCGGCATCCTTTCGGATCCCGATGTGCTGGTGTTGCGGCGCGGCACCGAGGCAGTGACGACGACGCCGGAGATCCGCGCCTTCCTGCACGGGCCGGAGCCGCTGATCGTCACCAAGGCCAACGCCAAGTCGTCGGTGCATCGCCGCATCTATCTCGATTACATCGGCATCAAGACCTACACGGCAAAAGGCGCGCTCGCAGGCGAGCTGCGCATCGTCGGCCTGTTCACCTCGACCGCCTACACGCGCTCGGTGATGAAGATCCCCTATCTGCGCTCCAAGGCCGAGACCGTGATCTCGAAATCCGGTTTCGATCCGCACGATCATTCCGGCAAGGCGCTGATCAACATCCTGGAAAGCTATCCGCGCGACGAGCTGTTCCAGGTTCCCATTCCCATCCTGCGCAAGCACGCGGTCGCCATACTCGGGCTGATCGAGCGGCCGCGCGTGCGGGCGCTGGTGCGCGTCGACCAGTTCGATCGCTTCGTCTCGATCATCGTTTTCGTGCCGCGCGACCGCTACGACAGCGTCGTGCGCGAGAAGGTCGGCAGCTATCTCAAGACGGCGTTCGAAGGCCGGTTGTCGGCCTATTACCCGGCCTTCCCGGAAGGCGGACTGGCGCGCGTGCATTTCATCATCGGCCGTTCCGGCGGCAAGACGCCGAAGGTCGAGCAGTCGACGATCGAGGCGGCGATCCGCGACATCGTGCGCACCTGGGAGGACGCGCTCTCCGAAGCCGCGGAAGCGGCCGGCAGCGATCCGGCGCTGAAGGCGATCGCGGCGCGGTTCCCCGAAAGCTATCGCGACTCCTTCTCGGCCGCCGTGGCGTTGGCCGATGCCGGGCGCATCGCGAAGATCAGCGCCGTCAATCCGATCGCCATCGACTATTACCGCCATGCCGACCAGAAGCCGCAACAGGCGGCTTTGAAAATCTATCATTTCGGCAGCCCGGTGGCGCTGTCGCGGCGCGTGCCGGTGCTGGAAAACATCGGCTTCCGCGTCATCAGCGAGCGCACTTTCGAGGTCGGCGACGATCCGGCCGACCGTGTGTTCATCCACGACATGGAGCTGGAGAACAGCTACGGCGCGCGAATAGACCTCGCCGATGGCGGCGCGCTGTTCGAGGACGCGTTCCTGTCGGTGTGGCGCGGCGATGTCGACAATGACGGCTATAACGGCTTAGCCCAGACCGCCGGCCTGTGGTCGGGCGAGATCACCATCCTGCGCGCCTATGGCCGCTATCTGCAGCAGGCCGGTATTCCGCAGAGCCAGGATTTCATCGCCGCGGCGCTCAACCGCTATCCGGAGATCGCGCGCGGCCTGCATGCGCTGTTTGTCGCACGGCTCGGGCCGGCGGCGGAGGGCGATGGCGCGGTCGCCGCCAAGCACCTCAAGGCCAAGATCAAGGACGCGCTGGAAGAGGTGCCCAATATCGATGACGACACGATCATCCGCCGCTATCTGAACCTCATCGAAGCCTCGCTGCGCACCAATCATTTCGTAGCCGATACGAAAGAGAAAGGGCAGTCGCTGGCGATCAAGCTCGACTCCCAGGCGGTCGAGGGCCTGCCGGCGCCGCGGCCATGGCGCGAAATCTTCGTCTACGGCTCGGAGGTCGAGGGCGTGCATCTGCGCTTCGGTCCGGTGGCGCGGGGCGGCCTGCGCTGGTCGGACCGCGCCCAGGATTACCGCACCGAGGTGTTGGGCCTGGTGAAGGCGCAGCAGGTGAAGAACGCGGTCATCGTGCCGGTCGGCGCCAAGGGCGGCTTCTACCCGAAGAAGCTGCCGATGAGCGCCGGGCGCGACGCTATCTTCGAGGCCGGGACTTCGGCCTACAAGAATTTCGTCTCCAGCCTGCTCTCGATCACCGACAATATCGGCGTCGACGGCGTCATCCCGCCGGCCGGCGTGGTGCGGCGCGATGCTGACGATCCCTATTTCGTCGTCGCCGCCGACAAAGGCACCGCGACCTTCTCCGATACCGCCAACGCCATTTCCGAAAAACACCACTTCTGGCTGGACGATGCTTTCGCCAGCGGCGGTTCGGCCGGCTACGACCACAAGAAGATGGGCATTACCGCCAAGGGCGCCTGGGAAGCGGTGAAGCGGCATTTCCGCGAGATCAACCGTGACATCCAGACCTCGCCCTTCACCGTGGTGGGCGTCGGCGACATGTCGGGCGACGTGTTCGGCAACGGCATGCTCTTGTCGCCGCAGACCAGGCTGATCGCCGCCTTCGACCATCGCGATATCTTCATCGACCCCGATCCGGACATGGCCGCATCGATGGCCGAGCGGGTGCGCATGTTCGCGCTGCCGCGTTCGTCCTGGCAGGACTACGACAAGTCGAAGCTGTCGGAAGGCGGCGTCATCGTCTCGCGCAATCAGAAATCGATCACGCTGCCGGCGGCGGCTGCCGCCGCCATCGGCCTCGCCAAGACGACGGCGACGCCGGTCGAGATCATGAACGCCATCCTCAAGGCGCCGGTCGACCTTCTGTGGTTCGGCGGCATCGGCACTTATGTGCGGGCTTCGGGCGAGAGCAACCAAGATGTCGGCGACCGGGCTAACGACGCCGTCCGCGTCACCGCGCTCGATGTCCGGGCGAAGGTCATCGGCGAGGGCGCCAATCTCGGCGTCACGCAGCGGGCGCGCATCGAGTTCGGCCTGAATGGCGGCCGCTGCAATTCGGACGCCATCGACAATTCGGGCGGCGTCAACTGCTCCGACGTCGAGGTCAACATCAAGATCGCGTTGGCTTCCGCCATGCGCAAGGGCTCGCTGACACGGCCGGCGCGCAACAAGCTGCTCGCCGAGATGACCGACGAGGTGGGCGCGCTGGTGCTCTCCAACAACTACCAGCAGACGCTGGCGCTATCGCTTGCACGCAAGCGCGGCCTCGCCGACATCGCGCACCAGGCCCGTTTCATGACGGCGCTGGAATCGCGCGGCCTGCTCGACCGCGCGGTCGAGACGCTGCCTTCGCCGGCCGCGCTTGCCGAACGCGAGGCGCGCGGCGAGCCGCTGACCAGGGCCGAGCTCGGCGTGCTGCTCGCCTATGCCAAGATCGTGCTGTTCTCCGACATCGTCGCCAGCGACGTGCCGGACGAGCAACATTTCGACCGCGACCTGATGGGCTATTTCCCGGAACGCATGGCGAAGAAATTCGCCGGCGAGATCCGCGACCACCGGCTGCGGCGCGAGATCATCGCGCGCGTCGTTGCCAACGATCTGGTCAATCGCGGCGGGCCGTCCTTCGTCAACCGGCTGCAGGAAGCGACCGGCCGCACGGCGGCCGATGTCGTGCGCACCTTCGCGGTGATCCGCGACGGCTTCGCGCTGCCGGCGCTCTACAAGGAGATCGACGCGCTCGATAACCAGATCGACGGCCAGATCCAGCTCGATCTCTATCAGTCGGTCAGCCGGCTTATCTTTGTGACCAGCGGCTGGTCCCTGAAGAACGAAGTGGGCTCCGCGCCGCTGGGGCAGCGCATCGCCGAATTGCAGGACGCGCGCAAGGCGCTCGAACCGAAGCTGGCGTCGCTGCTGCCGGCCTTCTCGCGCGAGCGTATCGAGGAGCGGGGACATGGCCTGTTCAAGGGCGGCGCGCCGGAAGAACTCGCCGGGCAGCTCGCTCTGACCGAAGTGGCCGAACTGATCCCGGATGTCGCGCTCACCGCGCGCACGGCCAATGCCGACATCGTCAGCGCGGCCAAGGCGTTCTTCGCCGTCAGCGATGCCTTCCGCATCCCGCGCGTCGAGGAGGCCGCGCGCTCGATCATGCCGCCCGACTATTACGACCAGCTGGCGCTGTCGCGCGCGACCGACACGATCGGCGTGGCGCGGCGCGGCATCGCGGTGGCAGCGCTCACCGCGCACGGCACGGCGGCGGATCCGGTCGGGGCATGGCTCGAGGCCGGCGGCGAACGCGTCGCGCGCATCCGCGAGCGGCTGCAGGCGCTGACCGAAGGCGGCGACATCACCGTGTCGCGGCTCTCGGTGGCGTCGGGCCTGATGAGCGACCTGACGGGTATGTGAAGTTCCTCGCCCCTGCCAAAGCGGCTGGTCTTTGGCGATAGCGTGCGTAGCAGCTTGGCGCTTGCGTTATCCTATGCTGCGCTGGCCGACCCCCACTCCGTCTCGGCTTCGCCGAGCCACCTCTCCCCCGATCGACGGGGTAGAGGAAGGCGCCAAGCTTTTTGCCGTCAATGCTCGTCCAGCAACGCTCCCTTCCTTTCCCTCCGGAGGGGGGAAAGGTGGCGCTGCGAAGCAGCGACGGATTGGGGGAACCACCTGGCAATCAAGCCCCGGCCTGATCGGTCACGCCAGAAGATGCGTGCATCGCGTAGCCGCCTTGTGGGGCGAGGAATTGGCGCCTGCTTGTTCATTTGCATCGCTGCCTGAAAACATGCAGACATGGCGCCCGACGCGAGCGGTGCCAGAGGAATCAGCATGGTGGCGGTAGAGACAGTGCAGCGGGCATCGGGGCGCGGCATCTGGGGCTGGATGTTCTTCGACTGGGCGGCGCAGCCCTTCTTCACCGTCGTCACCACCTTCATCTTCGGGCCCTATTTCGTCTCGCGCATGGCCAGCGATCCGACCGCCGGTCAGGCCGCCTGGGGCTATGGCATTGCCGCCGCGGGCCTGGTCATCGCGGTGCTCTCCCCGGTGCTCGGCTCGATCGCCGACCAGACCGGGCCGCGCAAGCCGTGGATCGCCTTCTTCGCGACGATCAAGATCGTCAGCCTCACGCTTTTGTGGTTCGCGGCGCCGGGCTCGAATCTTTTCCTGGTCGTGCTCTTGTTCTCGCTGGCCTCGGTGGCGGCCGAATTCTCCACCGTGTTCAACGACTCCATGATGCCACGGCTGGTGCCGAAGCAAGAGATCGGCCGGATATCCAACATGGCCTGGGGCCTCGGCTATCTCGGCGGCATGATCGCGCTGATCTTCGTGGTGCTGTTCCTGGCGGGCAATCTCGAAACCGGCAAGACGCTCATCGGCCTCGATCCATTGTTCGGACTCGATCCGAAGCTCGGGGAGGACGCGCGCTTCACCGGGCCGATGTCCGCCGGCTGGTATTTCCTGTTCATCCTGCCGATGTTCTTCTTCACGCCGGACGCCAGCAAGGGAATCCCGATCGGCCCGGCGGTGCGCGAGGGCCTGTCCGAGTTGAAGTCTACTCTGGTGGAAGTGCGCCAGCGCAGCGGCATCCTGCGCTTCCTGCTGGCGCGCATGATCTATCAGGACGGCGTCAATGCGCTGCTCGCGCTCGGCGGCACCTTCGCGGCCGGCATGTTCCGCTGGTCGATCACCGAGATCGGCCTGTTCGGCATCATCCTCAACGTCGTTGCCATCTTCGGCTGCTGGATCGCTGCGCGGCTCGATACCGCGCTCGGCTCGAAGCACGTGGTGATGATCGCGCTGGTGATGCTGTCGGTCGCCACGATCGGCGTCGTCTCGACCGGTCCGGGCTTCACGCTGCTTGGCCTGATCCCGCTGTCGACCGCCGATTCCGGCGGTCTGTTCGGCACCGCGGCCGAAAAGGCCTATATCCTCTATGGCCTGCTGATCGGGCTCGCTTTCGGGCCGGTGCAGGCCTCGTCGCGATCCTATATGGCGCGCAGCGTGACTGCCGCCGAGTCGGGCCGCTATTTCGGCATCTATGCGCTGGCGGGACGCGCGACCAGCTTCCTGGCGCCGTTCATGGTGGCGACCATCACCACGATGAGCGATTCACCACGGCTCGGCATGGCGGCGATCATCCTGTTCCTCGGCATCGGCATGGCGATCCTGGTGGGGACACCCTATCCGGCGGACAAGCCGAAAAAGATGCTTCGATAATTCTACTCCGCTGGCCGCTTGCCGCGGTTTTCTGCGCTTCCGGTGCTCACGGACCTGAATGTCCGCTCCGCTCCGGTTCTCGAAAACCGCACCAATCGACTCAGCGGAGCGAATTCTTGAAGCATCTCCGCGCCGAGCATCAATGCCGGAAGTGCCGTACGCCCGTGAACACCATGGCGATGCCGTGCTCGTCGGCGGCGGCGATGACGTCCTCGTCGCGCATCGAGCCGCCGGGCTGGATGACGGCCGTGGCGCCGGCCTCGATCGCCGAGAGAAGGCCGTCGGCGAAGGGGAAGAAGGCGTCGGAGGCAACCACGGAGCCCTTGGTCAGCGGTTCGGTGAGGTCGGCGGCTTCCGCCGCGTCCAGCGCCTTGCGGGCGGCGATGCGCGAGGAATCGACGCGGCTCATCTGGCCAGCACCGATGCCGACCGTGGCGCCGTCCTTGGCATAGACGATGGCGTTGGACTTGACGTGCTTGGCGACGCGGAAGGCGAATTTGAGGTCGGCCAGTTCGGCCGGCGTCGGCGCGCGCTTCGTCACCACCTTCAGCTCGAGATCGTCGACCACGGCGTTGTCGCGGCTTTGCACCAGCAGCCCGCCGGCGACGGACTTGACCATCGTACCGGCGGCGCGCGGATCGGGCAGGCCGCCGGTGACCAGCAGGCGCAGGTTCTTCTTCGCGGCGACGATCGCGGCTGCCTCGTCGGTCGCGTCGGGCGCGATGATGACCTCGGTGAAGGTTTTCACGATCTCCTGCGCCGCCTCGGCGTCGAGGATGCGGTTCATGGCGACGATGCCGCCAAAGGCGGAGACCGGATCGCAGGCCAGCGCCTTGGCATAGGCCGCCTTGAGCGTTTCACCCTCCGCAACGCCGCAAGGGTTGGCGTGCTTGATGATGGCGATCGCCGCCGAGCGGGCGGGGTCGAACTCGCCGACCAGCTCGAAGGCCGCGTCGGTGTCGTTGATGTTGTTGTAGGAGAGCTGCTTGCCCTGCAGCTGCTTTGCCGTCGCCACACCCGACCGTTTGTCGCCCGACAGGTAGAAGCCCGCGTTCTGGTGCGGGTTCTCGCCATAGCGCATCACCTGGTCGAGACGGCCGCCGAAGGCGCGCCAGGTCGGGTGCTCGATCTGCAGCGCCTCGGCGAACCAGCCGGAGATCGCGGCGTCATAGGTGGCGGTGCGGGCGAAGGCCTTGGCCGCAAGCATCTTGCGGAAGTCGAGCGACAGCGAGCCGAGATTCATCTCCAGCGCGTTGACGACGGGCGCATAGTCGGCCGGATCGGTGACGATGGCGACATAGGCGTGGTTCTTGGCCGAGGCGCGGATCATCGCCGGTCCACCAATGTCGATGTTCTCGACGATCGAGGCATAGCCGGCGCCGGAGTGGCGGACCTCTTCAAACGGGTAGAGGTTCGAGACGACAAGGTCGATCGGCTCGATGCGATGGTCGCGCATGGCCTTGGCATGCTCGGCATCGTCGCGGATGCCGAGCAGCGCGCCATGCACCGACGGATGCAAGGTCTTCACCCGGCCGTCCATGATCTCGGGAAAGCCGGTGAGCTCGGAAACGTCGCGCACAGCCAGGCCCGCCTCGGCGATGGCCTTCGCCGTGCCGCCCGTCGAAACCAGCTCGACGCCGGCTGCGGCGAGCGCTTTGGCGAAATCGACCAGGCCGGTCTTGTCGAAGACGGAAAGCAGCGCCCGGCGCACCGGAACGAGATCAGGCGCCGGAATGTTTTTCGTGGGCACGGCCATGGGCGGGCGGCCTTTCAGAGCTGTTGGACGGGACGTTGGCCGGCCTTAGCATATGAGCCCCGGAAATCAAGTGAGTCTCGGAAATCAAGCGCGCGGCCGGATTTGTCGGGAATTCAGTTGTTCTCGGGATAGCCCGCAATGCCGGTGCGGGTCAGCTGCCAGTGGACTTCGGCAACCTCCGAGGCCTTGAAGGAGAGCACGATCTGCCGGCTGCGGCGCGGGCCGCTCAGTCCGGCGAAGTAGATCGATTCCTCGACCTCCGGCACCACTTCGGCGCAGGTGAAGACCCAGGTGTCGCCCTGCGCGGCGGCGAGCGCCAGGCGGTCGTGGTCGTCCTGCAGCAGGCTGATGTCGGGGTGGACATGGAAGCGCACCGTGACGAAGTCGCGGCCGTTGTTGCGGATCGCGGCATTGCCCGGGCGCAGGAAACGGTCGCGGCCGGCAAGCACGTTGCCGTTCGTGGTCAGCTTCAGCTCGCGCTCATGCAGGAAACCGAATTGCTGGGCATAGCCGTCGTGGCGGGCGACGAAGCCGTGCACGCCCTTCTGGTCGAGGCGCTTGCAGGGCACGTGCTGCGGGCCGCCGATCAGCGGCGAGCCCAGCAGGTCGCTGACGCGCAGCGAATGGCTGAAGCGCGCCGACGAGGTGTCGTTGAGCGTAGCGGTCGAATGCGCGGCGGTGGCGCGCGCCAGCGGCCGGAATTCCGGGGCGCCGTAGGTGTCGATGCCGGCATTGACGATGAAGTGCTGGCGCCCGGAGGAGAGTTCGAAGGCGAGGCAGCCGGCGTGCGCGGCGTTGGAGACGTCGACCGGTGGCGGCAGGCCGGTGTCGGCGATCACCGTCACGCCGCCCATCGACAGGCGCTCGTAGCCGGAGTGCGGCGCGTGCAGCAGCGGCGCGCCCACCGTGTCGTCATGGCGCATGATGGTGGCGATGCGGTCGTGGATGGTGGCGCCCATGCCGTTGAAGCGGGCGAGACTGCCGTCCTGGTGGCGAAAGAAACGCAGCGCCGGCAACATGCGGTCGATGGCGCCGATCAAGGCCGACGGCGGCGCCTCGGCCTGGTTGGCATAGGTCTGGCGCAACGGCAGAAGATCGGCCAGCAGCTCCAGCACCGCCATCGGCTTGCGCGAGATATGGCCGCCATCGGGCAGGATCTGATGTTCCAGCTCCTCGGCCAGGTTGCGTGTGGCGGCGCGCAGCGCCGAGGCCGGCGCGGGCAGAGACAGCGCGGCGAAGGCGAGCGCGACGCGGGCGCGCAGCCTCGCCTCGCCATCCGGCATCTCGCGCGCCATCGAGCGGAGATAGCGGATCTGCACGGCGAGCGATTTCAGGAAGGCGCGATAGAAGGGGAATTCGGCGCCTTGCAGCACCACCGAGGAATGCTGCAGCCAGGCGATCACCCGTTTGGCCGTCGTGCCCGGCTCCCAGGCGATGCCGGAGATCTGGTTGCCGTGCATGGCGATCCAGTCGGTGACGAGCGCCCTGGCGTTGGCGGCGGCAAGCTCGGTGCCGGTGGCGCGCATGTGGCGCAGCCAGCGGAAGCCATGCAGCGATTTCTGCCAGCCGCGATTGGGCACGTCGAGCTGGAAGGGCGATGTGCCGCCGGTCTCGACCAGATGGCCGGACAGCGGGTAGCGGCCGTAATAGATCTCCAGCGCGATCTGCGGATCGGCGAGCCGCAGGTCCGGCGGCGCGATCAGGACACGTTCGGGCGTGCGGCCGGAATAGCGCCAGCGATAGACCGGGCCGGCGCGGAGGCGCCGGCGCGTTTTGCGCCAGAACTCCCTCGCGACAAGCGTCCATAGACGCGTCGTGCTGCCGGCAACAAGTGCCAATAGCCCTCCTGATATCCCCATAACCCGCGCACAAGCTTATGCGATTCAAGAACTTATGCGAAGGCGGATTTCGCCGAAGTGAACCAATTCACGCGGCCGCGGCCGGGTCTTCCCTAAAAAAGTCAGCAAGTTTTATGAGATAACGTTTCAATCGGTCCGTCTCATCCGCGCGGCAAAGAAGCCGTCCAAGCCCGAAATCCCGGGCGATTCCAGCGCGAGGTCGGCCGGCGTGGTGCGCAACGTGCCCTCCGGCGTCAGGAATGGGTCGATATCGGCAATTTCGCCAGGCCGGATCGGATCGGCGTCCACGCCGGGGTTCCCGGCGAGGAAATCGTGATAGAGCTCCTCGCCTTCGATCGGGTCGAGCGAGCAGTTGGAAAAGACGATGCGGCCGCCGGGCCTGACGAGGCCGACGGCATGGGCAAGCAGCCGGCGCTGGAGATCAGCGAGCTTTTCGACATCCGCCTTGGTCTTGGTCCATGGCACGTCGGGATGGCGGCGCACCGTGCCGGTCGAGGAGCAGGGCGCGTCGAGCAGCACGGCGTCGAACAATTGCGCCGGCCGGTAATCCAGAAGGTCGGTCTGGACGAGTTCGGCGGTCAGGCCGAGGCGCCCGAGATTCTGACTGAGCCGCGCCAGCCGGTTCTTCGAGGTGTCGACCGCGGTCACCTCGGCGCCGGCCAGGATAAGCTGCGCCGTCTTGCCGCCGGGCGCGGCGCACAGGTCGGCGACGCGCTGTCCGCGGATGTCTCCGAACAGGCGCGCCGGCAGGCTTGCCGCGGTATCCTGCACCCACCATGCACCGTCGGCGAAACCGGGCAGGTCGATGACATTGGCGGAGAGCTTTTCGACACGCACCGTGCCGGTCGGCAGCACGATGCCGCCCAGTCGCTCGGCCCAGGCCGCCGGATCGGCCTTGATCGTGAAATCGACCGGCGCCTCGTGGCGATGCGCGGTAAGAATGGCGCGCGCCCTGTCGGCTCCGTAGGCGGCGGTCAGCCGCTGCGAAAACCATTGCGGCGCCTCGCTGGTCGCAGCGAGCGCCGGGGCAAGCTCGGCCTCCTTGGCGCGCGCCAGCGAGCGCAGCACCCCGTTGACGAGGCCGGAGAAGCGCAGTGTTCGCGGATCGGACTTGGCGTGGGTCACGGCAAGGTCGACGGCGGCGCTGTCGGGAACATCGAGGAACAGGATCTGCGCGGCGGCGACGTTGAGGATATGCGAGAGCGCGGTGGCATTGGCCGGCAGCGGCTTTTCCAGCCGCCTGGCCAGCAGCCCGGCAATGGTCATGCGATAGCGCAGCGCGGTGACCAGGATGGCGCGCACCAGCGCCCGGTCGCGGCCGTCCAGCGCCCTGTATTGCGGGTGGCCGTGCTCGTTGTCGGTCAGGCCATCGAGCGGCGTATGCGCGTCGATGACGGCGGCAAGCAGGCGCGCGGCCGCCTTGCGCGCGGCAAGGCCGGCGACGTTCTCGTCGCCATTCTTGTGTTGCGGACTGCCTGGCTGTCCGCGCCTCGGCGGCGTCACGACCAGGGACCCTTCGGCCGGACATTGCGCGGTCCGGTCGGGTTGCGGCCCCAGGGATTGGGCTTTGGCGGCGCCGGCTCAGCCTCTGGGGCCGCGTCTGCCGGCTTGCCCCATGGCCCCGTCGACGGCTCCTCGGGCTGCATGGGTGGCGCGGAAGCCTTGCGCCGATTGGCCGGCGCGGCGCCACCCATCGCGCGCGCCATCTCCTGCAGGGCAGCGATGCGGTTCTCCGTGTTCGGATGGGTCGAGAACAGATTGTCCATGCGCTCGCCGTGAAGCGGGTTGATGATGAAAAGATGCGCCATAGCCGGGTTGCGCTCGGCGTCCGGATTGGGAATCTGTTCGGCACCGCGCGCGATCTTGTTGAGCGCCGAAGCAAGCCATAGCGGGTGACCGCAGATCTCGGCGCCGCGCCGGTCGGCTTCGTATTCGCGCGTGCGGCTCACCGCCATCTGCACGATCATCGCGGCGAAGGGCGCGACGATCATCGCCACAAGCACGCCGACGAAGCCGAACGGATTGTTGTTCTCCCGGCTGCCGCCGAGAAAGAAGGCGAAATTGCCGAGCATCGAGATGGCGCCGGCAAGCGTCGCCACGATCGTCATCGTCAGCGTGTCGCGGTGCTGCACATGCGCAAGTTCGTGCGCCATCACCGCCGCGACCTCTTCGTGGGAGAGGCGCTCGAGCAGGCCCGTGGACGCCGCCACCGCGGCATTCTCGGGGTTGCGGCCGGTGGCGAAGGCGTTGGGCTGCGGGTTGTCGATCAGATAGGTCTTCGGCATGGGCAGCCCGGCCTGCTTGGCCAGCGCCTGGACGATCGCGTAATATTCCGGCGCGTTCTTCTCGTCGACCTCGACAGCGCGGTTCATCGACAGCACCATCTTGTCGGCGTTCCAATAGCTGAACAGATTGGTGCCGGCGGCGATCAGAAGCGCGATGACCATGCCGCCCGAGCCGCCGATCAGATAGCCGACGCCCATGAACAGCGCCGTCATCGCGGCAAGAAGCATGGTGGTGCGAAGCGTGTTCATCGTTTCATCCGTCTGACGTGGTGTCGGAGGGGGCCAGAGCATCGGACCGAAAAGTGGAATCCGGTTTTCGGAGTATTCCGATGCTCACCAATAGGGGTCGATCCTTCTGGTATCATGGCTATATGATGGGAGAGGCCGGTCTTCGTTTCAATCGGCGGGAGTATCGCATGACCGAAGAGCCAAGCAAAACCGAAGCAGTTGCAACGACCGAAGAGCTGCGAAAAGCGCTGACGCCCGAAGCACAGCGGGCGTTAGCAGAGGCTGAAGCGCGTCGTCAAAAGTATCGAGCGGCGGAAGCGCAGTTGCCGAAGGAAATCGGCGGCCGTGGCGGCAAGGAACCTGGCCGCTACGGCGACTGGGAAGTCAAGGGTCTCACCAGCGACTTTTAAGCAACGGCACGCTCGGGCGCGAAGGCGATCCAGCCATTGTCGTCCGTCGCAATGGCGATTTCGTCGTAGGAACGGATTGTCGGGTGCGACGTGACGAGCGGGCGGACATGCGTGGCGCTGATCACCATCACCGAGGCGCCGGAAGCCTCCCCCGCCGCTATGCCCGCCGGCGCATCCTCGAAGACCAGGCAGTCGCGCGCCTCGACGCCGAGACGCCTTGCCGCCAGAAGGAAGCAGTCCGGCGCCGGCTTGCCATGGGTGACGTCTTCGGCGGTCACCATCATGGCGGGAACCGGGATGCCGGCCGCCTTGATGCGCAGCAGCGCCAGCTCGCGCGGCGCCGAGGTGACGATCGCCCAGCGCTCCAGCGGCAGCGATTGCAAAAACGCAACAGCGCCGGGGATCGGGACGATGCCTTCGAGGTCATCCGCCTCGGCCTTGAGCAGCAAATCCGCCTCCGCCAGCGGATCGACACCCGGAAGCCTCAGCGCGGCGATCGTCTCGCGCGCGCGCCTGCCATGGATCGTGGGCAGGAAAGCCGTCACATCGAGGCCATGCCTGTTTGCCCATGCCGTCCACACCCGTTCCGCCGCGGCGATCGAGTTGAGCACCGTGCCGTCCATGTCGAACAGAAAGGCGGCGAATTTTGAGCCTGCAAACATCGGATGTCCTGGAGAATCGTTTTCGGGGAGGGGCGAAACGCAAAGCGCAGTTTAGACTGGGCAGGACCGCCTGAGAAGGGAGCAGGTCAGCGTTGATAGAACGCTGACCTGCTCTCACTTCTTGTTTTTACGCAATTGCGGACGGAAGGCTACGGCGAAGTCGCAGAGCCCAACCGCTGCGCACTTTTCCTGAATTGCTCCAGACGCCGCCATTTCGACTCGGCGCCGGAACCAGCCCCGGCTCGCGGCGTTGAACAGGCAGTCTTTCCAAAATCACGAAGGGGGGCATGCGATGCTGATCCGGCTCGGCTATGAAATCGCCATCGAATGCGCGGCGGTGACGCCGATCATCTCGCTTCTCGACATTCATGCCGAACGGCATGCCGACATCAAGCGGCAGACGCGGGTTCTGACCTCGCCCTCGGTGCCGACCCGGACCTATCGCGACCGCCACGGCAATATCTGCCGTCGCTTCACGGCGCCCGCCGGAAGCTTCCGCATCCTCTACGATGCGGCGATCGAGGACAGCGGCGAGACCGACGAAGTCAATACATTGGCGCGCGAAACGCCGGTCGCGGAACTGCCCGACGACGTGCTGGTCTATCTGCTCGGCAGCCGCTACTGCGAGACCGACCACCTCAGCGACATCGCCTGGCAGCTTTTCGGCCATTTGCCGCCTGGCTGGGCGCGGGTGCAGGCGATCGTCGATTATGTCAACAGCAGGCTTTCCTTCGGCTACGGCTATGCGCGCGCCACGCGCACGGCGGCCCAGGCGCATGAGGAGCGCGTCGGCGTGTGCCGCGACTTCGCGCATCTGGCGATCGCGCTTTGCCGATGCATCAACATTCCAGCCCGCTACGTGAACGGCTATCTCGGCGATATCGGCGTGCCGGCCGATCCGGCACCGATGGACTTCTCGGCCTGGATGGAAGTTTTTCTCGACGGCAAATGGTACACGTTCGATCCGCGCCACAACTGTCCGCGCATCGGCCGCGTCGTCATTGCGCGCGGCCGCGACGCCACCGACGTGCCGCTGCTGCACAGTTTCGGTCCGCACCAGCTCAGTCTGTTCAAGGTCTGGACCTACGAGCAGGAAGGCAACCGCTTCAATCCTCCGCATCATGGCATCGATCGGACGGTCAGCGCGCAGATGCTCCTTTGATATTCAGGTGATGCCGGCCTGACCTCTATCTCAACAGGCCCTGCGCTGCGCCCGTTTCATGGCTGCCGCTGACCCGCTTCGGCACAGTTCGATTGTGCCGAAGAGAGAACGACCGCGACAGCCTTCGAGATCATGGTAAGCACTTCATGAAGGTCGCTTGGCCAGCGTATTTTCGTTTACTTCCCGTTCACTCTAGTATTTGCCGAAACTCAGCAAAAACAATGGATTAACCTGCCGTTAAGCGTCTTTCGGCGGCCGACGGCCGGGTCTGGCCGAAATCCTGCAGCGCCTTTGTCATGCGGCACGGGTGCCGCAAGAGTGGAGGCGGAAGAGATGCGGCAGTTCAGAGGTGTCGTTCGTGGGGTGGACGGCTTTGCCCGCAATCGCGAAGGCAATTTCGCGGTTCTGTTCGGAGCTGCCGCATCGGTCCTCGCGCTGGGGGTGGGATTCGCGGTCAATATCTCGCAGCTCTACAACGCCAGATCGAGCCTGCAGGGCGTCGTCGACGCCGCTGTGACCTCGACGGCCCGCGATCTCACCCTTGGCGTCATCACCGAAGCCGACGCCAACAAGACGGTGCAGGCGTTCCTCGACGCCAACAGCGCGGCCGGCATCCTGCAGGCCAACCGGATCGTGCTGGACAAACTCACCGTCGACAGGACGGCCAGCACGGTGAAGGCGGATGTGCACACCGATCTCAGCCTCTATTTCCCCCTGTTCAGCATCGGCGACATGCAACGGGTGACGTCCTCGACCACGGCGCTCTATTCGGACAAGACGGTCGAGGTCGCGATGATGCTCGACGTCACCGGCTCGATGGCGGGCCAGAAGATCAAGGACCTGAGGACAGCGGCGAGCAACGCGGTCAATTCCTTCCTCACCGGCCAGAACGCCGCCAATCCGCGGGTGCGGGTGGCGATCGTGCCTTATGCCAATTCGGTCAATGTCGGCTCGCTCGCCGCAAGCACGGTCTTTGTCGAGACCAAGGCCAGCGAGCGCAAGCAGGCGCCCGGCAATGACGATCCGAAATATGTCTCGGCGTCGACGCGGCCGGACAACTGCGCCACCGAGCGCAAGGGCGCCTACCAGTATTCCGATGCCGGGCCGGACGTCAGCATGGTCAACCGCGACCTCTACCTGTCCGACTTCGCCAAGCAGTCCCGCACACGAGCCTGTCCGGTCGCGTCAATACAGCCGCTGACCACGGATGCCTCGGCTCTGAACAACGTTATCAAGGACCTCGATGCCTCCGGCGGCACGGCGGGCCATATCGGCGTGCAGTGGGCCTGGTACATGCTCTCCGAAAACTGGGGCAGCGTTATGAAGGCCTCGGAACGGCCGGCGAAGATGGATCCGAAGAAGGTCGCAAAATACGTGATCCTGATGACGGATGGCGAATTCAACCTGTCCTATTTCGACGCCGACGGCCCGGATCAGGTTTATAACGACGCCGGCAAGGTTGAGACACGCACGGCTGCGACGACGCTCTGCGCGGCGATGCGCGACCAAGGCATCGAGATATTCACCATCGGCTTTGCCCTTACGGAGAAGAACGCCAAGTCGACGCTGCAATCCTGCGCCAGCCCCGATAGCGGCAACAACAAGCATTTCTATCAGGCGGCCAACGGTACCGAGCTCGACCAGGCGTTTCAGGATATCGTGCGCAACATCGACAATCTCGCAATCACCAAATAGCGGGCGCCATGTAGCGCCAGGTAGCTGGAAGCCTCCGCTCGATGCCCCAAACGGAAAAGGCCGCCGCTTCTCGACGAAGCCGGCGGCCTTCCGTGTTTCCGTCCATGACGCGGCTTCTGGCGGCAACCCCATCGGGCTACCCGCCGCGCGTCTCGCGCCTTAACGGGAAGACTGCTTCCCGGAAGTGCAATCCGCAGAGCTCACGTTATGGAAAACGAAATCACTCGACATCGGATCACCTCCTTTCAGTTCGTTGAACACACTCAGATGATGGGGTGCGCCGCGGCAAAAGACAAGATGACGCCACGGAATGGTCGTGCCACGAGCCGGGAAACTGCTCTTGCGGTGCTTTTGCGCAACAGATCGGGATTGCGGTCTACAGGCCGGTGGACGACAGTGCGGCTTTGGGGGCGACATAGCGGGAGGTGGGAATGGACGCCGCCGACAGAGCCGCGCGGATCGTACGCAAGGTCGTCGAAACGCTGAAGCCGGGTTTTGCGGTCCGGCTGTGGACCGGCGAGCGGATCGGACCCGCCAGCGGTCCGGTGCTTGCCATCAACGATCAGGACATCGTCTGGCAACTGGTTCGCCGGCCGACCTTCTCGACGCTGGTCGAGATGTGGATTTCCAAGACCGTCGATATCGAAGAGGGCACGCTGTTCGATTTCTATGCCCTGCCTTCGCAAGGCAAGCTCAAGGCGAAGCTCAAATCCCTGCCCAAGCTGGCGATCCTGCGCGACCTGCCGGCTGTGCTGTTTTCGCGCAAGCAGATGACGGCGCGCAGCGACCTTTCCGGCCGCAAGCCTTTCGTCAGCGGATCGAACAAGGAGGCGATCCAGCACCATTACGACATTTCGAATGATTTCTACCGACTCTTCCTCGACGAGCGCATGGTCTACAGTTGCGGCTATTTCCACGATTTCGCCAATGGCATCGACCAGGCGCAAGTCGACAAGCTCGACCACATCTGCCGCAAGCTCAGGCTCGAGCCCGGCGAAAGGCTGCTCGACATCGGCTGCGGCTGGGGCGCGATGCTTATCCATGCGGCGAAGAATTACGGCGTCTTCGGCCATGGCGTCTCGCTGTCGCAAGCCCAGACCGACCTTGCCCGCGAGCGCATTCGCGCCGAGGGGCTGGAGGATCGCATCACCATCGAGATAAAGTCCTATGCCGAACTCTCAGGCACGTTCGACAAGATATCGTCGATCGGCATGTTCGAGCATCTGGGGCTCGCCAATCACGACGCCTACTTCTCGACTGTCCATCGCCTGCTGAAACCCGGCGGGATCTATCTGCATCACGCCATCACCAGGCGCAGCAAGGGCGACATCCGCAAGACGCTGCGCAAGGGGCCGGAATACAAGGCCCTGATCAAATACATCTTTCCTGGCGGCGAGCTCGATACGATCGGCATGACGCTCGGCAATCTCGAGGCGCACGGCTTCCTCGTCTATGACGTGGAGAACCTGCGCGAGCATTATGCGCAAACCTGCCGCCTGTGGGCGGAGCGTCTGCATGCGCGCTTCGACGAGGCGGTTGCCGAGGTCGGCGAGCCCAAGGCGCGGCTGTGGCTGCTCTATCTGACCGGTTGCTCGATCACCTTCCAGCGCGCCTCGGCGCAGATTTTTCAGACTGTCGCCACCAGGCGCGCCCGCGGCCCGAGCGGCCTGCCACCGACACGGGCGGATTTGTACAGGTAGACCCGGCCCGCTTCAGTCCATCAAGCGCATCGGCGCGCCGACTTCGATCCGCGCCGGCTGGTCGACGGTGCAGTAGACGCCGAGATTGTGGGCGTTGTGGCGCACCAGGTTGCGCAGGATGCCAGGATCGGTGTCGAAACCGTCCTGGGCGATGATGGTGAAGCCGCAGCGGCGGCAGGGCTCGGAGACGGTGAGCTCGAGATCGCCGACCGCGAGTTTCCTGCCGATCCATTCCGTCTCCGGAAAGGCGCCTTCGATCGGGTCCATATTGACGACGATGTTGGGGCGGAAGCGGCGCGGATCCGGCGTGCCCTCGGGATGCAGCGCCTTCAGCCGGGACAGCGAGGCGGTGGTGAGCAGATGGATCGGCGCCTTGGCGTAGCGGGCCTCGGTCAGCGGACCGGCATAGGAGGGCGCCGCGTTCTGCGCGCCGAATGGTCGGATCGCGGCCTCGAAGCCGAGGAAGGCGGATACAGCGCGGTCGCTTCGAGGGTCTGGCGCCGGCAGCCAGCCGCCGCCGGGCACGGCCACTTCGAGCCGCCATTCCTTGCTCATCGGGGCCTCGCTCAACCGGGTGCGGATCAGCGGCACCTTATGCCATCTGGCCTCGCGGTCGGGCCTGGCGATCTCGCCGTCGGAAGCATCGACCAGTCCGAACAGCCGGTCGCCGTCGACGGTCTTCAGCCCGACGGAGATGGCACCGAGCCGTTCGCCGGCGAGCGAACTCGCCGGGTAGCGCCAGAGCTGGCTGACGGTGCCGAGATCGCCGGTCATCAGCCCTTCTTGTTCTGCCGGTTGGCGACCAGGTCGTCGACCACGGCGGGATCGGCCAGCGTCGAAGTGTCGCCGAGCGCGCCGAAATCGTCCTCGGCGATCTTGCGCAGAATGCGGCGCATGATCTTGCCGGAACGGGTTTTCGGCAGGCCGGGCGCGAACTGGATCTTGTCGGGCGAAGCAATGGCGCCGATCTCCTTGCGGACATGCGCGATCAGTTCCTTGCGCAGTTCCTCGCTCGGCTCCATGCCCTTCATCAGGGTGACGTAGCTGTAGATGCCCTGGCCCTTGATGTCGTGCGGGTAGCCGACGACGGCGGCTTCCGACACTTTCTCGTGGCTGACCAGCGCCGATTCGACTTCCGCCGTGCCCATGCGGTGGCCGGAGACGTTGATGACGTCGTCGACGCGGCCGGTGATCCAGTAGTAGCCGTCCTCGTCGCGGCGGCAGCCGTCGCCGGTGAAGTACTTGCCGTTGTAGGTCGAGAAATAGGTCTGCACGAAGCGGTCGTGGTCGCCATAGACGGTGCGCATCTGACCGGGCCAGGAATCGGTGATGCAGAGATTGCCGTCGGCGGCTCCTTCGAGCACCTTGCCCTCACCGTCGACCAGTTCCGGTTTGACGCCGAAGAAGGGCCGAGTCGCCGAGCCTGCCTTGAGATCGGTGGCGCCGGGCAGCGGCGTGATCAGGATGCCGCCGGTCTCGGTCTGCCACCATGTGTCGACGATCGGCACCTTGCCGTTGCCGACGACCTTGAAATACCACTCCCAGGCTTCCGGATTGATCGGCTCGCCGACCGAGCCCAGAACGCGCAGCGATTTGCGCGAGGTCTTCTTCACATGGCTGTCGCCGGCGCCCATCAGCGCGCGCAACGCCGTCGGCGCGGTGTAGAAGATGTTGACCTTGTGCTTGTCGATGACTTCCCAGAAGCGCGACTGCGAGGGATAGTTCGGCACGCCTTCGAACATCAGCGTCGTGGCGCCGTTGGCCAAGGGCCCGTAGACGATATAGCTGTGGCCCGTCACCCAGCCGACATCGGCCGTGCACCAGTAGATGTCGCCGTCATGGTAGTCGAAGACATATTGGTGCGTCATCGAGGCATAGACGAGATAGCCGGCCGTGGTGTGCAGCACACCCTTCGGCTTGCCGGTCGAGCCGGAGGTGTAGAGGATGAAAAGCGGGTCTTCCGCCTTCATCTTCTCCGGCTTGCAGTCGGCCTTCACCGTGGCGATCTCGTCGTGGTACCAGACGTCGCGGCCGGGCGCCCAGCCGACCTTGCCGCCGGTGCGGCGTACGACGACCACGTTCTTCACCCGCACATGATGCTTGGCGGCGATTTCGATCGCCTTGTCGGTGTTCTCTTTCAGCGGGATCGGCTTGCCGCCGCGCAGGCCCTCGTCGGCGGTGATGACGAAGGTCGATTCGCAGTCGACGATGCGGCCGGCCAGCGCGTCCGGCGAGAAGCCGCCGAAGACGATCGAATGGATGGCGCCGATGCGCGTGCAGGCAAGCATCGCATAGGCGGCCTCGGGGATCATAGGCATGTAGATGGTGACGCGGTCGCCTTTCTTGACGCCGTGCTTCTTCATCACATTGGCGAGCCGGCAGACATGCGCGTGAAGCTCATTGTAGGTGATCTTCTTGTCGTCGTAGGGGTTGTCGCCTTCCCAGATGATCGCGGTCTGGTCGCCGCGCTTCTTCAGGTGGCGGTCGATGCAATTGTAGGAGACGTTGGTCAGCCCGTCCTCGAACCACTTGATCGAGACCTTGCCGTCGAAGGAGGTGTTCTTGACCTTGGTGAAAGGCTTGAACCAGTCGATGCGCTTGCCGTGCTTGCCCCAGAACTTGTCCGGATTTTTCACGCTGTCGGCATACCATTTGAGATAGGTATCGTTGTCGATCAACGCGTTCTTCTTCCACGCCGGCTGGACGCGGTGGACATGCACATCGGACATTTTTCAGCTTTCCTCCCGAACCATTCCACCGGCTTGGGCCGCCGGCGGCATCGCGGCGAAGCGGCCGCGAATTCGCGGGCATTATTAACAGTTCCGCCGTGACGGCAATATTAGACGTTGGATTCGCGCGGCGGGATGACGCAGGGTCAAGCGCAAAACGCTATCAGCACTCTCGCTTTACGGCTGCTAACCACCTGTTTTAAAGGCAAAAATTTTGAAAAAGCTCGAAAAAATCCATAGACAGTTAAGCAACCGTGCGCACAATTCAGCGTTGGGAGGAAGGAGAATCAACCAAGGAAACGCAATGCGCGACAATTCCGAAATGGACCTGATGCTCAAGGGGTATGGGCTGACCACGGCCAAGATCCTTTACCACTACCCGGACCACCCGCACCTGCTGCAAAGCTTTGTCTGGCAGGATTACGACATAGCTCCGAAATTCCCGGTGCTGATCCGCTTCATCGAATTCTGGAAGACCAAGCTCGACGGCCCGCTGCACTCGGTCACCTACACGCATCACAAGCTGATCGCGCCGAATGAATGGCGGAAGGTGGATGGGGAGTTCCTGTTGCATTAGGTGCAGGTTTTATCGATCGTCAGTGATTGGCGGAAATGCCCGTCGCTTCGTCATCCACGGGCGAAGCAAGGAGCGAAGCGACGCGGCGCAGACCCGAGGATCCATTCCGTGACTTCGAAGCGTTGCGGCGATCCAGAATTCTGCTCCGCCGCGCTCTGCGATCAAGGTAACGGCATGGATCCTCGGGTCTTCGCGACGCCGCTTCGCGGCTGCTTCGCCCGCGGATGACGAAGCTCGGAGGGCGGCCGCTAATCGCAAGCGTTCACGCTCGCCCTAATAGGGACGGGTCGACACGTGGTCAAACCGCTGGCGGGTTCAGCCGGGCAAAGCCTTCCTGGCGCCGATAGGGGAAGTAAGGATAGGGCGCGGTCACGGCGCTTGCTTCATCGAGCGCCTTGATCTGCTCAGGCGTCAGCGCCCAGCCGACGGCGCCGAGATTCTGCCGCAACTGCTCCTCGTTGCGCGCGCCGATGATGACCGACGACACGGTCGGCCGCCGCAAGAGCCAGTTGATGGCGACCTGCGGCACGGTCTTGCCGGTCTCGGCGGCGACCGCTTCAAGCGCATCGACCACCTTGAAAAGATGCTCGTCCTCGACCGGCGGACCGAAGCTGGCGGTGTCGTGCAGCCGGCTCTTTTCCGGCAAGGGCTGTCCGCGGCGGATCTTGCCGGTGAGCCGGCCCCAGCCGAGCGGGCTCCACACCAGCGCGCCGACGCCCTGGTCGAGGCCGAGCGGCATCAGCTCCCACTCATAGTCGCGCCCGACCAGCGAATAGTAGACCTGATGCGCGACGTAGCGCGGGTAGCCGTGCTTTTCCGCCAGGCCGAGCGATTTCATCACCTGCCAGCCGGAGAAGTTTGAGACGCCGACATAGCGCAGCTTGCCTTGGCGTACGAGGTCGTCCAGCGCCGACAGTACCTCCTCGACCGGCGTCGAGGCGTCGAAGGCATGAAGCTGCAGCAGGTCGATATAATCGGTGCCGAGGCGCTTCAGCGCCGCGTCGACGGAGCGGATCAGGCGCGAGCGCGACGAACCCCAGTCGGCCGGGCCGTCGCCCATCGGCAGGGACGTCTTGGTCGAGATCAGCACCGCGTCGCGGCGGCCCTTGATGGCCTCGCCAAGCACCTCCTCGGAGGCGCCGTTCGAATAGACATCGGCCGTGTCGAAGAGATTGACGCCTGCCTCCAGGCAGATGTCGACCAGCCGTCGCGCCTCCTTGGCGCCGCTGTTGCCCCAGTGGCCGAAGAGCGGGCCGGAGCCGCCGAAGGTACCGGCGCCGAAGGAAAGCGCCGGCACTTTCAGGCCGAAAGCGCCGAGAGGTCGATAGTCCATGATTTTTCTCCTTAAGATGTCGAAGGCGGAATTCGGCTGCTCAGCACTGCGCCGTGACCGGCTTGCCGATGGCGCGGCCGCGTTCGAGGCGCAGCGCCACGAGCACCACGCCGAGCGCGGCGAGCGGCACCAGGCCGGCAACGAGAGGGACGGCGCCGAGGCCGGGGCCGTGGTCGATGACGAAGCCGCCGAGCCAGGCGCCGATGGCGTTGCCGAGATTGAAGGCGGCGATGTTGAAGGAGGACGCAAGGCCCTGGCCGGCGCCCTCGGCCTTCTCCAGCACCCACATCTGCAGCGGCGCGACGGTGGCGAACGCGGCAGCGCCCAGCAGGCCGACGGCGATGATCGCCATGATCGGCTGATGGATCGCCGCCGTCATGACGAACAGCACCGCCGACAGCGCGACCACCGTGCCAATAACCGTCGGCACCAGATGCCGGTCGGCGAGGCGTCCACCGAGCAGGTTGCCCGCGACCAATCCGCCGCCGAAGACGAGCAGGATCGGCGACACGGACGCTTCGGAAAAGCCGCTGACGCGGGTGAGGATCGGCGCCAGATAGGTGAAGGCGGCAAAGACGCCGACCCAGCTCAGCACCGTGGTCAAAAGGCCGAGCAGCACCGGCCGGCGGCCGAGCACGGCGAGCGTGCCTTCGGCGCTTTCCGCCTCGTCCGCGGCGGCCGGCTCGTCGCGCGGCACCAGCAATGCGATCACGGCGAAGGCGACGACGCCCACAAGTGTGACGGCGAGGAAGGTGGAGCGCCAGCCATAGGCCTGGCCGAGCCAGGTGCCAAACGGCACGCCGAGGATGTTGGCGACGGTGAGGCCGGTGAACATCAGCGCGATGGCCGAGGCCTTCCTGTTGGGCGCGACGAGGCTGGTCGCGACGACCGAGCCGACGCCGAAGAAGGAAGCGTGGGCGAAGGCGGTCAGCACACGCGCCGCCATCAGCGTCCAGTAGTCGGGCGCCAGCGCACAGGCGAGGTTGCCGACGGTGAAGACAACCATCAGGGCAAGCAGCAAGGTCTTGCGCGGCAGGCGTCCAGTCAAGGCGCCAAGCAGCGGCGCGCCGACGACGACGCCCAGCGCATAGCCGGAAATGAGCAGGCCCGCGGCCGAGATCGAGACGCCGAGATCGGCGCTGACATCGAGCAGCAGGCCCATGATGACGAATTCGGTGACGCCGATGCCGAAGGCGCCGGCGGTGAGGGCATAAAGAGCAAGAGGCATGGCTGCGGTCCGGTTGATCAGGAAGGGGACGCCCAAAGCCCGCGCCCCGGGCGGAAGATCGTGATCCGCCAAGCTGTGAACCAGCCTTGCATCAGGCATACTTTCTGTGAAATAGATTCACGAATGGCGAGGCCCGAGATCAACCGTTCCGGCGAGATCGAAGTGTTCGTCCGCGTCGTCGAGGCGGGCAGCTTCTCGGCCGCGGCGCGGGCGCTGCGGATGACGCCGTCGGCGGTGAGCAAGCTGATCGCGCGGCTTGAGGCGCGGCTTGGCGCACGGCTCATCAGCCGCTCGACACGCAAGCTGCAGTTGACGCCGGAAGGGGCTGCCTTCCATGATAGCGGCCTGCGCATCCTCGCCGATCTCGACTCGGCCGAGCGCGAAGCGGCGGCGGGTGCATCGCCGCGCGGCAGGCTCAGGGTCAATTCCTATGTGCCGTTCGGCCAGCACCGGCTGATGCCGTTGTTGCCGCGCTTCCTGGAGAATTATCCCGAGATTTTCGTCGAAGCCGTGCTGACCGACAGTGTGATCGATCTTCTGGAAGAGCGCGCCGATGTCGCTATCCGCGCCGGGCCGCTACGCGAGTCACGCCTGGTTGCGCGCAAGCTTGGCCAGAGCCGGATGGTCCTGGTCGCGTCGCCTGCGTATCTTGAAGCACGCGGCACGCCACGCGCATTGTCCGACCTCGCTCGCCACAACATGCTGGCCTTCGGCTTCGCCAGGCATATCGAGGGCTGGCCCTTTGTCGATGCGACAGGCAAATCGATCATCATGCCTATTGTCGGAAACATGTCGCTCACCGACGGCGAAGCGATGCGGCGAACGACGCTGGCAGGAGCCGGCATAGCGCGGCTGGCGCGCTGGCATGTCGAGCCCGACATTGCCGCCGGACTGCTCGTGCCGTTGCTCGAGGAGTTCAATCCTGGCGACGAGGAGCCGACACATGCCGTCTATGTCGGCCATGGCAAGCATCTGCCGGCGCGGGTGCGGGCTTTCCTCGACTTTCTCGCGGAGACCGTTCGTCTCTGAAACGGAAAAGCCGCGCGTCCAAGGACACGCGGCTCCCGAAGGATGTCGGCTTGCTTGCGAAGACGGATTACGCCTTTGGCACGAACGGCGCCGGGCGCCGGCCGGCGCCTTGCCGCTCCAGCATCCAGCCGGGATATTCGGCAGGCAGGGCGCTCACCTCATCGAGCCTGGCGAGGTCGTCGGTGTCGAGCTTCAGACCTGTCGCGGCAAGATTTTGCTCGAGTTGGTCCATGCGGCTGGCGCCGATGATGACGCTCATCACGAAAGGCTTGGCCAGCACATAGCCAAGTGCCACGGTGGCGACGCCGACATCGTGTTTTTTGGCAACCTCGCGCATGCCGGCGACCGCCGCCCAGGCGCGGTCCTCGTTGACCGGCGGGAAATTGAACGAAGCGCGGCGGCCCTCGCCATTGCCCGGCGCGCCGGGACCGTATTTGCCGGAGAGCAGCCCGCCCGCCATCGGCGACCAGACCATCAGGCCGAGCTTCTCTTCGTTGATGAGCGGCACGATCTCGCGTTCGAGATCGCGGCCGGCGATCGAGTAATAGGATTGGATCGTCTCGAAACGGGCAAAGCCCTTGCGCTCGGCAATGCCCAGCGCCTTGGCGATGCGCCAGGCCTGCCAGTTGGAGACGCCGACATAGCGGACCTTGCCGCTGGCGACGAGATCGTCGAGCGCGCGCAGCGTCTCGTCGATCGGCGTCACCGTGTCGGTGCCATGCAGCTGGTAGAGGTCGATATGATCGGTCTGCAGCCGCTCCAGGCTGCGGTCGACCGAATCCATGATGTGGCCGCGCGAGGAGCCGCGCTCGTTGGGCCCGTTGCCCATGGCGCCATGCACCTTGGTGGCGATGATGACGTCCGAGCGCTTGACGCCGAGATCCTTGAGCGACTGTCCAAGCAGCTGCTCGGACTGGCCGAAGGAATAGACGTCGGCCGTGTCGAAGAAATTGACGCCGGCGGCGATCGAGCGGGCGACGATTTCATTGACGCCCTTCTGGTCGAGGCTGGCGATCAGGCCCCATTGGGCATTCTGGCCGGCGGCGCCGAAGGTCATGGTGCCGAGGCAGAGTTCGGAAACGAACAGGCCGGTGTTGCCAAGCTGGTTGTAGCGCATGGTGAGCTTTCCCCGAGAAAAGGATTGAATGACATCGGGGAAATAGGAACGGACCGTTTCGTTTCAAGCGCGGGCGCAAAGAATATCGTCCGGTTGGCGGGCCGGTAACGAGATCGTGACGATTGCCAGGGGCGCTCAGCTTTCCACCAAAGCGAGGATCGCGAAGGCAGTCATGCCGAATGCGACGGCGGCAAGGGGCAGCAGGATTTCGATCGTCGCCGTGCTGGCCTTCACGGGATGATCGCCAGTGTCGAACTCGCCTGCCATCCAATCGGCGAGCGTCGTGGGTCTGCCGGCAGCGCTGATCCGGTGATGACGCCAGACACGGCCGGCGATGGCCGGCAGCACGACCGACATGACGATGAATCCAGTTACGACGAACAGCAAATAGTCGTCGGCGCCGCTGCCCGCGAAGCCGATCCAGGCCGACAACGCATAGCAGGCCGCGAGCCCCACCATGGCGAAATAGACCCAGCGGTGCAGCCCGCGGGAGACTTGCCGGTTTTGCATGGTGTGCTGGCTGTGGCGTGTGGCGGTCATAGGGACCTCCTTTGCTATGAAAGGAGCCGCTTGCTTCCTGTGCACGGAGCTAGCGCCAGGATTCTAGGCGACAATGCGGTGGTGTGACGCGGCCGGCCCAAGGAAAGGCCTACGCTTCCTTGAGGCGCTCCTTGCTACCGATTGCCGAAGATCGCCGAGCCGACCCGGACGCTGGTCGCGCCGAAGGCGATGGCGGTCTCGTAATCGCCGGACATGCCCATCGAAAGTTTCGCCACGCCGGTCTCGCGAGCGAGCTTCTCCAGCAACGCGAAATGCGGGCCAGGATTCTCATCGGCCGGCGGGATGCACATCAGGCCTTCGATGGCGAGGCCGTGCACGTCGCGGCAGCGCTTGACGAAGGCGACCGCGTCGCGCGGCTCGATGCCGGCCTTTTGTGGCTCGGAGCCGGTATTGACCTGGACGTACAGCTTCGGCGCGCGGCCTTGCCTGGCGATCTCCTTGGCAAGCTCCGCGGCGATCTTCTCGCGATCGACGGTCTCGATGACGTCGAAGAGAGCGACGGCTTCCTTGGCCTTGTTGGACTGCAGCGGGCCGATCAGATGCAGCTCCAGATCGGCAAATGCCTCTCTCAGCGCCGGCCATTTTCCCTGCGCTTCCTGCACGCGGTTCTCGCCGAAGACCCGGTGGCCTGCCTCGATGACGGGGCGGATGTCCTCGGCCGCGAAGGTCTTCGACACCGCCACGAGCGTGACGGCGCCGGCCGGGCGCTTCGCCTCGCGTTCGGCGCTCGCGATCCTCGCCTTGACCGCGTGAAGCTGCTCTACGGCGCTCGTCATGCCACTATCCTGCCCATAGTTTTAAAGCTCGCGCCGGCTCGCCGCAGTTGACGGGTCCGGCAATCCATGGTGAACACCGCGACGACATAGTCTCGGCTGCCGGCCTAGGCGTGTCGATATTCAGGTGATGCCGGCCTGCAAATGCCGGTTTCCTGCGCTTCCGGTGCTCACGTACTTTAAGTACGCTCCGCTCCGGTTCTCGGAACCCGCCATTTTCGGCTCGGCCTGACCTGAATATCAACACGCCTTGATCCAGCACCGCGCACCTGCTTTTAAGTGAAAAACATCCGATGGCAACCGAACGATACAATCCGCGCACCTCAGAGCCCAAATGGCAGAAGGCCTGGGCCGAAAAGAAGCTGTTCGAGGCCCGCAACGACGACCCGAAGCCGAAATATTACGTGCTCGAGATGTTCCCCTATCCGTCGGGCAAGATCCATATCGGCCACACCCGCAACTACACGATGGGCGACGTGGTGGCGCGCTACAAGCGCGCCAAGGGTTTCAACGTGCTGCACCCAATGGGCTGGGATGCGTTCGGCATGCCGGCCGAAAACGCCGCCATGCAAAACAAGGTCCACCCCAAGGACTGGACCTATGAAAACATCGCCGTCATGCGCGAGCAGCTCAAGATGATGGGCCTGTCGCTCGACTGGGCGCGCGAGTTCGCGACCTGCGATGTCGACTATTACCACCGTCAGCAGATGCTGTTCCTCGACTTCGTCGAGAAGGGGCTGGTGACGCGCAAATCCTCCAAGGTCAACTGGGATCCGGAGGACATGACGGTGCTCGCCAACGAGCAGGTCATCGACGGCCGCGGCTGGCGCTCGGGCGCGCTGGTCGAGCAGCGCGAGCTGACGCAGTGGTTCTTCAAGATCACCGACTTCGCGCAGGACCTGCTGGACTCGCTCAACGGGCTCGAAGAGTGGCCGGAAAAGGTCAAGCTGATGCAGCACAACTGGATCGGCCGCTCGGAAGGGCTGCTGATCCGGTGGCCGCTGGCGGCGCCGGTCGGCGACACGAACGAACTGGAGGTCTATACGACCCGGCCCGACACCATCTTCGGCGCCTCCTTCATGGCGGTCGCCGCCGACCATCCGCTGGCGAGAAAAGCCGCCGAGACCAATGTCGAGCTGGCCAAGTTCATCGACGAGGTCCGCCACATGGGCACCTCGGTGGCGGCGCTTGAGACGGCCGAGAAGAAGGGCTTCGACACCGGCATTCGCGTCGTCCATCCGTTCGACGAGAACTGGACGCTGCCGGTCTATGTCGCCAATTTCGTGCTGATGGAATACGGCACGGGCGCCATTTTCGGCTGCCCGTCGGGCGACCAGCGCGATCTCGATTTCGCCAACAAATACGGCCTGCCGGTGATCCCGGTGGTGATGCCGGAAGACGCCGACGCAAAGACCTTCCAGATCATCGAGGAGGCCTATGTCGACGACGGCGTGATGATCAATTCGCGCTTCCTCGACGGCATGAAGCCCGAGAGGGCTTTCAACGAAGTCGCGAAGCTGTTGGAAGAAAAGACGATCGGCGGCCGGCCGATGGCGGAGCGCAAGGTGAATTTCCGCCTGCGCGACTGGGGCATCTCGCGCCAGCGCTACTGGGGCTGTCCGATCCCGATGATCCATTGCGAGCATTGCGGCGTCGTGCCGGTGCCGAAGGCCGACCTGCCGGTGAAGCTGCCCGACGACATCGAGTTCGACCGTCCGGGCAATCCGCTCGACCGGCACCCGACCTGGCGGCATGTGAAATGTCCGCAATGCGGACGCGATGCGCGGCGCGAGACCGACACGATGGATACCTTCGTCGATTCGTCCTGGTATTTCGCGCGCTTCACCGCGCCCTGGGCGAACGAGCCGACCGAGCCGAAAGCGGCCGACGAATGGCTGGCGGTCGACCAGTATATCGGCGGCATCGAGCACGCGATCCTGCATCTGCTCTATTCGCGCTTCTTCACCCGCGCCATGCGCGAGACCGGTCACCTCGATCTGGCCGAGCCGTTCAAGGGCCTGTTCACGCAAGGCATGGTCGTGCACGAGACCTACCGCGTCGGCGGCCCGTCCAACAACGGACGCTGGCTGTCGCCAAGCGAGGTCAGGCTCGAGGACGTGGGCGGCAAGCGCCGCGTCGTCGAGATCGCCACCGGCGAGGAGGCAACGGTCGGCGCGCTGGAGAAGATGTCGAAGTCGAAGAAGAACACAGTGAGCCCCGAAGAGATCACCGACGGCTACGGCGCCGACACCGCGCGCTGGTTCATGCTGTCGGACTCGCCGCCGGAGCGCGACGTCGAATGGACCGACGACGGCGCGGCCGGCGCGCACCGCTTCGTGCAGCGCGTCTGGCGCCTGGTGCAGATCGCGGCCGAGCAGCTTGCCAGTGTGAAACCGGCGGCGGCGACGGATGGCGAGGCGGGCGCCGTGTCCAAGGCCGCGCACAAGATCCTGAAGGCGGTCGGCGAGGATATCGAGAAGCTCGGCTTCAATCGGGCGATCGCGCGTATCTACGAGCTGGCCAACGCGCTGGCGACGCCGCTCGCCGACGTTGCCGAGGGCAAGGCCGATGCCGCGCTGAAAGGCGCCTGCCGCGAAGCGGTGGAGATCCTGGTGCACATCGTCGCGCCCGTCATGCCGCATCTGGCGGAAGAGAGCTGGCAGGAGCTCGGCGGCGCCGAGATGGTCGCCGAACGGCCCTGGCCGGTCTACGATCCTGCTCTGGTCGTCGACAACGAGATCGTGCTGCCGGTACAGGTCAACGGCAAGAAGCGGGGGGATTTGACAATTGCGCGCGACGCGGATCAAGGTGCCGTCGAAAAAGCGGTGCTGGCTCTCGACTTCGTGCAAAAAGCACTGGAAGGTAAGGCCCCGCGCAAGGTGATCATCGTGCCGCAGAGAATCGTCAATGTCGTTGCCTGATCCGGTGAAGTCAGAAGCGGCCCGCCTGCGCGGCCGCTTGGCGGTCTGCGGCATGGTCGCCGCGCTCGCGCTGGTCTCGGCCTGCACCGTGCGGCCGCTCTATTCCAACCAGCCGCTGTCGCCCGGATCGCGGCTCAGCGCGTCCGCCGAGCTCGGCTCGATCTCGATCAAGCCGGTCAATACCCGCTACGCGCAGCAGGTGCGCAACAATTTGATCTTCGCCTTCGGGCAAGGCTCGGGCGAGCCGGCCTCGCCGGCCTACACGCTCGATCTCGGCGTCACCGAGCTCGTCGAATCGGCGGCCATCGTGCAGGTGCAGACCCAGGAAGACGAGCCGACGGCGGGCACGGTCACGCTGACCGCCAATTACGTGCTGCGTGACACCGCGACCAACACGGTGATTGCCGTCGGCAAGCGCTCTATCCCGTCGTCCTTCGACCGGCCGCGCCAGGAATTCGCAGCCTACCGCGCGCAGATCGACGCGGAGAACCGCGCCGCGCGCGAATTGGCCGACCTTCTGCGGCTGTCGATCGCGCAGGACCTGGCCAAGCACGGCAAAAGGGCCTAGTTCCTCGTCGGGGATTGGCTGAAGCCTTCCGAACTTCGTCATCCTCGGGTCTGCGCGCGTCGCTTCGCTCCTTGCCGCCCGTGGATGACGATCGCGATAGGCGTCCCGGCCAATCGCCAAGGCATGTGACTTGCCAAGGCATAGACACTTTGCCACGAAAAAGGCCGGTTGCCCGGCCTTCTTCGCTACTTTTTGCCTTGCGCAATTCCCAGACGGAAAATCGTTACATACTTTTCCTGGAACTGCTCCGGCCTCAGCCGATCTTCTGGCCGGTCTTGGCCCAATCGGCGAGGAAGGCCGCGAGGCCCTTGTCGGTCAGCGGGTGATTGACCAGCGCCTTCAGCGTCGCCGGCGGCGCGGTGACGATATCGGCGCCGATCAGGGCGGCCTGCTTGACGTGGTTCACCGTGCGCACCGAGGCGGTCAGGATCTCGGTCTTGAAGTCGTAATTGTCGTAGATGGTGCGGATTTCCGAGATCAGCTCCATGCCGTCCGAGCCGGTGTCGTCGATGCGGCCGACGAAGGGCGAGATGAAGGAGGCGCCGGCCTTGGCGGCCAGCAATGCCTGGTTGGCCGAGAAGCAGAGCGTCACGTTGACCATGCGGTTCATCTCGGTGCGGATGGTCTTGCAGGCCTTCAGGCCGTCCAGCGTCAGCGGCACCTTGATGGCGATATTCGGCGCGATCTTGGCCAGCACTTCGGCCTCGGCCATCATGTCCTTGTACACAGTCGCCACGACCTCGGCCGAGACCGGGCCTTCGACGATGTCGCAGATCTGCTTGGTGACGTCGATGATCTTGCCACCCGATTTCAGGATCAGCGACGGGTTGGTGGTGACGCCGTCGAGCAGCCCAAGATCGTTGAGCTCCTTGATTTCCTTGATGTCAGCGGTGTCGACAAAAAATTTCATGGCGGTCTCCTTGGGGATTGCCGGGCGCCAGCCAGGCAGATGCGAGGGTCCCCTTTGATCTAGCCCAAAGTCAGGGCAAGGTCACGCCTGATGATGGAAGATTCGCCCTTTGTCGCAGCCGCGCCCGTGCTGGTGCCGATGCCGGCCGAACGGCCCTACACCTATGCCGTGCCGCCGGGCATGCGCGTGGTGCCGGGCTCGATCGTGCGCGTGCCGCTCGGGCCGCGCCAAGTCGCGGGCATCGTCTGGGACGGCGCCGTCGAAACCGTCGATGCGAAGAAACTGCGGCCGATCGAGGAGGTGTTCGACTGCCCGCCGATCGATAGGGCGATGCGCCGCTTCGTCGACTGGATCGCGCAATACACGCTGTCGGCTCCCGGCATGGTGGCGCGCATGCTGCTCAGGGCCCCCGAGGCTTTCGACCCGGAGCCGTGGATCGAAGGGCTGCAGCGCACGCTGGCCGAACCGGACCGGTTGACGGATGCGCGCCGGCGCGTGCTGGAGACGGCCGAAGGCGGCCTGGCCTGGACGCGCTCCGGGCTGGCGCATGCCGCCGGCGTGTCCTCGACAGTCATCGACGGGTTGCGGGCACAGGGCGTGTTCGAGACGGTGATGATCCCGCCGCGTCCGGTGGTGGCGGCGCCTGATACCAGCCATGCCGCGCCGGAGCTGATGCCGGACCAGAATGTTGCGGCGGAGAAGCTGCGCGCGGCAATCGCGGCCGATGCTTTCAATGTCACCCTTCTCGACGGCGTCACAGGATCGGGCAAGACGGAAGTCTATTTCGAGGCGGTGGCGGCTGCGCTCGACAAGGGCAGGCAGGTGCTGATCCTTTTGCCGGAAATCGCGCTGACGCATGCGTTCCTCGAACGTTTCCAGGACCGGTTCGGCGCCAAGCCGGCGGAGTGGCACTCCGACCTGCCGCCCCGGATGCGCGAACGCGTCTGGCGGCAGGTTGCGGAGGGCGGCGTGCGCGTCGTCGCCGGGGCGCGCTCGTCGCTGTTCCTGCCGTTCAAGGAACTCGGCCTGATCGTCGTCGACGAGGAGCACGATCCCGCCTACAAGCAGGAGGACCGCGTCTTCTACAATGCGCGCGACATGGCGGTGGTGCGCGGCCATATCGGTGCTTTCCCGGTCGTGCTCGCCTCGGCGACGCCGTCGGTGGAAAGCCGGGTCAACGCCGGCCAGGGCCGCTACGGCCGGGCGGTGCTGTCGTCGCGCTTCGCCGAGGCGGCGCTCCCCGACCTGAAGTCGATCGACATGCGGCGCTCGCCGCCGGCGCGCGGTGGTTTCCTGTCGCCGGTCTTGCTGGAGCAGATGCAGCGCACGCTGGAGAGGAAGGAGCAGTCGCTGCTCTTCCTCAACCGGCGCGGCTATGCGCCGCTGACGCTCTGCCGGGTCTGCGGCCATCGCTTCGGCTGCCCGGTCTGCTCGGCGTGGCTCGTCGAGCACCGGTTTCGCGGCCAGCTCGTCTGCCATCATTGCGGTCATAATGAGCGGCGGCCGGAGGCATGCCCCGAATGTGGCACGCTCGACCATCTGGTGGCCTGCGGCCCCGGCGTCGAGCGCATCGCCGAGGAGGTGGTGGCGCATTTCCCCGAAGCCCGCACCATCGTGCTTTCGTCCGACCTTCTGGGTGGCGTGCGCCGTCTACGGCTCGAACTCGAGGCCGTCGCCAATGGCGAGGCCGACATCGTCATCGGCACGCAACTCGTCGCCAAGGGTCACAACTTTCCCGGCATGACGCTGGTCGGCGTGGTCGACGCCGATCTCGGGCTCGCCAATGGCGATCCGCGCGCCGCCGAGCGCACTTTCCAGCTGCTCAGCCAGGTGACGGGGCGCGCCGGCCGCACCGGCAAGAAGAGCCTTGGCCTCTTACAGACCTACCAGCCGGACCATCCGGTGATGCGGGCGATCGTCTCCGGCGATTCGGAAGCTTTTTACGAGCGCGAGATCGCCGAGCGCGAACGGGCGGCGCTGCCGCCCTTCGGACGGCTCGCCGGCATCATCGTCAGCGCCGCGACACGGGGCGAGGCGGAAAGCCATGCGCGGGGGTTAAGGCGCGCGGCGCCGCAGGCTTCCGATCTCTTCGTGCTCGGGCCGGCCGAAGCGCCGTTGTCGCTGATCGGCGGGCGTCACCGTTTCCGCCTGCTGATCCAGGGCGAGCGGCGCGCCGACATGCAAGGCTTCATCCGTACCATGCTGGCGAGTGGGCCGAAGCTGCGCGGCTCGGTGCGCGTGCAGGTCGACATCGACCCGCAGAGCTTTTTGTAAGAATGGGGTGACTAATCGTCGCTCGGCGGGTCTTGCAGTATATTCCAACACCAAACACCAAGCGCCTCAAAATGCCTGATGTTTGCAGTTATCACGGTGAGCTCGTTGGTTGCCGCCGTGGCCGCGATCAATATGTCTGCTAGACTGGGATTCTTCCCTTGTGCAGAGGCTGCCTCCTCCATTTGACCCGCCCTTCGCGCTATATCGGCATTGACCTCTAGAATCTGATCAGCGAAGTCTTCAATGGTTTCATTGAGCCAGGCAGTGAGACCCTCGGCGCGTTTTGTGGCCCCGGCGCGGGCCAGCTTGCATATGCCTTTCTCGATTTCAGTGATCGCTATAACCGGTATGAAGAGTGCCTGCTTTGCACCTTGGGTCACGATCCAGGTGGCGACGTCTTTTGCAAGCGGCGGCCTTCCAGGCGCGAATGCCGATAAGATGGAAGTATCCACAAGATAGCCGCTCAAAGGTCGATATCCCGCGACGGCGACTCATTCCTTTCAAACTCGATTCCTCCCGGATAGGTCAGAAGGAATTCCCCGAAATTTCGACGCTCGACCGGATAAAGCTTTTGCAAGTCTTCGACCGAAACGATGGCGGCTGCTGGCTTACCATGCTTTGTGATGATGGTGGGCTCGCCGCCCTCCGCGGCCTCGACGAGCGCCGAGAACCCTGCCTTGGCTTCCCGAACTTGCATTGTTTTCACAGCAACCTCCTTGTGGTCTCATGTAGTCATAATATAGGAATTGCTGAGGAAAGGACAGCGCTATCATGAAAACCCTCGGCCTCATCGGTGGCATGAGCTGGGAATCGACCGCGATCTATTACCGCCTGCTCAACGAGATCGTGCGTGAACGGCTCGGCGGCCTGCACTCGGCGAAGCTGCTCCTGTGGTCGTTCGATTTCGCCGAGATCGCCGAACGGCAGCATGTCGGTGACTGGGAAGGCGCCGGCGTCCTTCTCGTTGAAGCCGCGCGCAGGCTGGAGGCGGGCGGCGCCGAGGGCCTGCTGATCTGCACCAACACCATGCACAGGCTCGCCGACGCGGTGCAGGCGGCCATATCGATCCCGCTTATCCATATCGCCGACGCCACGGCGCATGCCGTCGTCGATGCCAGCGTGAGGCGGCCGGCGCTGCTCGCGACGCGCTTCACCATGGAGCAGGATTTCTACAAGGGTCGGCTCGCGGACAAATACGGCCTCCAGCCGGTGGTGCCGGACCAGGCCGGACGCGACATGGTGCACCGGGTGATCTATGACGAGCTTTGCCAGGGCGTCGTCAAAGGCGAATCGAAATCCGCCTATCTCGACGAAGTCGGCCGGATGCGGCGCGCCCACGACGTGGACGGCGTCATCATGGGCTGCACCGAGATCACCATGCTGATCGGCCAGGGCGATTTCGATGTTCCGGTGTTCGACACGACGCGGATCCATGCCGAGGCCGCGGTCGATTTCGCGCTCGCTTGATGCGCTGTACCTAATGTGCCCGCCATCCTCTGGCGCGGTTTCATTCCCTCGCTAGAATGCCTGTGTTTCAGAACAAGAAATACGAGGGGGATTTATGGACTTCGCGTTTCCGTGGCCCGCGAGCCAGGGTGAATGGCTGGCCTGGTCGAGCGCCGTCGTAACCCTGGCCCTCGGCCTGTTCCTGTTCCTGGCGCCGGGGCTTGCCTTTCGCGCGCTGCGCCTGCAGCCAAGGCCGGAGAAAGCGGCGGCGATCGCCGAAGGACGCGGCCGCATGTCGGGCTTCTATCTCGGCGTCAGCCTGTGCTGCATCCTCCTGGCGCAGCCGCTGCTCTACATGGCGCTGGGCTTCTCCTGGCTGTTCACCGCCTTCGGCCGGCTCTTGTCGATGATGTCGGACGGCGCCAACACCCCTTTCAACTGGGTTTCGATCGTGGTTGAATTGGCATTGGCGGCGCTGCCGCTGGCCTTTGCCTTCGGCTTCGTTCCGTGAATTCGACGCTTGAGCTTGGCCTTCGCCGCCTGATGCGACAAAAGTGCCTGAAAACCATGCCGGACGATGCATTGCGGTCTTAAAAAGCCTGTGCTAGACGGCAATCGACTTTCGACCGGGGATAGCGGAAGCCGCGCCTCCGTGCTTGGAAAAATGCAGTAAGGTCAAAGATTTAGCCAGAGTTTTCGCTCGCGCCAACAATCTGCGGCCTGTCAGACAAGAGAAAAGACGGTCCGTGGCCCAATCGTCATCGCCAATCTCAGCTGTCGCCGAACGCTACGCAGGCTCGCTGTTCGAGCTCGCGCTGCAGGACAATTCAGTCGCCAAGGTCGAGGCCGACCTCGGCGGCTTCGAGGCAATGCTCAATGACAGCGACGATCTCTCGCGGCTGATCAACAGCCCGGTGTTTTCCAGCGAGGACCAGGCAAAGGCCATTGCCGCCATCGCCGACAAGGCCAAGATCACCGGCCTGGTCGGCAATTTCCTGCGCGTCGTGGCCAAGAACCGCCGCCTGTTCGCGGTGCCCGGCATGATCAAGGCGTTCCGCCAGATCGCCGCCGACCATCGCGGCGAGGCGTCCGCCGAGGTCACTTCGGCGCATGCGCTGACGACCGCGCAGCAGGATGAACTCAAGGCGACGCTGAAGGGCATCGCCGGCAAGGACGTGGCCATCGCCATGACCGTCGATCCGTCGCTGCTCGGCGGGCTGATCGTCAAGATGGGCTCGCGCCAGATCGATACGTCGCTCAAAACCAAACTCAATTCGCTCAAGCTTGCACTGAAAGAGGTCGGCTGATGGACATCCGCGCCGCGGAAATTTCCGCAATTCTGAAAGACCAGATCAAGAATTTCGGCAAGGAGGCCGAGGTCTCCGAAGTCGGTCAGGTTCTGTCCGTCGGTGACGGCATCGCCCGCGTCTACGGCCTCGACAACGTCCAGGCCGGCGAGATGGTCGAGTTCCCGGGCGGCATCCGCGGCATGGCGCTGAACCTCGAAGCCGACAATGTCGGCGTCGTCATCTTCGGTGCCGACCGCGACATCAAGGAAGGCGACACCGTCAAGCGCACCGGCGCCATCGTCGACGCGCCTGTCGGCATGGGCCTGCTCGGCCGCGTCGTCGACGCGCTTGGCAATCCGATCGACGGCAAGGGCCCGATCAAGGCAACCGAACGCAAGCGTGTCGACGTCAAGGCGCCCGGCATCATCCCGCGCAAGTCGGTGCATGAGCCGATGTCGACCGGCCTCAAGGCCATCGACGCGCTGATCCCGGTCGGCCGCGGTCAGCGCGAGCTGGTCATCGGCGACCGCCAGACCGGCAAGACCGCCATCATCCTCGACACGATGCTGAACCAGAAGTCGGTGCACGACAACGGCCCCGAAAAGGAAAAGCTCTACTGCGTCTACGTCGCCGTCGGCCAGAAGCGCTCGACCGTCGCGCAGTTCGTCAAGGTGCTGGAAGAGCGCGGCGCGCTCGAATATTCGATCATCGTCGCCGCCACCGCGTCCGATCCGGCGCCGATGCAGTTCCTGGCGCCGTTCACCGCCTGCACCATGGGCGAATATTTCCGCGACAACGGCATGCATGCGCTGATCAGCTACGACGATCTGTCGAAGCAGGCCGTCGCCTACCGCCAGATGTCGCTCCTGCTGCGCCGCCCGCCGGGCCGCGAAGCCTATCCGGGCGACGTCTTCTACCTGCATTCGCGCCTGCTCGAGCGCGCCGCCAAGCTCAATGACGACAACGGCAACGGTTCGCTGACCGCGCTGCCGATCATCGAGACGCAGGCCAACGACGTGTCGGCCTACATCCCGACCAACGTGATCTCGATCACCGACGGCCAGATCTTCCTCGAAACCAACCTGTTCTTCCAGGGCATCCGCCCGGCGGTGAACGTCGGCCTGTCGGTGTCGCGCGTCGGCTCCTCGGCGCAGATCAAGGCGATGAAGCAGGTCGCCGGCTCCATCAAGGGCGAGCTCGCGCAGTATCGCGAAATGGCCGCCTTCGCGCAGTTCGGCTCCGACCTCGACGCGGCGACGCAGCGTCTGCTGAACCGCGGTTCGCGCCTGACCGAGTTGCTCAAGCAGCCGCAGTTCTCGCCGCTGAAGGTCGAGGAACAGGTCGCGGTGATCTTCGCCGGCGTCAACGGCTATCTCGACAAGCTGCCGCTGAACCAGGTCGGCAAGTTCGAGCATGGCCTGCTCAGCCACATGCGCTCGGCCGGCAAGGACGTGCTCGACGCCATCCGCAAGGAGAAGGCGCTGTCGGACGACCTGCGCGCCAAGCTCAAGGCCGAGATCGACGCCTTCGCCAAGACCTTCGCCTAACAACAAGCCGGACGCACGGGATCAGGTTTGAAGCATGCCTTCATTAAAAGACCTTCGTAACCGTATCGCCTCGGTCAAGGCGACGCAGAAGATCACCAAGGCGATGCAGATGGTCGCCGCGGCGAAGCTGCGTCGCGCGCAGGAAGCGGCTGAAGCGGCGCGCCCCTATTCCGAGCGCATGGGCGCGGTTCTGGCCAACATCACCCAGGCGATCGGCGGCGGCGGCGATGCCCCGGCGCTGATGACGGGCACCGGCAGGGACGATGTGCATCTGCTCATCGTCTGCACGGCCGAGCGCGGCCTGTGCGGCGGCTTCAACTCGCAGATCGCGCGCCTCGCCCGCGACCACATCCGCCGGCTGCTGGCCGACGGCAAGCAGGTGAAGATCATCTGCGTCGGCAAAAAGGGCTATGACATCCTGCGGCGCGACTACGCTTCGATGATCCTCGAACGCGTCGACCTGCGCGAGGTCAAGACGCTCGGCTTCGTCAATGCCGATGCGATCGCGCGCAAGATCATCCACCTCTTCAACGAGGGCGGCTTCGACATCTGCACGCTGTTCTATTCGCAGTTCAAATCGGTGATCAGCCAGATCCCGACGGCGCAGCAGATCATCCCGGCGGCACAGGCTTCAGCCGTCGCCGAAACGGACAACGGCGCCACCGCTGTCTACGAATACGAGCCGGAGCCGGGCGAGATCCTCTCCGACCTCATCCCGCGCAACATCGCCGTGCAGATCTTCCGCGCGCTTTTGGAAAACGCGGCCGGCGAGATGGGCGCCAAGATGAGCGCGATGGACAATGCGACGCGCAACGCCGGCGACATGATCAACAGGCTGTCGATCACCTACAACCGCCAGCGGCAGGCGCAGATCACCAAGGAACTGATCGAGATCATTTCGGGCGCCGAGGCGCTCTAATCACGCGCCGCGCGGGACACCCGGCGGACGACGTGAACAACGGATAGACGAAAAGGGCAAAGACGATGGCGAAAGCAGCTACCCCGAAGACCGCCGCCAAGGCGGCAGAGGCCCCCAAAGCGGCGGCGAAGGCCGCTCCGGCCAAGAAGGCGGCCGTTCCGGCCAAGGCAGCAGCCCCCGCCAAGGCGGCAGCGACCGCCAACGCGCCGGCCTTTGCGGCCAAGCGCGTCGGTGCCGCCGGCAAGGTCCGCCAGGTCATCGGCGCCGTCGTCGACGTGCAGTTCGAAGATCACCTGCCGGCCATTCTGAACGCGCTGGAAACCGACAATGTCGGCAATCGCCTGGTGCTCGAGGTTGCCCAGCATCTCGGCGAGAACACCGTGCGCTGCATCGCCATGGACTCGACCGAAGGCCTGGTCCGCGGCCAGGACGTCTTCGACACCGGCGCGCCGATCTCGGTCCCGGTCGGCCCGGGCATGCTCGGCCGCATCATTAACGTCATCGGCGAGCCGGTCGACGAGGAAGGCCCGGTCGACGGCGTCGAACTGCGCTCCATCCATCAGCCGGCTCCGGCCTATGTCGACCAGTCGACGGAAGCGCAGATCCTGGTCACCGGCATCAAGGTTCTCGACCTGCTGGCGCCTTACGCCCGCGGCGGCAAGATCGGCCTGTTCGGCGGCGCCGGCGTCGGCAAGACCGTGCTGATCCAGGAGCTGATCAACAACGTCGCCAAGGCGCATGGCGGCTTCTCGGTGTTCGCCGGCGTCGGCGAGCGCACCCGTGAAGGCAACGACCTCTATCACGAGTTCATCGAATCGGGCGTCAACAAGAAGGGCGGCGGCCAGGGCTCAAAGGCAGCACTTGTCTACGGCCAGATGAACGAGCCGCCGGGCGCGCGCGCCCGCGTCGGCCTGACCGGCCTCACCGTCGCCGAGTACTTCCGCGACCAGGGCCAGGACGTGCTGTTCTTCGTCGACAACATCTTCCGCTTCACCCAGGCTGGCTCGGAAGTGTCGGCGCTGCTTGGCCGTATTCCTTCCGCTGTGGGTTATCAGCCGACGCTGGCCACCGACATGGGCGCGCTGCAGGAACGCATCACGACGACGACCAAGGGCTCGATCACCTCGGTGCAGGCCATCTACGTTCCGGCTGACGACTTGACCGACCCGGCGCCGGCCACCTCCTTCGCCCACTTGGACGCCACCACCGTGCTCAACCGCGCGATCTCGGAAAAGGGCATCTATCCGGCCGTCGATCCGCTGGATTCCACCTCGCGCATGCTCGACCCGATGGTCGTCGGCGAGGAGCACTACCAGGTCGCCCGCCAGGTGCAGTCGATCCTGCAGCGCTACAAGTCGCTGCAGGACATCATCGCCATCCTGGGCATGGACGAGCTGTCGGAAGAGGACAAGCAGACGGTTGCCCGCGCCCGCAAGATCGAGCGCTTCCTGTCGCAGCCGTTCTTCGTCGCCGAAGTGTTCACCGGTTCGCCGGGCAAGCTGGTCGACCTCGCCGACACCATCAAGGGCTTCAAGGGCCTTTGCGCCGGCGACTACGATCACCTGCCCGAAGCCGCCTTCTACATGGTCGGCGGCATCGATGAGGCGGTCGAGAAGGCACAGCGCCTCGCGGCTGAAGCGGCATAAGAAAGCGAATAGGGAGTAGTGAGTAGTGAGTAGAGAATAGCGGTGTGATCCGGGCGGTTGCGTCCCTTCACTACTGACTACTCACTATTCCCTACCTGCTAAGTTTTACATGGCTGAAGCTTTCAAGTTCGAACTGGTCTCGCCGGAGCGGCTGCTCGTTTCCGAGCAGGTGGAGTCCGTGGTCATTCCGGGCGCCGAAGGCGAGATGACCGTGATGGCGCAGCACGCGCCGGTCATGACCACGATCAAGCCTGGCGTCGTCACGATAAAGACCGCGGGCGGCAAGGAAGAACGCTTCGTCGTGTTCGGCGGTTTCGCCGACATCCTGCCTTCCGGCTGCACGCTGCTTGCCGAATCGGCGACGCATGTGAACGACATCGATCGCGCCGATCTGGCTCGCCGCATCCAGGAAGCCAAGGAAGACGCCGCCGACGCCAAGGACGACGAGAGCCGCAGCAAGGCCGAGCAGTTCCTCAGCCAGCTCACCACGCTGGAAGGCGCGCTGCTGCCGGCCTGAATTCGGCTGCCGACAAGCGATTGGGAAAGCGGGGCCTGCCCCGCTTTTTTGTTGCCCGTTTTTCGTTTGCGAAACAGTCCGAATGCGAACGGGGTCGACTATGCCCGCGCTGCAGGTAACGGGTAGGCCGGCAAACAAGTGTGAAGCCGTCCCGGCTCACCGTCCAGCCAATACCGGGCACAAACGCTATCCGGCCGTTCCGCTCTTGCCATTAATGCCGAGCGCAGCGAGAGCCAGCTTCGGGTTGCCGTGCTTGAAATGGACGAGATGCGTGGCGACAAATTCGATCAATTTCCGCCGTTCCGGATGACCCTTGGCAAAGCCAGCGAGATCGAACACCGCCGCCGCCATCTCCGCCGTCGGCAGATTGCGGCCGAACAGGTCGCCGAGGGCGGCATCGAGCGGATCGGTGAAATGGCTTTCCGGCAATGTCTTGCCGCGCGCGGCGCAGGCGGCGATCCAGGCGGCGACAACCAGCGACAAATGTTCCGGCAACAGACCCGCTTCCAGCCGGGCAAGGGCCGAGGCGACGATGCGTTGCGGCAGCTTCTGGCTGCCGTCATTGGCGATCTGCGCGGTGCGGTGGGCGAGCGCGGTGTTGGAAAAGCGTTCGGCAAGCTCGGCCGTGTAGGGAATTGGGTCGAGCCCGGCCTTCTGCGGCAGGGTTGGAATGGCCTCGGCCCAGAGCCAGTCCACGAACTGCCGGATCGACGGATCGGCAAAGGCGCGGTCGACGGTGGCGTGGCCGCTGAGCAGGCCGAGATAGGCGATGCCCGAATGCGCGCCGTTGAGCAGCCTCAGCTTCATGTCCTCGAACGGGCCGACATCCTCGACCATGGCGACGCCGAACTTCTCCCAGGCCGGCCGCCCGGCCGGAAAGTTGTCCTCGATCACCCATTGCCGGAACGGCTCGGTCATCACGGGCCACGCGTCCTCAAGGCCAAGTTGTTGCGCAACACGCGCCCGGTCGGCGTCCGTCGTCGCCGGCACGATGCGGTCGACCATGCTTGACGGGAAGGCCACGTCGTCGGCGACATGGCGCGCGAGGTCGGCATCGCGCTGACGGGCGGCCTCGGCATCGCCCTGACGGGCGAGCCGTAGATCCCGGAGCTTCACATATTCGATCAACAGCCGGTGCAGCGTGGCGCCGTTGGCCGGCAGGTTGTCGCAGCAGAGCACGGTGAAGGGGGGTATGCCGGCGGCGCGCCTGCGCGCGAGCGACTCGGCGAGAAAACCATGCGCCGTCTTCGGCGATCCGGGGTTGGCGAGGTCGTGGACAATATCGGGATGCGCGCTGTCGAGCGTGCCGTCAGCCGCCCTGAGATAGGCCTTTTCGGTGATGGTGAGCGTGACGATGCGGGTGCGCGGATCGGTCAGCGCGGCGAGCACCGCGCCTGGGTCTTCCGGGGCGACGAGCAAGGACTGGAGCGAGCCGACGACCTGCAGCCGTTCGCCGGCGCTGTCCCTGATTGCCAGCGTGTAGAGCCCGTCCTGCGGCTTGAGCGCATCGCGCGTGTCGGGACTGCGCAGCGAGACGCCGATGATGCCCCAATCGCTCTCGCCATGCGCCAGGCAGGCATCGACATAGGCGGCCTGGTGGGCACGATGAAAAGCGCCGACGCCAAGATGGACGATGCCGGGCGCGACGGACTTGCGGTCGTAGCGAGGCACCAGAACTTCGGCCGGCAGCTCCGCAAAGGTAGCGTTTGACAGGCGGCCGCTCATGGAAGCCAGTCTCCGATCGGAAAACGACGGCAGCGACGTAACACCCGCTGTCACCATACACAATGGCCGTACTCATTTGGAAAGTCATCATACAACTGCATAATATTTGTATGTTGACATTATCTCTGACCGATCTACCAATAGCGAAGCCTGGGAGGAGCCGCGTGGCCGCATTGACCGATCCGGACCTGCTGTTCGCGCCGGAAACGCGATCATTGGCGCGCGACCTTTACGCCGGTGTGAAGGACCTGCCGATCGTCAGTCCGCACGGCCACACCGACCCGCGCTGGTACGCGCTCAACGAACCGTTTCCCGATCCGGCGCAGCTCTTGATCGTGCCGGACCATTACATTTTCCGCATGCTGTTCAGCCAAGGCGTGCGGCTGGAGGAACTCAGCGTGCCGACGCTCGACGGTTCGCCGGTCGAGACCGACGGCCGGGCGATCTGGCGGCGGTTCGCCGAACATTATTATCTCTTCCGCGGCACGCCGACACGGCTCTGGCTCGACCATGTGTTCGAACATCTGTTCGGCATCGAGGAGCCGCTCACCGCGACCAGCGCCGACCGCATCTACGATACGATAGCCACGCTGCTGCAGCGCGACGACTATCGGCCGCGCGCGCTGTTCGAACGCTTCAACATCGAGGTGATCGCGACGACCGAAGGCGCGCTCGACGATCTCAAATGGCACCGGATGATCCGCGACAGCGGCTGGAACGGCCGTGTCGTCACCGCCTACCGGCCGGACGCCGTGGTCGATCCCGATTTCGAAGGGTTTGCTTCCAATCTCGATCGCCTCGGCGAGATTACCGGATGCAACACCGGAAGGTGGTCCGGCTATCTCGATGCGCATCGAAAGCGCCGCGCCTATTTCAAGAAATTCGGCGCGACCTCGTCCGATCACGGCCATCCGACGGCCGAGACCGCCAATCTTTCCGACGCGGCGGCCGAAGATCTGTTCAACCGTATCCGGAGCGGCTCCGAGGATGAGCGCGAGCGAAAACTGTTCCGAGCCCAGATGCTGACCGAGATGGCCAAGATGAGCCGCGACGACGCCCTGGCGATGCAGATCCATCCTGGATCATGGCGCAATCATTCGCCTTCCGTTTTCCAGAGATTCGGCCGCGACAAGGGCTTCGATATCCCGACCCGGACCGATTATGTGACGGCGCTGAAGCCGCTGCTCGACTGCGTCGGGCTGGAGCGCGACCTCACAATCATCCTGTTCACGCTCGACGAGACGAGCTATGCGCGCGAGCTTGCGCCGCTCGCCGGCGTCTATCCGGCGCTCAAGCTCGGGCCGGCCTGGTGGTTCCACGACAGCCCGGAAGGCATGCGCCGCTTCCGCGAGATGACCACCGAGACGGCCGGCTTCTACAACACCGTCGGCTTCAACGACGACACGCGCGCCTTTCCGTCGATCCCGGCGCGCCACGACGTCGCGCGGCGTGTCGACTGCGCCTTTCTGGCGCGGCTGGTCGCAGAGCATCGCCTCCGGGAGGAGGAGGCGCATGAGCTGGCGCGGGAGCTTGCCTACTCGCTTGCCAAGAAAGCGTACCGGCTCTGAGCCAGGGCATCCGTGATTTTTGAAGGGAGGAAAGAACATGTTGCGTATTTCGAGATTGCTGGCGGCGACATTCGCCATCGGGTCCTTGATGATCGGCACCGCGCGGGCCGAAACCGTCCTGCGCTCTTCGGACACGCATCCGGACGGCTATCCGACAGTCGAGGCGGTCAAATATATGGGCGAGCTGATCAAGCAGCGCACCAACGGGCGCTATTCGATCGAGGTCTATCATTCGGCGCAACTCGGCGAGGAAAAGGACACGATCGAGCAGACCCAAGCCGGCGTCATCGACCTCGATCGCGTCTCCATGGGGCCGTTCAACGGCATCGTGCCGGAAACCGCCGTGCCGTCGTTGCCCTACATCTTCCGCTCGGTCGAGCATATGCGCCATGTCATGGACGGGCCGATCGGCGACGAGATCCTGAAGGCCTTCGAAGCGCATGACCTTGTCGGACTCGCCTTCTACGATTCAGGTGCGCGCTCCTTCTACAACACGAAGAAGGATGTCACCTCGATGGCAGACATGAAGGGCATGAAGTTCCGCGTCATCCAGTCGGACGTCTTTGTCGACATGGTGAACGCGCTTGGCGCCAACGCCACGCCGATGGCCTATGGCGAGGTCTATTCGGCGTTGCAGACCGGCGTCATCGACGGCGCCGAGAACAACTGGCCGAGCTTCGAATCCGCCAAGCATTACGAGGTCGCCAAGCACTACACGCTGGATCAGCACCAGATCGTGCCGGAGGTGCTGGTGATGTCGAAGGCAAGCTGGGACAAGCTCGCGCCGGAAGACCAGGCGATCGTGCGCCAGGCGGCCAAGGACAGCGTCGTCAAGATGCGCGAGCTGTGGGACGCGCAGGAAAAGAAGTCGCGCGACATCGTCGAGAAGGCCGGCGTCAAGGTCAGCGAGATCGACAAGCAGCCGCTGATCGACGCCATGAAGCCGGTCTACGACAAATATCTGTCGACGCCCGAGCTCAAGGACCTCGCCGCCCGTATCCAGGCGACGAAATGACCGGGATGGGCAACGGGCCCGGTGGCACGGAGGTTTCCGCGCTGCCATCCAGCCGGTCGGGTCCGAAAGGGTTCTGGCTGCGGGTGGAACGGACCCTTTCCGGGCTTGCGCGGTTGGCGTTATGGGTCAGCGGCACCGGGTTGACGCTGATGACCGTCATCATCTTCTGGCAGGTTTTCTCGCGCTACGTGCTGAACCGCTCGCCGAGTTGGACCGAATCCTCATCCGTGCTGCTGATGGGCTGGTTCATCTTTCTCGGCGCCGCCGTCGGCGTGCGCGAGCGCACGCATCTCGGCTTCGATGTGCTGCTCTATGTCTTGCCTGCCTCGGCCAAGGCGGTGCTGCGCAGCATTTCCGATCTCGTCGTGCTGGCCTTCGGCGCCGGCATGATCGTCTATGGCGTGCAGCTGGCCAGGCTGACCTGGAACACGGTGATGCCGTCGCTCGCCTTGCCTGGCGGCGTCAGCTTCCTGCCGGTCATCCTGGGGGGCGGGCTGGTCTGCCTGTTTTCACTCGAGCGGCTGGCGGGGCGCTTTGCCGGGCTGCCGGTCGATGCCGACATCTACGCAGCCGGCGAGGAGCTTTGAACCATGGCGCTGATCGTGCTTTTCGGCACTTTCGTCTTCCTGCTGGTTATCGGCACGCCGATCGCGTTCTGCCTCGGCGTCGCCAGCTTCGCGACGATCCTCACGATCGGCCTGCCACCCGTCGTGGTGTTCCAGCGGCTCAATTCCGGCGTCAGCGTCTTTTCGCTGATGGCCATCCCGTTCTTCATCTTCGCCGGCGACCTTATGGTTCGCGGCGGCATCGCCGCCCGCCTGGTGGCATTGGCCGGGTCCCTGGTCGGCCATCTGCGCGGCGGTCTGGGCCAAGTCAACATTGCCGCGTCGACCATGTTCGGCGGTATTTCCGGTTCGGCGGTGGCCGATGCCTCAGCCGTCGGCGGGCTGATGATCCCGCAGATGAAGGCGCGCGGCTACGGCGTCGACTATGCCGTCAACATCACCTCAGTCGGCGCCATCATTGCGCTGCTGATCCCGCCGTCGCACAACATGATCATCTATTCGATCTCGGCCGGCGGCCGCATCTCGATCGCGGATCTGTTCACCGCTGGCGTTCTGCCGGGGCTGTTGCTGGCCTTGTCACTGATGGTCACCGCGTATCTGGTGGCAAGCCGGCGCGGCTATCCGACGGAACCGTTTGCCGGTTTCGGCCGGGCCTTGCAGTTGCTTGTCGCCGCCATTCCCGGACTGATCCTGATCGGCATCATCTTTGGCGGCGTCCGCTCCGGTATCTTCACCGCCACCGAAAGCTCGTGCATTGCCATCGTCTATGCTTTCCTGGTGACGTTGATCATCTACCGGTCGATGAGCTGGAACGATTTCGTCACCGCGACCACCGCGGCGGTGCGCACGACAGCGATGGTGCTGATGATTATCGGCTGCGCCGCAGCCTTCGGCTGGCTGCTGGCCTATCTCCGGGTTCCGGCAGCGCTTGTCGCGTTTTTGCAGTCCGTGTCCGACAACAAGCTGGTCATACTGCTTCTGATCAATGTCGTCCTGCTCATCCTCGGCACATTCATGGATATGTCCCCGCTCATCATTATCACCACGCCCATCTTCCTGCCGGTGGTCATGGCCTATGGCGTCGATCCCGTGCATTTCGGCGTCATCCTGATCCTCAATCTCGGCATCGGCCTTTGCACGCCGCCGGTCGGCGCGGTGCTGTTCGTCAGTTGCGCCATCGGTCGCATTCCCATCTGGACGGCAATGCGCTCGATCTGGCCGTTCTATGGCGCGGCCTTCGCGGTGCTGATGCTTGTCACCTACATACCGGAAATCTCATTGTGGCTGCCGAGCCTGTTCCATTAGGAGGGCACCACGTGTCCCAAACAGTTGCCGACCTCAGGGTCGAACGCAAGCCGAAACTGTCGGAGACAGTGGTCGCGGCGATCCGCAAGCAGCTCTTGGCAGGCGAGGTTCCGCCCGGACAGAAGCTGCCAACCGAAGGCCAGCTGACGGAGACTTTCGGCGTCAGCCGCACGGTCATCCGCGAGGCGCTGGCCAAGCTTGCCGCCGATGGCTTGGTCGAAGCGCGGCAAGGCGCCGGCGTCTTCGTCAGCGAGCACATCTCGACGACCTTCGGCGTTTTGGCCGCCGACATGGGAGCCAAGGATTCGGTCGCGCTCAACGTGCTCGAGGTCCGCCTCGCGATCGAGATCGAATCGGCGGGCCTAGCCGCAATCCGACGCAACGCCGCCCAGGAGGCCGCGATCCAGGAGGCCTTCTTCGAGTTCGAGCGGCTGCTGCTCGCCAGTCAGCCGACCGGCCCGGCCGACCTCGCCTTCCACCGCACGATCGCCAGCGCCACCAACAACCCGTTCTATGTCGAGATGCTCGATGTGCTGGGACGCCGCGCCATTCCCTGCGACGTGACCTCGCCCTGGTCGACAGAGATCGTCCAGTCGGACGAGTACCAGCGCGGCCTGCAGCGCGAGCACCTCGTCATCCTCAATGCGATCTCGGCGGGCGATGCCGAGGCCGCGCGCGAGGCGATGCGCACGCATCTGACCCGCAGCCAGCAGCGCTACCGCGAGCGGCTGCAGGCCAGACAGGCCTATTATGCCAATTCGCTGAAAGCGGCATCGACCGAGTGACCGTCAGACAAGGCCTAGAAATGGACCAGAGCCTAGAAATGGACCAGACACACACCGAATTTTCCTCGCGCTTCGCCATCGATCCTATCGCCGCCGCGGCCATGGGGACCGACGAGCTGCGCCACCATTTCCACGTCGAGGGGCTTTTCCAGCCGGGCCTTGTCAGCCTGACCTACACGCATTACGACCGCATGATCGTCGGCGGCGCCATGCCGGTCGACAAAATCCTGCCGCTCGAGGCGATCAAGCCGACCGGAACCAAGGCTTTCCTCGACCGCCGCGAACTGATCGCCGTCAACATCGGCGGCGCCGGGACCGTCATGGCCGACGGCCTGCCTTACGAATTGGCGGCGCGCGACATGGTCTATCTCGGCATGGGCACTGAGCAGGTGTCGTTCGCCTCGGCGGAGCCCGACAAGCCGGCAAAATTCTACCTGCTGAGCGCGCCGGCGCATCGGACCTATCCCAGCCAGTTGATCCGCGTCGGCGACGCCAGGCGGCTCGACCTCGGCAGCCAGGCGACCAGCAACGAACGCTCGATCTTCCAGTTCATCCACGCCGACGGCGTCAAGACCTGCCAGCTCGTCGTCGGCATGACACAATTGGCGCCCGGATCGGTGTGGAACACCATGCCCTGCCATGTGCATGACCGGCGCATGGAAGCCTATCTCTATTTCGATCTGCCGGAAGGGCAGCGCGTCTTCCACTTCATGGGCGAACCGGACGAGACGCGCCACATCGTCATGCGCAGCGAGGAGGCGGTGCTGTCGCCGGGCTGGTCGATCCATTCGGGCGCCGGCACATCCAACTACGCCTTCATCTGGGCGATGGCCGGAGACAATGTCGACTATACCGACGTCGACCAGGTGACGATGGATCAATTGCGGTGAGCGATCCTTCCGCCTTCAGCCTCACGGGCAAGCGCATCCTGGTCACTGGCGCCAACACCGGCATCGGGCAAGGCATCGCCGTGTCGGTCGCGCGCGCCGGCGGCATGGTCGTCGGCGCAGGCCGCTCGGCGATGGACGAGACGGCCGGGAAGGTCGCGGCGGCGGGGGGCAGCTTCGAAGCGGTGAAAGTCGACCTCGGCGATCCAGCCGAGGCAGCCGCGATGCTCGACCGGGTCTGGGGCGAGAGTGGCCCGCTGGACGGCCTCGTCAACAATGCTGGCATCATCCGGCGCGCCGACGCGGTCGACCTCAGCGAAGCCGACTGGGACGAGGTGATGGACGTCAATTTGAAGACGGTCTTTCGCCTCTGCCAGGGTTTCGCGAGGCGCGTGCTTGCGGATCCGGGACGGCGCGGCAAGATCGTCAACATAGGCTCGGTGCTGAGCTTCCAGGGCGGCATCCGCGTTGCCTCCTACACGGCCTCGAAGCACGGCGTGCTCGGCCTCACAAGGCTGCTCGCCTGCGAATGGGCGGCAAAAGGCATCAACGTCAACGGCATCGCGCCGGGCTATATCGAGACCAACAACACCGAAGCCTTGCGCGCCGATCCCGACCGCAGCGCCGCGATCCTCGGGCGCATCCCGGCCGGACGCTGGGGCCAGCCCACGGATATCGGTGACGTGGCGGTGTTCCTGCTCGCACCGGCGTCGGACTACGTGCATGGCACGGTCATGCCTGTCGATGGCGGCTGGCTGGCGCGATGACAGTTTCCCGCCCATTTCGAACGGACGTTGAGTGATGACCGATATCTTTTCCCACGCGGGCGAAAAAGCCTGGGAGCCGACGGCGGACGGCAACAGGCGACGCGTGCTGGTGCACACCGATGAGTTGATGATGGTCGAGTTCGCCTTCGACAAGGGCGGCATCGGCGCGCTGCATTCGCATCCGCACGTCCAGGCAAGCTATGTCGCCGAGGGCCGCTTCGAGGTCACCATCGACGGCCGATCGGAGATCCTCGAAACAGGAGGCAGCTTCATCGTGCCGTCCAATCTCGTGCATGGCGTCAAGGCGCTGGAGGCCGGGCGGCTGGTCGACAGCTTCGCGCCCTGCCGAGCCGATTTCCTGGGCTAGATCGTGATGGCGTTTCGTTGAATCGCCATCACGATCTAACTCTTTGCTGGAGCATGATCTTTCTCTGAAACCCGGTTCCCACTTTTCGGGATCATGCTCTAGAGCGTTTCAGCGTTTCACGGAAACGCCGGACTGCACCGGAGCGGCTTCACGCCTTTCCGGCACCGGCGCGGCCGCCGCGTGGTCGCGGTAACCTGCCGCGAGCAGGCGATGCGCGGCATCGAGTATGGCCTCGACCGGCGTGTCGGCGACATTGGCCGAACGGCCTCGCCTTGGCGCCGTGACGACCTCGACCCTGCTCGAAAGCGGTCGCCAGCGCTCCATATTGGCGCCGTTGTTGACGATCACCGCCGGCGTCATGACGGCGGCCAGAAGATGCGCAAGTCCGCCCTCCATGCCGATATAGGCGACCGCCATCTCACCCAGCGCCAGCAGGAGATCGTCGAAGCCTGCGACGTCCGGCGCGAGTTCCGGGCCGGCCACCTGGAGGCGACTTTCCCTGGCGACGAGAGCCTGCGGCGTCGGTCCGCTGCCGGGCGTCGCCAGATAGAGCACCCGGTAGCCGGCATCGATGAGATTGCCGGCGACGGCCACCACTTGATCTTCGTTCATGCACTTCCTGGCCTGGGCATTGCCGCCAAGCAGGACGAGCGGACGGCCGCAACCGTCCCGCAACCGGCGCGCCCGCGCGCGGGCGGCGTCCGAAACATCGAGTCTGTGATCGAAAGGCAGATGCCGGCCCGCCAGGCGCTCGATGAGCCGGTGATAGCGCCAGGCATTGTGTTCGGGCCGCAGCGTCAATCGCGTGCCCCAGCGCAGCGACAGAAGATGGCCGGCAAAATTCGCTTCGTGGCGGATGCCCCGGCCCGCGAGTTGCAGAGCCGTGAGCATCAGGCCCGGCACGCCGGTCCGCAGATCGACGACGATGGCCCTCCGGCCGCGCGGCGCGAATTCGGCGAGGATGGCGGAAAGCGGCGTCTTCGTCCGGAAATCATCGACGAGATGCGCGACATGCTTGCGCAACGCCTGCGAGAGCGATGAACCGCGCATGGCGCCGTAGACGATATGGCTTTGGGGAAAAGCCGTTCTTGCCGCGCGCAGGGCCGGAACCCGCAGCAGGCCGTCGCCAAGCGCGTCGTTGCGGGCATAGAAGATCAGCACGGGCGCGGACGAATCCATCGTGACGGCGAATTCCATTGATGTGTGATGCCGCAGAAGCTGGATCGCAAGAATTCTTGCAAGAAAAATCAGCACCCGCCGGCTCAAATCCCGCAAGAACATGCCTGGTTTCTTGTATAAGAAAAAGCTTGGCTTTGTCATCCCGCCGGCGGGGACCGGGTTGGCGATGTCAGGCTCGACATGGCCCGGGGGGTTCCGGCTTCGAACAAGGCTATTTCGGCCAATGAACCGAGGGCGGCTGGGGCAAGTCGTTCCACGCGATGGGGGTGGATATGCCAAAACTCGGGGCGGCCGTCGGTTTTCTGATGGCCCGGTCAAGCAGGGAGCTTGATCGCCTTGTGACGGCCGTCAAAATTCGCTGGCGGTCGAGGCCGAATGCGTGGGCCGCGCGGGCCAACAAGATATTCATAGCCGGATGCGCGCGCAGCGGAACGACCTTGACGCAACGCGTCATGAAAAGCTTCGAGGATACTTTCGTCTGGCCGCCCGAGGCGCGGCACACGAAATTCTATCTGCTGGACCGCCGGGAAAACAATCTGGTCGTCAAGCGCGATTCCCGGGCCTTCGCCCACCTGGCAAAATTGCCTGCCGACATCGGTCTCGTCTATTGCGTTCGACATCCTTTGGATGTGCTCACCAGCGTGCATCCGCAGACCATGGGGGAACGTCGATTTCACACCACGGCGGACCGCTGGGTGCTGGAATACGATGCGCTGCTGAGCCTGAGAAAGGCGCAGCCGGCGCGCGATATTCTCTACGTGCGCTACGAAGACACGATCGCCGACCCGGACGCCGTGCAGCAGCGAATCGCAAATCGGTTCGGACTTCGCCCGAGAGTGCCGGTGACCGGGGACGGGCAGCGCCCGATCCACGCACGCTCGCTGCGCAAGTGGGAGCGCAGCGAAGACTATCGCGCCTATCTTCAAGGCCAGCTGTCACCGGCCGTTCTTGGGCCCATGGATGCCTTCTGTCGCGAATTCGGCTACGACATGCCTGCCTGGACCGGCGCTACCGGGTAAAGCATTTCAGCGCTGCTGCAGCGCCAGGCGTATGCCGAGCGCGCAATAGATGCCGCCGACCGCCTTGCCCTGCCATTTCAGCACTGCCGGATTGCGGCGCAGGCCCAGGCATTGGCTTCCGTTTTAACGCACGCCGTTGTATCGAAATGACAAGACCGAACGATGCCGGACCGGCCATCGCCAAGGCGCCTGCCGCGCGCGGCGGCGGCAGGATCAATCCTTGAAGGGGGCTGGCTTGGAAGAGCAAGCGACACGTGAGAGCCGGCGAAACCGGGCTGGAACGTGCAGGCTCCGCAACAGGCTGGCTGGCCGTCGGGATGGAACCGGCGACCGGAAGCAGCCCGCCGCATGATCGCGCAACCCGTTCTCACCGCAAAGCGGCATGGGCTCATCGTGACGCCGGACATGTTGCCCGGCGGCGATGGGATGAACATCAACGGACCGTCGCTGATCGGCATGCCCGACTGGGCGCCGGGGCGGCTCGGCGCCTATTATCTCTATTTCGCCGACCACAACGGCTCCTATATCCGCCTCGCTCACGCGGATTCGATCGAGGGCCCGTGGCGCATCCATCCCGGCGGGGTGCTGTCGCTCGATCAATGCCCCTTCATCGAAGGCCACATCGCGTCTCCCGACGTTCACGTCGATCGGCGCCAGCGTCGCTTCATCATGTATTTTCATGGACCGGCAAAAGGCGGGGAAGGCCAGATGACCTTTGCCGCGACATCCGGTGACGGCCTTCATTTCAATCCGCTTTCCGACCCGCTCGGGCCTTCCTATGCCCGGTTCTTCCACCACGGCCAATGGTGGTACGGTCTTCTCGGGACAGGGGCCGTCACCGTCTTCCGCTCCAGGACCGGCATCTCCGATTTCGAACGGGGCCCGGCCGTTCTTCACGGCATGAAGCGTCTCCCCGTCCCACGGCATCTGGCGCTGCAGAAATCCGGCCGCTGGCTGCGGGTCTATTACACGCGCAGGGGCGACGCGCCGGAACGGATCCTTCACGGCACGATCGATCTCGCCGAGGACTGGCGAAACTGGACGGTGCGGGGCGAGACCGAACTGCTGCGGCCGCGGATGGATTTCGAAGGGGCGGGCTTGCCGGTCCGTCGCAGCCGGGAAGGCCCGGCCAAGCGCAAGGAGAACGCGTTGCGCGACCCCGCCATTTTCGAAGAGGACGGGCGAACCTGGCTGCTCTACGCCGTCGCCGGAGAGAGCGGCATCGCCTTGGCCGAGATCTCGTCGAAGGACGTCCCTGCCAAAGCAGTCCGGACGCCGGCGACCACTCTGCGGCGTGGCGCAAGACGGCTGTTCTGGCGCTTGCGCAAGGCTGCGCCCTGGCTGCCCTCGGCAATGACGTCTCGCAAAAGAATCTTCATTGCCGGCTGCGCCCGCAGCGGAACCACGCTCAGCCGTCGCTTGATGGGGTGCTTCGACGATATCTATGTCCATGCGGACGAAGCGCCTTACCGCGCGCTGCTCGAACTGGATCGGCCCGAATTCAATCTGGTGGTCAAACGCACCTATGAGAGCCATAAGGACATCGAGCATCTGCCGGACTCGATCGGGTTGATCTATTGCGTGCGGCATCCTTTCGACGTGCTCACCAGCTCTCATCCGGAGACTGTGAACGAGCGGCGCTTTCATGTAACGACCGAGCGCTGGGAGGCGGAGTATGACGGATTGATGCGCCTTAGAAAGGCTCAGCCCGAAAGAGCCGTCTTCCATCTGCGCTATGAGGACTTGATCGCTGAACCCGATATCGTCCAGGGCAGGATCGCTCGGTCGTTCGGTCTTTCACCGGTCACGCTGTACAGCCGGGATGCGGACAATCCGATACGGCGGACGTCGCTGAAAAAATGGGAGCGCAATGAAGAATTCCGGACCTATCTGCATGGACTGCCGGCGACGTTCCTCGCCCGCGTGGAAAGCTTCTGCCGCGAATTCGGCTACGACATGCCGGCCGACGCCTTGAACGCGGGAACGGCGCGGTGATGCCGGCACAGGCAGCGGGCCTGCGGGCCGAGGACCACAAGCGGCGCGTCCTGAAGGATGTGTTCGGCTTCGACGATTTTCGCCCGGGGCAGGCGAGCGTGATCGAGGCGTTGCTCTCCGGACGGCATGTGCTGGCGGTCATGCCGACGGGCGCCGGCAAGTCGCTCTGCTATCAGGTTCCGGCGCTGGTCAAGGGCGGGCTCACCATCGTGGTGTCGCCGCTGGTGGCGCTGATGCAGGACCAGGTCGCCGCCTTGCGCCTTGCCGGGGTGGCCGCCGACACAATCAATTCCTCGCTCGACCGCGACGCCAATGTCGCGGCCTGGCGCCGCGTCGCGTCCGGGCAGACGCGGCTGCTCTATATGGCGCCGGAGCGGCTGATGACGGAGCGAATGCTCGAAGCCCTGTCCCGGCTCGATGTCGGCCTGATCGCCATCGACGAGGCGCATTGCATCTCGCAGTGGGGCCCGGCCTTCCGGCGTGAATATGAGGACCTGTCGCGGCTGAGCGGGCTGTTTCCGCAAGCGCCCATCATCGCGCTGACGGCGACGGCGGACGAGGCTACCCGCGCCGACATCGAAGCCCGGCTGTTTGCCGGGCGGGCCGAGACCCTGGTGCTGGGCTTCGACAGACCCAACATCAGGCTGGCGATAGAGCCCAAGCAGGACAGCAAGCGCCAGCTGCTCCGCTTCATCGAGCGCCACCAGGGCAAGAGCGGCATCATCTATTGCCTGTCGCGCCGCAAGACGGAGGAAATGGCGGCCTTCCTGGACAAGAACGGCGTGCGCGCGCTCGCCTACCATGCCGGCATGAGTAAGGACGCGCGGGAGGCGAACCAGAACGCGTTCATGAGCCTCTCCGGCGTCGTCATGGTGGCGACCATCGCTTTCGGCATGGGCATCGACAAGCCCGATGTCGCCTATGTCTTCCACACCGACCTGCCCGGCAGCCTGGAGGCGTATTACCAGGAGATCGGCCGTGCCGGACGCGATGGCCGAGCGGCGGAAGCGCACATGCTCTACGGCGCCGGCGATATCCGCACGCGCCGGATGTTCATCGACGACGAGGATACCTCGCCCGAGCACAAAAGACGGGCGCATCGCCGGCTCGACACGCTGATCGGCTATTGCGAGACGGCGCAGTGCCGGCGCCAGGTGCTGCTCGGCTATTTCGGCGAGGAGGCGCAGGCCTGCGGCAATTGCGACAACTGCCTCGACCAGGCGCCGCGCGCCGATGGCGGGACGGAGGCGCGGATCATCCTCGCGGCGGTCGCGCAGAGCGGCGAGCGCTTCGGCGCCGCCCATATCATCGACATCCTGCTCGGCCATGAGACCGAAAAGGTGTTGGCCAGGGGCCATCAGAAGCTCGCCAGCTTCAAGACCGGCATCATGCACAGGAAGCCGGTCTGGCTGTCGCTCATCCGGCAACTTATCGCCGGCGGCTTCCTGGTGCCGGATCCCGACGGCCATGGCGGCCTCGCCATCTCCGAAAGCGGCCGCGCGCTGGGCCGTGGCGAGGGTGCGTTCGAGTATCGTGTCGAGGGCCGGGACCGTCTTGCGCGCGGCAGGAAGCGTGCCGGGCAGGGTTCCGCCATGGGCGGCGAGGGCGTGGACACTTCCTTGCTGGCCGCGCTCAAGACGCTGCGGCTGCGGTTCGCCAAGGAACGCCAGGTGCCGGCCTATGTGGTGTTTTCCGACCGCACCCTGATCGACATGGCCGAGCGTCGTCCGCGCGACATCGACGATTTCGCCGAGGTGAATGGCGTCGGTGCAGCCAAGCTCAAGGAGTTCGGCGAGGCGTTCTTGAGTGCGATCGCGGCGCACCCGTCAGAAAGCTGACAAGACGTATATCTCAGCCTACTGCCGCCGGAGTCTGCCGCTCAACCCACGCCTTGGACGGCCTGAACCATGGCATTTGCGGCTTCAACGGGCTGGAGGCCAGCTTCGCGCACCAGCGTGCGCCAGGTGAAGAAGCTCAGCGCCACGCGCAGCATCGCTCGCTGGCTGCCGCCAAGGCCTTCGCCGAGCACTGCCTGGCAGGTCGCGAAATACGGGACGATGCTCGCCTCGACAGCCTCCCGGGTTGGCGGGTGATGTTCGGCGTCGCGCAACACGCTGGCCACCACGCTTTCATTGCGCCCGTACCATTCGTAGATCGCCAGCAGCGCGATCCTCATCCGTTCGCCTGGGTCGGCCACAACTCGCCACGGCTCCGGGCTCGGCAGCGGATGCGTCTCCATGTGCGTGCTCGAGCAGGCCTGCAGCAGGCTGCGCTCGTCGGGAAAGTGGGCGTAGAGCGTGTGTCGCTGAACGCCGGCACGCTCGGCGACCAAGCTGAAGGTCGTTGCTGCGGGACCAACGCTACCGTGCAGGTCGATCGCAGCTTCGACGATGCGCCGCCGGGTTTCCGCCTGCTGCTCGGCACGGCGTTTAAGGGTATATTTGCGGGTCATGTATTTAATGCACACGTATGTGCACCCATTGTTGACAGGGCTCTAATATTTCGCTACACACATATGTACTTCGATTTTGATCGAAGTCCAGCCCGGGATCAACCGGGAGAGGGAACGCAACCATTGTTTTGCAGGAGGTTCCATGGAAACGAAAATCGACGAAATCGCCGAGGGCATCTACCGCCTATCGACCTATGTATCGGACATCGCTCCGCCCGTCGGCTTCACCTTCAACCAGTTCCTGGTCATGGGCGATGAGCCGCTCATGTTCCACACCGGTCTGCGGAAGCTGTTCGCGCTCAACCGCGACGCGCTTGCCCGTATCATCCCGCCGGAGCGTCTTCGCTGGATTGGATTTGGCCATTTCGAATCCGACGAATGCGGCGCCATGAACGAGTGGCTCTCCGTTGCGCCGCAAGCAACGGCCGCGCACGGACAGACAGGCGTCTACGTGTCGCTCGACGATTTCGCGGATCGTGCGCCGCGGGTGCTGAAGGATGGCGAGGTGATGGACATCGGCGGCGGCAAGCGCGTGCGCTTCATCGATACACCGCACACGCCGCATGGCTGGGACGCCGGCGTCATGTACGAGGAATCGACCGGCACCCTGCTCTGCGGCGATCTGTTCACCCAACTCGGCAACGACCGCGCGCTGACCGAAGGCGATGTTGTCGGCCCGGCGATCGCCGCCGAGGATCTGTTCAAATACTCGGCACTCAATCCCGGCATGGGCACGACGATCCGCGAGCTTGCCAAGCTCGCGCCACGCACTCTGGCGCTCATGCACGGCCCGTCATTTTCCGGCGACGGGGCTGCGGCCCTGCGGGCGCTTGCCGACGACTACGACCGCCGTGTCTCGGCTCAGATGACCGAAGCCATGCAGAGGCTGGCAGCATGAGCGCGCTCGTAGAGGGTACAAAGACGGACTGCCGGATCACCGGCGTTTGCGGCCGGCAGGGGCGCACCTGCCCGAACGCCGGCTTCGTATGCTGCATCCTGCTTCGGGCTCAGGATGTCAGTCCTGCGAAGGGCACCGCGCGAATGCGTAGCTGAAATGAATGAGCGGCCTCCTTCGCCAAGGCTTCGGAGGCCATCTTCGCGAAGGATCGCCAATCAGCTGGCGAGGCAGCATTTCTTGAATTTCTTGCCGCTTCCGCAAGGGCACGGATCGTTGCGCCCGATGTCGCGCCAAGGGTTGGTGGCTGGTGTGACGCTGGAGAAGGCCCGGTCCAGCCATGAGGCTTGCCCATCCTCGTCCTCGTCAAGATCGAAATCGTCGTCGCCGAACTCGAAGTCGTCGTCGCCAAAATCGAAGTCGTCGTCATCGTCAAGGCCGCGGGTCCAATCCAGCGCCACAAGGACATCCTCGATGTAACTCAGACTGGCGCGATCGAACCGGCCGATGTCGCCGGGCTGCTGCTCGGCTTCCCGCCGGTCGCTTTCGAAATCACCGCGTTCAAGCGCATCTTCCGGGATACGGCCCTCGTCCCAAGCGCTGTAGACAAGCGGAACGAGGTCTCGCAGGTCAAGCATCGCGATGGCTTGCAGCCAGCCGACCCACGCGTAATCCCAGTCGTCGGCAAGCCTCTCCCTGTAGAACCGTTCCACGAAATCCCTTGTCCGGTCGCGCTCGATGCGACCTTCCCAGGTCAAAAAGGTCACCGCGCCAAACGCCGCGTCGCGAATGAATTCGTCGGCGGAGCGGTCGGCAACGATGCCGAACAGCGCTTCGGCGTCGCCGTCGAACACGCCTACGATGATGCGCGACAAGGTTTCGGTTATGGCGTCGCCAAGCAGCCGGTCGGCTTCCTTCCCAGGGCGGCGCAGCAGACGCAGCAAAGGTTGGCATGCCTGGGTGTCACGAGCGCCGCCGAGGATATACACGCCCCTGAAGAGCAGCATCTCTTCATCGTCCGACAAAGGCTGTCCGTTGGCGGCGCGTTCAAGGACGGCGCGCAGCGCAGGCGCTGATTCTTCTATCCTGATCGTGCAGACCGCGATTGCGAGATTCGGCACCTCGCGTTCGGTCGCCACGGTATGGAGATAGCGGTCTATCGGATACAGCTCGAAGTCGCTGCTGTCGTCGGAAAGCAGCTTTTCCAAATCTTCTTTTTTCATCGCGTCCAGTCGCGTCGATGGAGCCCCGGCTAGGCGGCGTGCTATCGATTCCCCAGCCGCACACTTGTGTCAATCATGAGAGCGACGATGAGCGAATACCAATATTATGAATTCCAGGCGATCGACCGTCCCCTTGGCAACACGGATCGCCTGGGGCGTTTCCTCGAACGTTTGACGTTGCCGGGATAGATGGCGCTTCCCTGAGAAAGACGAACGGTCATCAACGCTCTGGGACCCGCAGGACGCACGCCTGCACCGTCGGATTCAGGCTGGGTCACCGGGGGGTGTCCTCCCGGACAGCTGCACAGGCGCGAGCGGACTACCGGCGACGCCCCGAGGCGGGATACCCTTCGGAAGCGTCGTCCGTTCCGATGCCGTCGATATCATCAACAGGCGATTGTGCCGCTCCATGCCCAGACACGCCAGTCGCGCCCCCGATGGCCGGCAGTCTCACGAAAAACGCGGCTGGGGCAATGCGGATCGCTCGGCGGGCGATCGATGGCTGTGGCCTGCGAGCTGCCGTTCCGACGTCTCTGGCGAATAGCCCCGGTGCCCGCGGGCCGCTCAGCCCTCGCCGAGCTTGTTGGCGAGCTCCGTCTGGATCTGGCGCAACACGGCGGAGGCGGTCTCTAGCTCTTCGTCGCCGATCAGCGAGACCAGCTCGTGCCTGAGCTCGGCAAGCACCGCGTTGATGGTTTTCATCCTCGCCTCGCCTTCCTTGGTCAGCGACACGATCTTGGCCCGGCGGTCGCTTGGATCCTCCCGCCTCGCGACAAGGCCCTCCGCCACCAGGAGATCGATAAGACGGACCAGCGAAGGACCTTCGAGGCCGGCCTGTTCGGCAACCGCGCCCTGGCGGGCTTCGCCGCCCAATTGCCACAGCGCCAGAAGGGGCATGGCCATGGCGTGGGACAGGCCGCAGCGATCCAGCCGCTCGTTGGCGGTGCGGCGCCAGAGGCGCGCCACGTTGGTTATGATCTGGCCGATCGTTTCGCGGCTTCTGGACCGTTCATTTTCCATTGCCAATCGTTCGCATACAATCTATTAGGATGCAATCTATATCGGCGAGACAACACGATCGATCCGTTGTATCCGGACAGATCCGTTCTCACCAAGTCTCCGTTCTCAACACGGGGGACCGGCCTCGGCCCGTTCCCCCAAAGGTGTTTTCGATGTCCGTTGCCTTCGACGCAGTGCCAGCAGCTTCCCCCGCCAATCCCCGCTCCAGGGTGATCCTGGCGAGCCTCATAGGCACCACGATCGAGTTCTACGATTTCTATGTCTATGCCACGGCGGCGGTGCTCGTGTTCCCGCATCTGTTCTTCCCCGCCGGCAACGACACGACGGCGCTGCTCGCTTCCTTCGCGGTGTTCGGCGCGGCCATGATCGCGCGGCCGCTGGGCGCGATCTTCTTCGGCCATCTCGGCGACCGGCGCGGCCGCAAGATCACGCTGGTCGGCGCGCTGCTCACCATGGGGCTGGCGACATTCCTGATCGGCCTGCTCCCGACTTATGCGAGCGCCGGATGGCTGGCGCCGGCCCTGCTGGTGGTGCTGCGCCTCGCTCAGGGTTTTGCCCTCGGCGGAGAGTGGAGCGGCGCGGCGCTGGTCGCGACCGAGAACGCGCCGAAGGGCAAGCGCGCCGTCTACGGCACTTTTCCGCAATTGGGCGCGCCGATCGGCTTCATCATCGCCAACGGCCTGTTCCTGATCATCGCCGCCATGCTGCCCTCGGACGACCCCTCGCGGCCGTCCCTGGCCTTTCTGTCCTGGGGTTGGCGCATCCCGTTCCTGTTTTCGCTGATCATGGTGGCCATCGGCCTCTGGGTGCGGCTGAACCTGGTCGAAAGCGCCGCCTTCGACAACACCGTGCGCGCCGGCAAGGTCAGGAAGCTGCCGTTGGCCTCGGTCGTCAACACGCATTGGAAAGAGCTCGTCCTCGGCACGTTCTACATGCTCGCCACCTATGTGCTGTTCTACCTGATGACGACGTTTTCGCTGAGCTACGGCCGGGCCGCGCCCTCGGCCGCCGTGCCCGGCCTCGGCTATGGCTACACGACCTTCGTGCTGATGATGATCATCGGCGTGGTCTTCTTCGGCGTCTTCACCATGGTCTCGGGGCCCTGGGCCGATCGCTGGGGCCGGCGCCGCACGCTGATCTGGATCACCATCGCCATCGCGATCTTCGGGCTGTCATGGGTGCCGATGCTGCATGCCGGCACGGTCGGCGTCATGGCTTGGCTCATCATCGGCTTCAGCCTGATGGGCATGACCTTCGGCCCGATGGGAGCGCTGTTGCCTGAACTTTTCCCGGCCAATGTGCGCTACACCGGCTCGGGCATTTCCTACAACGTGTCGTCCATCCTCGGCGCCGCGGTCGCGCCTTTCATCGCCGTGGCGCTGTGGAGCACGGGCGGCGGGCCTCTCTGGGTCGGCGTCTATCTCTCGGCCATGGCGGTGCTCACGCTGGTCGCCCTGCTGATCGGGCGCGAGACCAAGGATGTTGACATCAACCGCTAGCCAACCGTGGCGCCCGCCAGTGAGCAGGCGGGCGCGAGAGCCAAACCCATGACGCTTCCCTCCTGGCAGGACTGGCTGTTTTCGATCAAGGCGTTCCTCGCCTCGATGCTGGCGCTCTATATAGCGCTTTCGTTCGATCTGCCGCGGCCATACTGGGCCATGGCCGCCGTCTATGTGGTGGCCAATCCGCTTGCCGGCGCGACCTCGTCCAAAGGGCTCTACCGCGCGCTCGGCACGCTGATCGGCGCGGCCGGGGCCGTCCTGCTGTTGCCGACCTTCGTCAATTCGCCGCTCTTGATGAGCATCGCCGTGGCGCTGTGGACAGGGGTTCTGCTCTACATCTCGATGCTCGACCGCACGCCGCGCAGCTATGTCTTCATGCTCGCCGGCTATTCGCTGCCGCTGATCGCGCTGCCGGCCGTCGATGCGCCGCAGACGATCTTCGACATCGCCTCGGCGCGCAGCCAGGAGATCATCCTCGGCATCGTCTGCGCCAGCTTGGTGGCGCAGCTGGTGTTCCCGATCGGGCTGTCTTCCCTGATGTCGTCGCGTATCTCCACTTGGCTGGGCGACGCCGCCCAGTGGGCCGGTGAAATCCTGCGCGGCGAGGGCGCTGCGCGGCCGGCGCCTCCGGTCCGGCAGAAGCTGGCATCCGACATTTCCGGCTTCGACATCCTCATCAGCCAACTCGGATACGATCACCAGACGCACGGGCTTACGCGGCAGGCGCGGCAATTGCGCGGGCGTCTCATGCTGCTGCTTCCCCTGCTTTCCTCGCTCGATGACCGGCTTCATGAACTGAGATCGCAGGACCGGGTGCTGCGCGACGATCTCATCGCCCTGCTCGACGATGTCGGGTGCTGGCTGCAGGCCGTGGCCGATCCGGATCGCGCCGTCGCGCTGCGTTCGCGCATCGCCGATCTGCGTCCGCCTGCCTATGCCGTCGACTGGAAGAGCCTGATCCTCGACAGCGCCTTAGCCAGGCTGCGCGAGATCGTCGATGCCTGGCACGATTGCCTCGTCTTGAAGAAGCAGATCGCGACCGGCGAATCCAGCGGTGAAAAGCTTGCTTTCCGCCGGCGCCGGACCTTCTCGCGCACCCGCCATCACGATTATGGAATGCTGTTCTTCTATGCCGCTTCGGTGATCGTCGCCGTCCTGATTGCCTTCGCCCTGTGGATCTACTCGGGCTGGGCCGAAGGCTCCGGATTCGTGCTGATGGTGGCGGTCGCCTGCTCGTTCTTCGCGGCGACCGACCGGCCCGCGCCGCTTCTCCTGTCGATGTTCATCTGGTGCACGGCGAGCCTTGTGGTCACCGCGGCCTATCAGTTCGCCATCCTGCCCTCGATCCAGAGCTTTCCGTTGCTGGTTCTCGTGCTGGCGCCGCCGTTCCTTGTGCTCGGCACTATCATTCCAAGGCCTCAGCTCAACATGCTGGCGATGCTGCTCACCGTGAACACGGCGTCGTTCATCGCGCTCAGCGACAGGTTTTCCGCCGATTTCACCTCCTTCGCGGGCGGCGGGCTTGCCGCGCTCGCTGGCGTTGGTTTCGCGCTTGTGTGGACGCTGGTGGTCCGGCCTTTCGGCGGCGAGATCGCCGCCCGGCGACTGGTGCATGCCGGCTGGTCCGACCTTGCCCAGCTTGCCGCGGGCGAGCGCGCCGAGGACCAGCGCAGGCTCGCGGGGCGCATGCTCGATCGCCTCGGGCAACTCGTTCCCCGGCTCGCATCCATGGAAAACAAGGAGCTGTCGACGATCGACGGCTATGCGGAAATCAGGCTGGGGCTGAACATCGTGGAGTTGCAGCGGCTGCGCAACCGGCTCACCTCGGACGAAAGGACAGCGGTCGGCGAGGTTCTGTCCGCCATTGCCGTGCTGTTCAAGGAGCGGCTCCGGCTCGGCGAGCCTGTTGCGGCGTCACCGGGGCTGCGCGAACGCATCGACGCCGCGCTTGCCATCGTCGCGGGCCGTCAGGCCGCGCCGGCTCGCCGATCCGTCGACGCGCTGGTCGGGCTGCGGCGCGCGCTGTTCCGAAACGCCGCGCCGCCCGTTCATTCGACAGTGCCGGAGCCGATGCTCCTGGTAGCGGAGTAGATACATGCAGAACGATATCGGCATTGGCGGCGTCTATCTGCCGGGGCTTCTGGTCACGATGCTGGCGGCCTTCATCGTGGCCCGGATCGTCTGGCAGGTGCTGTCGTGGACCGGCCTCTATTCGCTTGTCTGGCACCGGGCGCTTTTCAACCTCGCGCTGTACATCCTCATCCTCGGGGCAATGTCCTCGCTCTCAAATCGGCTGTTCTCATGAAATACCGTCTTCTTCGACTGACCGGCAGGGTCCTCGTCACGGTCGGCGTCGTCGCCGTCGCCTGCGTCGCCGCCTGGAAGCTGTGGGACGACAACATGAACGCGCCATGGACGCGCGACGCGCATGTGCGCGCCGATGTCGTCGGCGTCACGCCGGACGTCTCAGGTCTCGTGGCCGAGGTCCTGGTCAAGGACAACCAGGCGGTCAGGAAGGGCGACGTGCTGTTCCAGGTCGACCGCCAGCGCTTTGCCGTCGCCCTTGCGCAGGCGCAGGCGGTGGTGGAGGGCCGACAGGCGACGCTCGACCAGGCGAGGAGAAACCTGGAACGTCTGAAACGTCTGACAGCCTCGGCGGTCAGCGTCCAGCAGATCGAGGAGGCGCAATCGAGCGTGGCCGAGGCGGAGTCGGAAAGCCTGCAGGCAAGCGCTGCGCGTGACCTAGCGCAGCTCAACCTCGACCGCGCGGAAGTCAGGGCGCCGGTCAACGGCATCATCACCAATCTCAGCCTTCGCCCTGGCGACTATGTCACGACGGGAGGGGCGACGATGGCGCTGGTCGATACCGACACGGTCCGCATCGACGGCTATTTCGAGGAGACGAAACTGCCGCGCATCGAGGTCGGCGCCAGGGCGTCGATCAGGCCGATGGGATGGAAGTCGTCGCTTTCGGGCCACGTCGCAAGCATAGCCGCCGGCATCGAGGACCGCGAGCGCACGTCCGGGACGCTGCTGGCGGACATCAACCCGACCTTCACCTGGGTGCGGCTGGCGCAACGCGTTCCGGTGCATATCGTGCTCGAGGGCGACGCCGCCACCAAGGCGAGGCTGGTCGTCGGAACCTCCGCGACGGTGACCATCGACCGGGCGGCCGCCGACCGAAGGCGAGAGGTCAAATCATCGAACGGATCGAGGGAATAAGGGAGGGGGCTAACGCCAAACGCAGACCTTGACCTCATTTCCAACATAGCAGGCGCCTTCGCGGTGAAGCTCTCCCCAATCTTTTCCGTCGCCGTGCGTGTCGCGAACATCCCCGTTCGCATAGCCTGCCCAGGAATCGCCGTCCTTGTAGACGACGGCCCAGTAATCCTTGGACATTTCGCCCGCCCCGCTATGCGTGTCGGGATAGTCGATGCCGGCAAAGACCTGATGAGGTCCCTGGATGTTGAAATCGCCGCCCTGCTCGATCTGATAGGAGCATTTTCCGGAGATGCGGGTCTGACCATGAACGACAAGCAGGCAGCGGCCCCATTTGTAACCGCTCGGTAGACGATGCTGTGCAGCGTGCGAAGGCGAAACGGAAAATGCAAGTGCCAGCGCAACCGCTATGGTTCGCCCAATCAACAGCCGATCCGAAGAGCGACCGGACACCGTTGGATTCCGCCCAGAGCGCATGTCGAACGATCCTTCGCAGGATGATCCCCTGAGATGATGCTACTATCGACCATGGTCGGATTTCTGTCACGCGACTGTGTGCTGCTTCACGACCCGGGTATGGATCGATCGAAACGCGTTGGTCTGGACTTGAGGCGTTCTTAAGTCGGGCGAGCCCTCCTTCGCTAAAGCTTCGGAGGGCATCCTGCTTCGCGCGGAAGACTGCGCTGATCCCGCGAAGCTCGGAGAGCGAAGCAGGATGGCGGAGAGGGAGGGATTCGAACCCCCGATACCCTTGCGAGTATGCCGCATTTCGAGTGCGGTGCATTCGACCACTCTGCCACCTCTCCGCGAGGTCATGGTCGGCCGTTGCCGGCGCGGCGCACTAGATAACGGCTGACTGCTGGAGTTACAAGGCCTTATTCGACCGATTTCCAGCTTCCGCGAAAAGCGGCGGAGAGGGGACGGGCCGATATTTGCCGGCAACGTCGCTCAATGTATCTCCAGGGGCGGCCCGCTTGCCTTGACTCCGGCGCAACCTTCGGTTAGGGACAGCCCGCATTCGGCGTGGAGGCTCTTCCGCGCCGCTTGTTTTTTGAACCCGCAGACTGACAAAAAGACGGCCGAACCGCCGACGCGGTTCATCGAGGCCGACCGAACAGCGAAAGGCAAAAAATGTTCGCAGTCATCAAAACGGGCGGCAAGCAGTATCGCGTCGCCGCCAACGATCTCCTGAAGATCGAGAAACTCGAAGCCAAGGTCGGCGATATCGTCGAGATCGGCAACGTGCTCGCGCATGGCGAGGGCGAGAATGTCACCTTCGGCGCACCGTTCGTCGATGGCGCTCTGGTCACGGCGGAAGTCGTCGAGCAGGGCAAGAACCGCACCGTCATCGCTTTCAAGAAGCGCCGCCGCCAGAATTCGCGCCGCAAGATCGGCCACCGCCAGCTTCTGACCACCGTCAGGATCGCCGAGATCCTGCTGGGCGGCGCCAAGCCGTCGAAGAAGGCCGCCGCCAAGCCGGAAGCCAAGGCCGAGGCAAAGGCCCCCGAAGCCAAGGCGGAAGTCGCCGCCGAGGCGAAGGCCGAAGCCGCTCCCAAGGAGAAGGCCAAGAAGGAACCCAAGGCAGAGGCCGCTCCGAAGGAGGAGGCTAAGGCCGAGACCGTCGCCGCGCCGCTGTTCAAGGCGCCGAAGGGCGAGCCGGACGACCTGACCGTGATCAAGGGCATCGGCCCGGTCGCGGCGAAGGACCTCGCCGAGCAGGGCATCGTCACCTTCGCGCAGCTCGCCAAGCTCACCGACAAGGATGTTGCCAAGATCGACGAGCACATGCCGTTCAGCGCCGACCAGATCAAGGACTGGCGCGAGCAGGCCAAGGAACTGGCGAAGAAGTAATTCTTCCGGCGACGATCGTCGCCGGTACGGGACTTGAAACGGAACGCGAACGCGTTCATAAGACCATTCAAGCGCCTCAGGGCGCATCGGAGTTAGTCAAATGGCACACAAGAAAGCTGGCGGTTCGTCGCGCAATGGTCGCGATTCGCACTCCAAGCGTCTGGGCGTGAAGAAGTTCGGCGGCGAAGCCGTCGTCGCCGGCAACATCATCATCCGCCAACGCGGCACGACCTGGCATCCGGGCACCAATGTTGGCATGGGCACGGACCACACCCTTTTTGCGCTCGACGCCGGCGCAGTCACCTTCAACAAAAAAGCCAACGGCCGAACCTACGTATCGGTGAACCCGATTACCAAAGCAGCGGAGTAGCCGGTTCCGCACCATAACACCGGCGCCCATCTCGGGAACCGGTGTCTGGCCAGGCCAGGAAAAGGATCAGGAGAGATGGGCTTGCCCTCTCTCTTTTTCATTTTTCTTTGCCCTGGAGGACTAAATGGTTGCCGAAGCGGAAGATACCGAAGACGAAAGTTATGCGATCGATTGCCCGGTGCTGGCCACCGAGCGGCTGGTCATGCGCGCCCCGCGCGAGAGCGATCTCGAGCAACTCGTCACGCTTGCCGACAACCGGCATGTCGCCGAAATGCTGGCCCGCATGCCGCATCCCTACGGCGAAGCCGAGGGCCGCACCTTCCTTGCCATGGCGGCGTCGCGCCGCGCCGGCATCGTCTATGCGCTCACCCTTGCCGGCACCGGCACCTTCGTCGGCTGCGCGGGCTTGAACACCACCGATCGCGGACTGGAGCTCGGCTACTGGATCGGCGAACCCTACTGGAAGCGCGGGTATGCGACGGAGGCCGCGCATGCGCTGGTCGACCTCGCGTTCCAGAACACTTCGATCCAGGTGCTGCATGCCTCGACCCGGGTGATCAATCCGGCCTCGCGCCGGGTCATCCACAAATGCGGCTTCCAGTATGCCGGCCAGGGCATGCTGAACTCGATCGTCGCCGGCCAGGTGCCGGTCGAGCGCTACCGGCTCGACAGGAAGACCTGGACCAGTCTGCGCAACTGGGTCCACTTCTAGGCATATTGAAATTCAGGTGAGGCCGGCCTGCAAATGCCGGCTTCCTGCGCTTCCGGTGCTCACGTACTTTACGTACGCTCCGCTCCGGTTCTCGGTAGCCATCATTTTCGGCTCGGCCTGACCTGAATAGCAACACGCCTAGGCGTCGGCGCTCGAAGGCGACTCAGCCCAGTTCGGCCCAGAGCGGCAAATGATCGGAGCCGACGGCTTCCCGGTCGGACCACAGGCGCTGCAGCGACTTGGCCAACGAGGCGCTGGTGAAGACATAGTCGATGCATTTGTGGCGGCTTTTGTCGCCGGGGCGGTCGGGGTCGACCCAGGTGACGAGGTCGGCGACGGCCAGGCGCTGGGCGACGTCGACGGCGAGATCGGCGGTCAGCGGCATGCCGAACTCATGGTCCGGCCGGCCGGCGAGTTCGATATATTCCGGCGAGCCCGGCAGCATGTTGAAGTCGCCCATGACGATGAAGGCTTCCGGATAGGGCAGGTCCGGCAGGCCGATCTCGGGAATGCCCGACAGGCCGCCGCCTTCCAGCGCATAGTTCAAGAGGCGCTGGCGCAGGAAACGGATCTGGCCCTGGCGCTCGACCGGGCTGCGGTGGTCGAGATGGGTGGAATAGAAACGGATGAAGCCGAGCGGCGTCTCGATCAGCGCCTCGAGCGCGCCGCGCTGGAAGTTCATGGTCTCGAGGCTGCGGCTGCGCGGCAAAAGGAGATTGCGCGACAGATGGATGGGCGTCTTCGACAGCACCATGTTGCCGAGCTGGAAGGACGTCGAGACGGCGCGGCCGTTCTCCAGGCGCGAGCCGATATTGACCTCGAAATTGCTGCCATAGGCGGCAAAATAATCGGGCAGCGCCTCGCCGATCTCGGCCACCATGTCGCGGTCGCCGTTGCGCGGATTGTTGCGGGTCACCTCCTGCAGCGCGATCACGTCGGCACCGCGTACCGCATCGGCGATGCGGCCAAGGTCGTATTTGCCGTCGAGGCCGATGCCGAACTGGATGTTGTAGGTGACGACCTTCATTCGAGCATTTCCCCAACCCTGGCTCGCGAACAGTGCTACTGCGTCCTTTGCAAAAGAGCATCAGGCGCTTTAGTCGCAAAACAGCCTCGCCCTTCGTCCCGCCTTGGTTTAGAGCAATCCCGCAAGGCCACCAGCAGAAACTTGAAACGCAGATGAAATTCCTCGACCAGGCAAAGGTTTACATCCGCTCCGGCGATGGCGGCGCCGGATCGGTGTCGTTCCGGCGTGAGAAATTCATCGAGTTCGGCGGACCGGACGGTGGCGACGGCGGCCGCGGCGGCGATGTCTGGATGGAAGCGGTCGACGGGCTGAACACGCTGATCGACTATCGCTACCAGCAGCATTTCAAGGCCAAGACCGGCATGCACGGCATGGGCCGCAACATGACGGGCGCCAAGGGCGCCGACGTGACGCTGAAAGTGCCGGCGGGCACGCAAGTCTTTGCGGAGGACAATGAAACGCTGATCTGCGACCTGACGATCGTCGGCCAGCGCTTCCTGCTCGCCAAGGGCGGCAATGGCGGCTTCGGCAACCAGCATTTCAAGACCTCGACCAACCAGGCGCCGCGGCGCGCCAATCCCGGCCTGCCCGGAGAGGAGCTGAGCATCTGGCTGCGGCTCAAGCTGATTGCCGACGCCGGCCTGGTGGGCATGCCCAATGCCGGCAAATCGACCTTCCTTGCCGCCGTCACCGCCGCCAAGCCGAAGATCGCCGACTATCCTTTCACCACGCTCTATCCCGGCCTCGGCGTCGCCCGCATCGACGGCCGCGAATTCGTGCTGGCTGATATTCCCGGGTTGATCGAGGGCGCGCATGAAGGGGTCGGCATCGGCGACCGTTTCCTCGGCCATGTCGAGCGCACGCGCGTATTGCTTCACCTGGTCTCGGCGCAGGAGGAAAATCCCGGCAAGGCCTACAAGACCGTGCGCGCGGAGCTCGATGCCTATGGCCATGGGCTGACCGACAAGGTCGAGATCGTCGCGCTCAGCCAGATCGATATCCTCGACGCGGATCAGCGCAAGAAGAAGGCCGCCTCGCTGAAGCGCGCCGCCGGCCGCGCGCCGCTGCTTGTCTCGGCCGTCACCGGCGAAGGCGTCGAGGCGGTGCTGCGCGCGCTGATGGCGGTGGTCGCCGAAGCGCGCGATGCCGTTCCGGCTCCTGTCGACACGCGCTGGCGATAAGACCCATGAAATCGCTGAAATCATACCGGCGCATCACCGTGAAGATCGGTTCGGCGCTGCTCGTCGACCGCGCGACGGGCCTGAAGCGCGACTGGCTGACCTCGCTTGCCGACGACATTGCGGCGCTTGCCAGTACCGGCGCGGAAGTGCTTGTCGTATCCTCAGGAGCCATCGCGCTTGGCCGCACCATTCTCGGCCTCGGTAAACGCGCGCTGAAGCTCGAGGAGAGTCAGGCCGCCGCCGCGGTCGGCCAGATCGCGCTTGCCGGCGCCTGGTCGGACGCGCTCGGCAACGACGGGCTGAAGTCGGGCCAGATCCTCTTGACGCTTGGCGACACTGAAGAACGCCGCCGCTACCTCAACGCGCGCGCGACGATCTCGACCCTGCTCAAGATGAAGGCGGTGCCGGTCATCAACGAGAACGACACGGTGGCGACGTCGGAAATCCGCTACGGCGACAACGACCGGCTGGCGGCCCGAGTGGCGACGATGATGGGCGCCGATCTCTTGGTGCTGCTTTCCGATATCGACGGACTCTACACGGCGCCGCCGGCTAAGGATCCGCAAGCGAAATTCATCCCCGTGGTCGACCGCATCACGCCGGACATCGAGGCGATGGCGGGCGTGGCCGCATCCGAGCTGTCGCGCGGCGGCATGCGCACGAAACTCGACGCCGGCAAGATCGCCAACGCCGCCGGCACCGCCATGATCATCACCTCGGGCACCAGGCTGTCGCCGCTGATGGCGATCGAGCGCGGCGAGCGCGCGACCTTCTTCAAGCCGAGCGCCAATCCGGTGAAGGGTTACAAGACCTGGATCGCCGGGCAGCTCGAGCCGGCAGGCCGGCTCACGGTCGATGCGGGCGCCATCGGCGCGCTCAAATCGGGCAAGTCGCTGCTGCCGGCGGGCGTTAAACTGGTCAGCGGCAACTTCTCGCGCGGCGACACGGTGGCGATCCTGTCGCCCGAGGGCCGCGAGATCGCGCGCGGCCTTGTTGCCTATGATGCCGCCGATGCCGTAAGGATCGCGGGCTTGAAGACGGCCGAGATCGAAAACGTGCTCGGCTACGAGGCGCGCTCGGCGATGATCCATCGCGACGACCTTGTGGTAAGCGTCGGCGGCGACCAAGTATTGGCCGACGACTAGAGCATCGGCCGACGACCGAGCGGAGGGATGAACCATGCTGAAGCTGCATGAAAAATCCGGCGAAGACACCGTGGCGCTGATGGCCGATATCGGCCGCCGCGCCCGCGCCGCCGTGCGACCGTTGGCCGTCGCTTCCACCAAGGCCAAGAATGCCGCGCTCGTCGCCATGGCCGATGCCATCCTGCGCAACGAGCAGGCGATCCTCGACGCCAACGCCATCGACATGTCGAATGGCGAGGAGGCCGGGCTGTCGGGCTCCTTCATGGACCGCCTGAAGCTCACCCCCTCGCGCATCAAGGCGATGGCCGACGGCATAAGCGAGATCGCCGCGCTCAAGGATCCGGTCGGCGACGTCATCGCCGAATGGGATCGGCCGAATGGCCTTCATATCGAGCGCGTGCGCACGCCGCTCGGCGTCATCGGCGTCATCTATGAAAGCCGCCCCAACGTGACGGCGGACGCCGGCGCGCTTTGCCTCAAGGCGGGCAATCCGGTGATCCTGCGCGGCGGCTCGGATTCGAACAATTCGTCGTCGGCGATCCATGCCTGCATGGTCGAAGGGCTGAAGGCTGCCGGCCTGCCGCAGGACGCCATCCAACTGGTGCCGACCACCGACCGCGCCGCCGTCGGCGAGATGCTCAAAGGTCTCGGCGGCAGTCTCGACGTCATCATCCCGCGCGGCGGCAAAAGCCTGGTCGGACGCGTGCAGAACGAGGCGCGGGTGCCGGTCTTCGCGCATCTGGAAGGCATCTGCCATCTTTATGTCGACCGCTCGGCCAAGCTCGACATGGCGGTCAAGATCGCCGTCAACGCCAAGATGCGGCGCACCGGCGTATGCGGCGCCGCCGAGACCTTGCTGGTCGACCGCGCGGTGGCCTCCACGCATCTGGTGCCGATCCTCGAAGCGCTGCGCGCCGCCGGCTGCGAGATCCACGCCGATGCCGAGGTGACGGAAGCGTTCGCCGACGCCAGCCCGGCGACCGATGCGGACTGGGTGACGGAATATCTCGACGCCATCATCGCGGTGAAGCTGGTCGACGATGTCGCCGGCGCGATCGAGCATATCGAGACCTTCTCGTCGCACCACACCGAGGCGATCGTCGCCGAGGATGCGCAGGCGGTCGAGAAATTCTTCAACGAGATCGACTCGGCGATCCTTCTGCACAACGCCTCGACGCAGTTCGCCGATGGCGGCGAGTTCGGCATGGGCGCCGAGATCGGCATCGCCACCGGCAAGATGCACGCGCGCGGGCCGGTCGGCGTCGAGCAGCTCACCTCATTCAAATACCGCGTGCGCGGGTCGGGACAGGTGAGGCCTTGACGCTTGCCGCTAGAGCTTGAGCCTTTGCGCCAAGGCCCCCCCCTCTGGCCTGCCGGCCATCTCCCCCTCAAGTGGGGAGATTGGCAGCTTCGGCGCCGGTGCTCGGCTTGCAACGCCGGCGATTGGCGAAAGCATAGGCAACATCTGATCTCCCCCCTTGAGGGGGAGATGGCCGGCAGGCCAGAGAGGGGGGCCTAGCACCATGCTTTCGTCCCTTCAGCCCATCGTCCCCGCCCGCTACCTCCGCATGCCGCACGCCGCCAAGGGGCTGACCGTCGGTCTGTTCGGCGGTTCGTTCAACCCGCCGCATGCCGGTCACGCGCTGGTCGCCGAGATCGCGCTGAGAAGGCTCGCGCTCGACCAGCTGTGGTGGATGGTGACGCCCGGCAATCCGCTGAAGAGCGCGCGGGAACTGGCGCCGCTCGCCGAGCGCGTCGAGCTGTCCGAAAAGATCGCCAGGAATCCGAGGATCAAGGTCACCGCGTTCGAGGCGGCGCAGCACGTGCGCTACACCGCCGACACGCTTGCGCTGGTCAAGGCGCGCAATCCGGGCGTCGATTTCGTCTGGATCATGGGCGCGGATAGCTTGCGCGACTTCCACCGCTGGCAGCGCTGGCGCGAGATCGTGCTGACCTTCCCGATCGCGGTCATCGATCGCCCGGGCGCCACGCTCTCCTTCCTGTCGTCGGTGGTCGCCAAGACCTTCGACTATGCCCGCGTCGACGAGGGCGACGCGCCGCTGCTTGCCCGCATGCCGGCGCCGGCCTGGACTTTCATCCACGGTCCGCGCTCCTTGCTGTCCTCCACCGCGATCCGCAAGGCGGCGAAGGGGTGAGCGCCCTCCTTCTCCTCCAAGGGGAGAAGGTAAGTCCGGCCATGTCGCTTTTGCGGCGGCTTTTTGCCTGTTCGTAGGCCAAGCTTGCGTGGACATGCTGAAGCAGAATCAATCCACAACCGATCCCAGCCGCGCCGCGCGATCGGCGCCGCTGATCGCCATTGCCAGCGTCATCGTGTCGATGGCGCTGATCGCGATCGGCAACGGGCTGATGTTCGCCTATATCCCGGTGCGGCTCGGCGCCGACGGTTTCGACCCGACCTGGGCCGGGCTGATCGTCACCGGGCTTTCGGCCGGCGGGCTTGCCGGCTGCATCCTGACCGGGCCGCTCGTCAAGCGAGTGGGCCACGCCCGCGCCTTCATGGTGCTTTCGGCGCTGATCGCGCTTTCCAATGCCGCGATCGGCGCCGGGCCGATCCCGTTGCTCTGGATCGCGGCCCGGGCGCTCTACGGCTTCGCCATTTGCGGGCTGTTCATCGTCGCCCAGAGCTGGCTGAACGACGCCTTGCCGAATTCGATCCGCGGCCGGATCATGGCGGTGTTCTACGTCGCCTATATTGGCGGATTGGGCGTTGGCTATGCGACGCTCGCCGCGATCGACATCCATACAGCCGCCGCCGCGCTGATCGGCATCACCTTCACCGCGCTCTCCATCCTGCCGGTCGGCATGACGCGGCTTGCCCAGCCGCCGGCGCCGCAGGCCGCGTCGGTGGCGCTTCGCCGCGCCTGGCGGATCTCCCCGGTCGGCGTCGCCGGCATGCTGGCGGTCGGCGGCTTGTCGATGATCGTTTCCGGTTTTGCGCCGATCCATGCCACCGCCAAGGGCTATAGCCAGGCCGACGTGGCGCTGCTGTTGTCGGCGATGCCGGTCGGCACGCTGATCCTGCAGATCCCGCTCGGCTGGATTTCCGACCGTACCGACCGCCGCTACGTGCTGGCGGGCGCGGCGGCGCTCGCGACCGTCGCCAGCGTGCTCGCCATTGTCTTCGACGGCGGCGCGCTGATGGCGCTGGTGGTGATCTATCTCATCTGGGATGGGGCGTCGGAATCGATCTACGCGCTCTCCAGCGCGCATGCCGCCGATCGCGCCGGCAAAGACGAGCTTCTGGCGCTGTCGAGCTCGATGCTGTTTGCCTGGTCGCTGGCCGGCTTCATCGTGCCGGGCATCGTGACGGCGCTTTCCGCCGTCTTCGGCACCGCGACCTTCATCTATGTCGGCATCGTCATCGCATCGGCCTTCTGCCTGTTCGTGCTGTGGCGCGTGATGGCCGGCCGGCCGACGCCCGCGGCCACAAGCGGCAGTTTCGCGCCGATGTCGGCGCAGACGCCCTTGCCGGTGGAGCTTGCCTTCGCGCCGGACGAACAGCAGCGACACGTCAAAGATTGACAAGCTGCGCATCTTCGCGACTTTTTGGCCCAAATTCGAGCAAGATCAGAGATGTCGAAGAGCTATAATCCCGCAGCGGTGTGGAAGCCTTTTGGCGCGTTCTCCATGGTGAAAATCCATGAGGGCGGGCAACTCGTTCACCTAAAAGGCCAAGTTTCGCTTGACCGTGAAGGGCAGATTGTCGGGAAGGGCGATATGCGGGCTCAGGTCCGGCAAACCCTCGAAAACATCAAGGCCGTGCTCGCGGCCATCGGTGGGGAGATGGCCGATATCGTATCGCTGACCCAGTATACGACCGACATCGAGCGGTTCATGGCGTCGGGAGACATCCGCAAGGAGTTCTTTTCAGAGCCCTATCCCGTAACGACAACCGTCGAGATCGTGCGACTTTATCATCCGGACTTGCAGATCGAAATCACGGCAATAGCCGAGATACCTCGAAATCGGTTCAGAATGCCGGCAGATTGAAAATCGCTGTTGCGAGGCTACTGCTTGCGCGCCTCCGGCGCCGGCATTTCCGGCGGCGGCAGCGGGATCGAGATGCCTTCGCTGTCGAAAGCCTGCTTGGCGCGCTTGGTCATGTCGGTCTGGGTCGAGAAATAGTCGGCGGCCGACGTCCAGTAGCGCAAGGTGAGCGAAACGGTGGTGTCGCCGAGATTTGCCACGAAGGCGATCGGCGCCGGTTCGCGCCGGATGCGCTTTTCGGCGCCGGCGATGGCAAGCAGCGTCTTTTGCGCGCGGTCGATGTCGTTCCAGGAGCCGATGCTCAAGCTCACGTCGGTGCGGCGCACGCCGTTGCGGGTGAAATTGCGCACCGGCTGGTTCCACAGCGTCGAGTTGGGTGCCAGCACATAGACGCCGTCGACGGAGCGCAGCTTGGTGGCGAAGAGGCCGATCTCCTCGATGGTGCCGGCAATCGAGCCGACCTCGACATATTCGCCGATGCGGAAGGGCCGGAGCGCCAGAAGCATGATGCCGGCGGCGATGTTCTGCAGCGTGCCTTGCAGAGCCAGCCCGATGGCCAGGCCGATGGCGCCTATTGCCGCGATGATGGAGGCGGTCTGCACCCCGAATTGGCCGAGCACCATGATGGTGACCAGGATCAGGATGGCGTAGCGGACGATCTTGGAGAAGAAATGACGCAAGGTCGCGTCGAAGCCGTGGATATGGCCGAGGCCGGCCGAGATCGAGCGCTCGGCGACACCAGCGACGAAATAGCCGACAACCAGCAGGATTATGGCGCCGATGGCCGAGAAGGAATAGGAAACGATCAGCGTGCTCAGCTGCGCAAGCCCGGCCTGGATGGTGATGAGGGCGCTTTGCGGGTCGGTTGGCATGGATGAAGTCCCCATTGGTCAGTGAGCCGATAACCTATGCAAAGCGCAAAGGGTTCCGATTTTTCGGAACGACGGAACCTGCCAAGCAGAGCCGCGTTGGCGCGGGCAGGGCGCGCCCGTCTTGAAACTGCAATGGAACTCTGCCTATCTATGTGGTGTCACCTTTTGCATGGTGATTTGGTTGTTCTTGTTGGGAAAGGAAACACACTGAGAACAGCACTGCGGAAGAAGGCTGACATCATGCCTTCGCCGGCAGGGATCAGCGGAAACGACGCCGCGTCCCTCGCCATCGACACAGTCCTTGCCAGTCTGGAAGACTCCAAGGCCGAAAACATCGTCTCAATCGACATCCAGGGAAAATCGAGCCTCGGCGACTACATGGTCATCGCCTCGGGCCGATCGCACCGTCATGTCTCGGCTGTCGCCGATCACCTCCTCAAGGCGCTGAAGGATGCCGGCCTCGGCACGGCGCGCGTCGAGGGGCTGGCCGGCGCCGACTGGGTCCTGATCGATTCGGGCGACATCATCGTCCATGTCTTCCGCCCCGAAGTCCGCGAATTCTACAATCTGGAAAAGATGTGGCAGGCGCCGGATCTCGAGGAAGAGACCCTGCACTGAGCCTTGATCCGTGTGCCGTGAACCGTCACGGTACGCGTTAGGACAAGCTCGCCGGGGCGAGGATGAAGATCACCGTTCATGCCGTGGGCCGGATGAAGACCGGCCCCGAGAGAGAACTCGCCGACCGCTATTTCGAGCGCTTTTCGAAGAGCGGGCCCGTGGTCGGGCTGGAATTTGCCGGCATTGTCGAGGTTCCCGAGAGCCGCGGACAGAGCGCCGACGAGCGCCGCCGCGAGGAAGCCCAGAGGCTGCAGGCCCAGTTGCAGCCGGGCACTGTTCTCATCCTGCTCGACGAACGCGGCAAGTCGCTCTCCTCGGAGGACCTGGCCGCCCGCATCGGCCAGTTGCGCGACGGCGGCCGCAAGGCGCTCGTCGTGGCCATCGGCGGCGCCGACGGCCACGACAGATCCTTGCGCGAGCAGGCGGATCTGGTGCTGTCGTTCGGCGCGCTGACCTGGCCGCACCAGCTGGTGCGCGTCATGCTGGGCGAGCAGCTCTACCGGATCGCCACGATCCTTTCCGGTCATCCGTATCATCGATCGTGAATAACGGCATCGGCCGAAAAGCTGGGGATTGCCGGCCTGCGCCGCGATTTCCGCCTCAATCGCGCGGCAACCGGGTTATTGGGCGCTTCCAACATGGTTGATGGTTCGTTAACGAAGCGGCGGATACAGTCGAGGCCTGATGTCTGAAGGCTGGAATTCCAGAACGCGCGCTTGGCGCAGCCGTTGCGGTTTGACCCTTGTCGCCGCCGTGGTCACGCTCGGGCCGGTCCGGGCGGCCGAAAATTCGCTCGACCTTGCGCCCGATCCGGATCAGAGCCGGGCCGAATACGAGCAGGTTTCCAAGGAGATCACCTTGTCGTCGGAGCGGCTGGGCAAGCTCGCCGCCGACATCGCCTCGGTGCGGAAGGACTATGCCTCGATCACCGCGGCGCTCATCCAGTCGGCGATGACGGAACAGAAGCTCGGCCAGGACATCGAGGATATCGGCGCCAAGCTCGAAGGGCTGAAGGCCGAGCAAGGAAAACTGCGCGCCTCGCTCATGGCGCGGCGCGACGTGCTGGCCGAGGTGTTGGGCGCCCTGCAGCGCATGGGGCTCAATCCGCCGCCGGCGATCCTGGTCAAGCCCGAAGATGCGCTGTCGTCGGTGCGCAGCGCCATCCTGCTCGGCGCCGTGGTGCCGGAATTGCGCCAGCAGACCGACAGGCTGATGGCCGACCTCAAGGAGCAGACCCGCGTCACGGCCTCGATCGAGGCAGAACGGGCGAGACTCACCACCGCCGTCACCGACCAGACGGCCGAGAAGAAGCGGCTCACCATGCTGCTCGAAGCCAAGAAGAAGCTGCAGGCCGATACCCAAACGGCGATGGCGGCCGAACAGCAGCACTCGCAGCAGCTGGCGGCGAAGGCGAGCAGCCTCAAGGACCTGATCGCCTCGCTCGAAGCCGACAAGGCGCGCAAGGGGCAGGACCAGGTCAAGGCGGGCGAGCGGAAATCGACGGACAACGACACGACGGCCTCGACCACCGAGCTCGCCGCGCTGCCGGTGCCGGAGGCCAATCGCCTCACCGGATCGGCGCCGTTCTCGGCATTGCAAGGCCAGATCGCGCTGCCTGTCATCGGCAAGATCAAACTGCGTTTCGGCGCCGACGACGGCAATGGCGAGGCGATGCAGGGCGACATGGTTGCGACACAATCGGGAGCCATCGTCACCGCGCCGGCGGATGGAAACGTGCTTTATGCGGGGCCGTTTCGCTCCTATGGTCAACTCTTGATCCTCAATGCGGGCGACGGTTATCATGTCGTCCTGGCGGGGATGAGCAGAATCAGCGTCGCGACCGGACAGTCGGTGCTCGCAGGAGAGCCGATCGGCGCGATGGGAGAGGCCCGGGTGGCAAGCACCTCGGCCTCGCGAAATGGAAATGCGGCGCTGGAACTCTATGTCGAGTTCCGCAAGGATGGAAAACCCGTCGATCCGGCCCCATGGTGGGCGGACCGATTTTCTGGAAGGACGTGAAATGATGCGGAAACTGTCGCTTCTGTTTGCCGGCGCGCTGATGGGCGCATCGGCAATGAGCCTGGTCTACGGCGCACCGGGTTCGGCGGCGAACGCTGCGGGTTCGGAAACCTACAAGCAGCTGGCGATCTTCGGCGACATCTTCGAGCGCGTGCGCGCCAATTACGTGACGCCGCCGGACGACAAGTCGCTCGTCGAGAACGCCATCAACGGCATGCTGGCCTCGCTCGACCCGCACTCCTCGTACATGAACGCCGAGCAGGCGCAGGACATGCGCGTGCAGACCAAGGGTGAGTTCGGCGGCCTCGGCATCGAGGTCACCATGGAGAACGACCTCGTCAAGGTCATCACGCCGATCGACGACACGCCGGCCGCCAAGGCGGGTGTGCTGTCGGGCGACTACATCGCCAAGATCGACGGCGAAGAGGTGCGCGGCCTCACCCTCAACGACGCGGTCGAGAAGATGCGCGGACCGGTCAACACGCCGATCAAGCTCACCATCCTGCGCCAGGGCGCCGACAAGCCGATCGAAATCACGGTGGTGCGCGACGTCATCAAGGTCAAGGCGGTGAAGTACCGGGTCGAGAACGACATCGGCTACATGAAGATCACCTCCTTCACCGAGAAGACCTATGACGATCTCGAGAACGCCATCGAGAACATCAAGAAGCAGGTGCCGAACGACAAGCTGAAGGGCTATGTGCTCGACCTGCGCCTCAATCCGGGCGGTCTGCTCGACCAAGCGGTCAGCGTGTCGGATGCCTTCCTCAAGCGCGGCGAGATCGTGTCGACCCGCGGCCGCGATCCGAAGGACGTCACCCGCTTCGACGCCAAGCCGAAGCAGGTCGACGACATCAACGGCAAGCCGATGATCGTGCTGGTCAATGGCGGCTCGGCGAGCGCCTCGGAAATCGTCGCCGGCGCGCTGCAGGACCTGCGCCGCGTCACGGTGGTCGGCACGCAGTCCTTCGGCAAGGGCTCGGTGCAGACCATCATCCCGCTCGGCGAGAATGGCGCGCTGCGGCTCACCACGGCGCTCTATTACACGCCGTCGGGCAAGTCGATCCAGGGCAAGGGCATCACGCCCGACATCAAGGTCGACCAGCCGCTGCCGCCGGATCTGCAGGGCCGCGACCTGACCCGCGGCGAATCCGATCTCAAGGGCCACATCAAGGGCGCCGACGAGAGCTCCACCGGTTCGGGCTCGGCTGCCTATGTGCCGCCGGATCCGAAGGACGACCTGCAGCTGATCTATGCCGAGCAGCTTCTGCGCGGCGAAAAGACCGATCCGTCGTTCCCGCCGAACCCGGACAAGGCCGTGCTGAACCAGTAGTGCGGTCCGGCTCTGGCCGGCTGCGCGAAGCAATGCAATGCTGCCGGGGCCGCGAGGTTCCGGCAGTTTGATTCGGGGACCGCGGTTGGGGCGCCACGCGTCTGGGGTATCGCGCCAGCGATTGCGAAGTTTACGCGAGATGTCACGAAAAAGTGACCCTGGCGGGCTTCCGGGGAAACACGACTTGGCTGAGATCGGCAAGGACATCGAACGCCCGCTCGGACAGACGCTCCGGCCTCAGCGCAAGGCCTCGCGCGGCATCGGCTCCGGCACGCTCGTCGCTGTGCTGGCCGTGCTTGGCGTGATCGGGGTTTCCGGCGCTATCGCGCTGCGTGAAAAGCCGTTCCGCAAGCCGGAAGAAGTGGCTGTTTCGACGCCGAAGGTCACCGCTGCGCCTGCCCCTGCGGCGGCAGCGGCGCCCGCGCCGGCTCCGGTAGCCGCGACGACACCACAAGCCAGCACGCCGATGAAGAGCGGCGGCCCGCAGATCATCCATGTCCAGACCGAGGAGGGCGACGGGCCGCCGAAGGCGGCGATCGTGATTCGCGATCCGTCGACGCTCGGCCAGAACCTCAAGGTCGCCCACATCCCGGACAGGGCGCTGATCGAGGCCAGCGACACCGGTCCGCTGCCGATGCGCTCCGCCGACGGCAGGCGGCCTTTCGACGTCTATGCGCGGCCTTGGTCGGGCGCGCGCGGGGCACGGGTGGCGATCGTCATCGGCGGACTCGCCGTCTCGCAGACCGGCACGCAAGCCGCGATCGCCAAGCTGCCGGCAGAAGTGACGCTGGCTTTCGCGCCGCAAGGCAACAGCATCGGCCGCTGGATGCAGGCGGCAAGGCAGAGCGGGCATGAGATCGTCATGCAGGTGCCGCTCGAGCCGTTCGACTATCCGAACGTCAATCCCGGCCGCAACACGCTGACGGTGTCGGCCAGCCCGGACGAGAACCTGAAGAGCCTGCACTGGGCGCTGTCGCGCACGACCAACTATACCGGGGTCATGAACTATATGGGCGCGCGCTTCTCGACCGACGCCTCGGCGATGGAACCGTTCATGGCCGAGCTCGGCAAGCGGGGGCTCGCCTATATCGACGACGGGTCGTCCGCCCGCAGCGTTGCGCCCGATCTTGCGCTCAAGGACGGCGTGCCGTTCGTTGCCGGCGACATGGCGATCGATGCCGTGCAGGACCGCGGCGAAATCCTCAAGAAGCTGGACAGCCTGGAAGCCACGGCGCGGGCCAAGGGCAGCGCCGTCGGCATCGGTTCGGCCTTCGATATCACCGTCGACACGGTGACGTCCTGGATTGCCGAAGCGAAGAAGCGCGGCATCGAGATCGTGCCGATCTCGGCGGTGGCGATCGATCCGCAAAAAGGCTAACCCTACCCGCCTCGCCGAAGTCAATCCTCAAAGACGGCTGGAACGCTGACCCATGGCCAAGAAGATCGATCCTGAAACGCTGCCTTACCGTCCGTGCGTCGGGCTGATGATCCTCAACGGAGCAGGCCTGGTCTGGGTCGGGCACCGCATCGCCGAACCGGACAGCGAGTTCGCCGGCACGACGCAACTCTGGCAGATGCCGCAAGGTGGCATCGACAAGGGCGAAGAGCCGATCGAGGCCGCGGGCCGCGAGCTCTACGAGGAAACCGGCATGCGCAGCGTGTCGCTGCTGGCCGAGGCGCCGCGCTGGATCAATTACGACCTGCCGGAGCATCTGGTCGGCGTCGCCTTCAAGGGCCGCTATCGCGGCCAGACGCAGAAATGGTTCGCCTATCGCTTCGAGGGCGACGAAAGCGAGATCGAGATCAATCCGCCGCCCGGCGGCCACACCGCCGAATTCGACGAATGGGCCTGGCGGCCGATGCGGGATCTGCCGGAGCTGATCGTGCCGTTCAAGCGCAAGGTCTACGAGCAGGTCGTCGCAGCATTCCAGCATCTCGTCCGCTGAGCGGTCATCCGCCCCGGTTGTCGCGCCGGCGCTGCGGCCGTATTGATTGCCGATGCAATGAGCGGGGGTCGCCATGAACGACGACACCGGACGCGTGTTTCCGGCACATGATGCAAGCAGCGGTTCGACGGTGAGCGAGGCGGCCGCCGGCGCGATCCTGACGATCGACCTCGGCGCCATCCGGGAAAACTACCGCCGGCTAAAGGTGCGACTCGACGGCGTTCGCTGCGCGGGCGTGCTCAAGGCCGACGGCTACGGGCTTGGCGCTGCGCAAGTGGCATCGGCGCTGGCGAAGGAGGGCTGCGACATCTTTTTCGTCGCGTTGCTCGGCGAGGGCATCGCGCTGCGCAAGGCGATCGGGCCCGGGCCCGACATCTTCGTGCTGAACGGGCTGCCTCCGGGTTCTGCACCGGAAGCCGCGGCGGCTCGGCTTTGGCCGGTCATCAACAGCGCCATGCAACTGAAGGCCTGGCGCGAGATCGCGCGAGGCATGGGCCAAAGCCTTGCCGCCGCGATCCAGGTCGACAGCGGCATGGCCCGGCTCGGCATGGCGCCGGCGGAAATCGAGGCGGTCGTGGGCGAGGCCGGCGCTTTCGACGGCGTCGACATCCGTTTCGTGATGAGCCATCTCGCCCGCGCCGACGAGCCGCAACAGGCGGCGAACGAGAAGCAGCGACGCGAATTCGAATTGCTGCGCAAGATGCTGCCCGCGGCGCCCGCCTCCCTGGCCAACTCGTCCGGCATCTTTCTCGGACCGGCCTACCACTACGACCTTGCCCGTCCGGGAGCCGCGCTCTACGGCGTCAACCCCACACCCAACGCACCCAACCCGATGCTGCCGGTGATAGGGCTGCAAGCCAAGGTGGCGCAGACGCGGCAGGTCGGCGCGGGCGCGGGCATCGGCTATGGCCACACCCATCAAGCCGAGGGGCCGCTCAGGCTGGCGACCATTTCGCTGGGCTATGGCGACGGCTGGCACCGGCGCGCCGCTTCGGCCGCCTGGTTCGAGGGCGTGCGGTTGCCGTTCATCGGGCGCGTGTCGATGGACTCGATCGTCCTCGACATTTCGGCGCTTCCGGCCGGCCGGCTCAGCGAAGGCGGGCTCGTCGAGCTCATCGGTCCCTCGCAAAGCGTCGACGACGCGGCCGGCCACGCCGGCACCATCGGCTACGAGATATTGACCAGCCTGGGTGCGCGCTTTCACCGCCGCTACCTAGGAGCTTGAGACAGGCGCCTTGCTTGACAAGCCGGGGCTTCTCGGCAAGGTTCGGGGCATGAGCAACCTCGCTTATACCAAAACCTGCTTCAGGGTTTGCCCCATCGCGGGAGCGTAGCCCCGACGTGGCCGCCAATGCCGGCGGCCGCGTGAACCGGGGCGTTTGAATTCCAGACATTTCATCGAGCCGGCGGCCTTTGCGGCCCGGCTTTGTTCGCCGCCTACGTGGCGGCTTGCGCGCATTCGCTTCGCCGATGCGCCCGCATATGAGGTATGCCATGCCCACAGCAACGCAATCGCGTTCCACCCTCCTTGTCAGCGCGGCGGATCACGACCGGCTGAGCAGTCTCGCCAGGGCCTTTCTCAACCGCACGCCCGATATGGCCGAGGACCTGCTTGCCGAAATGGACCGCGCCCGGGTCGCCACCGAGGCGGCAATGCCCGCCGACGTGGTGCGGATGGGCTCGACGGTGACGCTTCAGGATCCGGAAGGAAGCCTTCAGACGGTGACGCTGGTCTATCCGGCGGAGGCCGACATCGCCGAAAGACGCATATCGGTGCTGACGCCGCTTGGAACCGCGCTGATCGGCGCGCGCGCCGGCCGCACGGTCTCCTGGCGGAGCCGCGACAGCCGGGTTCTCTCGGCAACGATCGAAGTCGTCGAGCAAACGCGGAGGGCGCCATGACCAGGACCGTCTACCGGCTGACGGCCAAGGACTTCGCGGTGATCGAGGCGATGCTGATGCGCCGCCGCGCGTTTGCCGATCCGATCGCGCCGATGCTCGAACGCAAGCTTGCCGAAAGCCGCGTCATTGCGACGGGAGCCGTCGAGCCAGACCTGGCCACGCTCAACAGCCGGGTGATCTTCCGCGTTGGCGGCGGTTCACTTCAGACGCGGACGCTGGTGCAGGCCGAAGCATCCGCTCCCGTCGGCTCCGGCCTGCCGGTCGCCACGTGGCGCGGCCTTTGCCTGCTTGGCATGAAAGCGGGCCAATCGGCGCTGGCCGAGCGGCCCGACGGCCCTGCCGAGGAGATCCTTCTCGAGGATGTGGCCTATCAGCCGGAGGCCGCGCGGCGCGCAGCGCAGGATCGCGCCGCCGAGCGACCTCGCCACGGCCTCAAGCTGGTCCACAGCGCATCCGCCGGTGACTGGCCCCTTGGCGGGCGCGGCAAAATCCGGCAGACAGAAGGGGACGATCCGGGCCCTTCCGCGGCATGATCGGCCTTTGAGGGAGCATGGAATGAAAGTCATCGTGCTGGGCGGCGGCGTGATCGGAGTCACCACCGCCTACTTCCTCGCCGAGGCCGGTCATGAAGTGACCGTCTACGATCGCCAGCCGGGGCCGGCGCTCGAAACCAGCTTCGCCAATGCCGGCGAAGTATCGCCGGGCTATGCCTCGCCCTGGGCCGGGCCCGGCATCCCGGTCAAAGCCGTCAAATGGCTATTGATGAAATACGGACCGCTGGTGGTGCGGCCGGCGTTCGACCCGAATATGTGGACGTGGCTCCTCAAGATGCTGCGCAACTGCACGGCCGAGCGCTACGCGCTCAACAAGTCGCGCATGGTGCCGCTTGCCGAATACAGCCGCGACACGCTGAAAGCGCTGCGCGAGGCGACCGGCATCACTTACGACGAACGCAGCAAAGGCACGCTGCAGCTCTTTCGCAAACAGAAGCAGCTCGACGGCACCGGCGGCGACGTCGAGGTGCTGAAGAAATATGGCGTGCCCTATGAAATCCTCGATCGCGACGGCTGTACCGCGGCCGAGCCGGCCCTTGCGGCGGTGCGCGATAAATTCGTCGGCGGCCTCAGGCTTCCGGGTGACGAGACCGGCGACTGCAAGATGTTCACCGACAAGCTCGCAGAACTCTGCGTAGCGCGCGGCGTGACCTTCGAATACGGCTCGACCATCCGGCGCATCGTCAGGAACCGCAATCGCCTCACCAATGTGCTTACCGATCGCGGATGGAGATCCGCGGACGCCTTCGTGATGGCGATGGGCAGCTATTCGGCGCAGTTCATGCGCTCGCTGGGGCGCCCAATTCCGGTCTATCCGGTCAAGGGCTATTCGATCACCGTGCCGATCAGCAATGCCGAGGCAGCACCGGTGTCGACCGTCATGGACGAGACCTACAAGGTGGCGATCACCAGGCTCGGCGACCGCATCCGCGTCGGCGGCACGGCGGAGATTTCGGGCTATGATCTTCGCTTGCAGGAATCGCGCCGCCGCACGCTCGAACACTCGGTCGGCGATCTCTTTCCCGGCAGCGGCGACCTCAAGGCGGCGAGCTTCTGGTGCGGCTTGCGGCCGATGACGCCGGACGGACCGCCCTTGATCGGGCAAAGCGAGGTCGCCAACCTCTTTCTCAACACCGGCCATGGCACGCTCGGCTGGACCATGGCTTGCGGCTCGGCCAAGGTGCTGGCCGACATCATGTCGAACCGGGTGCCGGAGATCAACGCGCGCGACCTTAGCCCGGAACGCTACCTCAAACCTATCTGACGGGCTTTGCAGCTGCTTCGGCGGGGCTCGCGTCAGAATGCCTGCCGGACCCAGGTGTCGCTGAACAGCAGCCGGTAGGCCCAACCGATGGTGACATTGGTGGCGACCGGGCGCGAATGGGCGAGGTAGTCTTCATAGACCGGCTTCATGCGGCGGTAGAAAGCCGGATCGAGCACGACCATGCCGTTCTCCGAGTCATGGAAGAAGCTGCGGTTGTTGAGGTTGACCGAGGAGATGGCGACCAGCCTTTCGTCGATCATCATGATCTTGGAATGCAGCACGACATCCGGCGCCTTGAACTCGCGGATGTCGATGCGGTCGCCATATTTCTCGACGAACAGCTTGTTGAGCGCGGTGAGGAATCGCCCGCCGATGTCGCCCTTGAGGTCGATACGGCCGACGACGTCGATCTTCACGCCCCTGGCCAGCGCCCGGTCGAAGGCCCGGGCGATATCGGGCGTCAGGTTGAGATAGGGATTGACGATCTCGATGCGATGCTCGGCGGTGTCGATCAGTTCGACGAAATAGGCCTCCAGCGCGTGCCCGTCCTCGTAGGGAACGGAAATGAAATGCCGCGCCACGCCGCGCGGGCTTCCACCGGGAACCGGAATGGAAAACGGCCGCGACAGGTTGGTGTCAGCGTCGCGCAGCCAGATTGTCGACAGATGCGCGGCCAGCGTCTCGACGGTCGCCGGGTCGGCGATCTCGATGTCGAAATCGCTCCAGTTGGAATAGTAATTCAGCGAGAAGCCGTCGGTCTTGCCGTATTGCTCCAGGTCCGGATAGCGGGTCAGGTCGACGGGCTTGTGGAACAGGAAGCCGTCATGGATGTTGCGCCCGCCGATGATGACGCGCGAGCGACCGGGCTCTTCGGCCAGCGTCGCCAGCATCTTGATATGGTGAACCTTGTGCAGCTGCGAGATCTGCTCGTCGAACGGCGCGCCGTGGTCCGCCTGCCAGCGATATTCCTGTAATTGGACGTTGGGGAACTCAGCCGCCAGCCGGTGCAGCAGCGCGTCGTCCTTCTCACGCTCCAGCACGTCGGTCACCAGGATGCGCACCTTGGTGCCAAGTGCTGCGTGATGGCGGATCAGCCGCTCCATGATGCGGCCGGAGAAATCCGCCTTGAACTCCAGCGACGACAGATAGATCAGCCTGAGTTTCGGCGCGCTTGAGAAATCGAGCGGCAGTTCGGGGTCGGCCCTGTCGATGGCGCTGTCGGGCAGCGTCCGGCCGAGCAGGGCCTCGACCTTGGCGTTGAAGCCGTCGCGCGATTTGCGCAACAGGGTCGGCGACCCCAGCGCCAGCGCGCAGGTCTGCGACAGCCAGCGGCTGGCATAAAAGACGCGGTCGAGTTCCTCCATCCCCGCCGGGTCGGGCACCGGACAGCGGTCGTAGCGGCTGTCGAGCTTCGCGATCCAGGGATCGGCGGTCTCCTCGCGCAGCAAAGTCAGCGGCGCGCCGGCCGGCGCCAGGGTGGAGCGGACGCGTAGATCGCAGCGCGTCAGCGCCTCGTCCGGAGACAGGCTGACGGAGGTTTCGGCGACGGGCAGGCTCAGATGGAATGGAGAGGCAGCGGCGACGGTGATGGATCGCCCCGACGCGCGGATCGCGAGCGGGCCGTTGCAGGTGCCGCCGATGTCGACTTGCAGTTGCCCCGTCTGGCGCAGCACGATCTCGACCGAGCGCGCCTGCAGGCCGGAGAAGCTGAAGGTTTTGGGCGCCGAGGGCCGCGCGGCGGCATCGAGATAGAGCGTCTGGCGCGACATGCGCCAACGGCCGGTGAACTGGCCTTCGCCCGGCTTGCCTCGCGTCGGCGCCAGCTCGGTGTCGTCGAGCGGTTTGGCGAGCCGTTGCAGCGTCGGATAGGTCGTGTGGAAGCCGCTGTTCTGGACATCTCGCCAGTCGCGGCCGAAACGGCCGGTGCCGTTGGCGCGGTCGAGCGCATCGAGGCGGCTTTGGGCGAGCAGCGCCTGGAACTGCTTGTCATAGGCGCTGTTGCCGTCGCCTGCGAAGTAGTGGGCTCCGGCTATCTCGGCGCCGCTGCTGTCCGCCGAGACCGGCAGGCGGCCGCAGGCGCCGTCGCCCGGAAAGAAGGCGCAGGCCGAATGCCCAGGCACGCCGGCGCAACTGGCAAGCGCTGCCAGCGCCAGTCCCAGCAACGCCCTGGTTATGGCCGACCCGAGCCTCATCCAGTTGCCCCGTTCCTGGCCTTGAGCTGGGCCGGATCACGTGGCGGCATGAAACCTTGCGGAAAGATCCTGCAGACCGGAAACGCGAAGGTGGCGATCAGCAATTCTGCCTCGTTTCGCATTTTGCGCGGCGCCGTCCGGTCGGCGCGGATCTTCCTCGCGGAGGCGACGAGCGCGCCGTCGCAGTCGCAATGATTGTGCCGGGCAATGTAGCAGGCGTCGTGGACCTGGCAGGCGGCGTCGAGACGGTCGACCGGCTTTGCCGACAGATCGCCGGTGCGGGTGCCTGGGCCGCAATAATTGCCGATGACGAAAGGCGAGGGGCGCGCCATGGCATAGCGGACGGGCTTCGGCAGATCCGCTTCCGGAACCTTGGTCCAGGGGTTGGCGCAGTCCGACAGAAAAATCAGCGGCAAAATGGCAAGTACGGCTCGCATTTCTCCGCCGGCGTTCCGAAGATTGTCCCCCTTGCGCCCGGTCATGACATGGCCAGGCGCGCTGGTGCCACAGTCGCTGAATTTGTGGCGGAGGCAAGGCGGCAACGACCAACTGGCTGTGATAGGATCGGCCGCGGCGAGGGGACTTTGGGATGCGTGTTTTTCTTGTTGCGGCGGCGGCCTCATATCTGACCTGCACCCCGGTGGCGTTTGCCGCGGACAAGACCGTTCACGACAAGGAGCACGGCTTTTCGCTGACCTATCCCGAGGAATGGACGAGCGAAACCACCTTTGGCAATACCATGCGGCTCAAGGTCAAATCCGGCGAAGAAGGCCTAACCTGCAGGGTGTCGCAAAATCTCTACGACCCGACCGCCCCGGACAATCCGCCCGATCCCAGGGCATTCATCGAGAAGGACTGGTCGGCGGAAAACTGGCAGACCATGATCGGCGTCGCTTATCAGTCGGCCGGCTTCAGCCAGGACCGGCTGGCGCATTTTCCGGACGGCTATCCGGTGCGGGTCGCCGACATGGATTTCCACTACGCCGACGACAATGTCAGCTTCTACGGCCATTCCCGCATCGCGCTGACGCTGCGCAGCTCGCATTACGGCTTCGTCGATTGCGGGGTCACGGGCGACAGCGCCGACGAGGCGGCGCGCAAATGGGCGCCGCTTGCGGACGAAGCCGGGAAAGTGGTGAGTTCGTTCGTGCTCGACGCGGATTAGACAAAAAGACCGCGCTCGCGTTCCACCACTTTGGTGATGAAATTGGCGACGAGCTGGACGCGGCGCAGCGGCCTCACCGATTCATGATAGACCAGCCAGTAGGCGCGGCGGATGGGCGCGACGATGTCGACGGACACAAGCTCCGGCATCGAACGGGCGACGAAAGTGTGCAGGATGCCGATGCCGGCGCCGGAGCGCACCGCCTCGGCCTGGCCGAGCGCCGAGGAGATGGCGAAGCTGGTGCGCCATTCGGGGCTGAACTCGGCGGCATAGTCGAGCGACGGGCTGACGATGAGGTCCGGCACATAGCCGATCAGCGTGTGCCGGCCGAGTTCGGCCGGCACTTTCGGCAGACCGTTGGCTTCGGCATAGGCGCGGGAGGCGAAGAGGCCCAGCGTATAGTCGACCAGCTTGCCCGCCACCAGCCGCCCTTCGCTCGGCCGCTCGACGGTGATCGCAATATCGGCCTCGCGCCTGGACAGCGAGAAGGAGCGCGGCACCGGCACCAGCTGGATGGTGAGCTCGCGGTGCAGTGCAGTCATCTCGCCCAGCCGCTTTGCCAAGAAGGCGACGCCAAATCCGTCCGGCGCGCCGATGCGCACCGTGCCCGAAACATCGTCGCCCTCGCCGGCAATGGTCGAGCGCGCGGCGATCATGTCGCTCTCCATGCGCTCGGCTATGTCTAGGAAGCGCTCGCCGGCCGGCGTCAGCTCGCTGCCGGTGGTCAGGCGGCGGAAGAGTTTTGTGCGAAGCGCCTCTTCAAGCGCGGCGATGCGGCGCGAGACGGTGGCGTGGTTGAGCTCAAGGCGTTTCGCCGCACCGAGGATCTGGCCGGCGCGGGCGACTGCAAGGAAGATGCGGACGTCATCCCAGTTCATAGGAAATCCCCGACGACAGCGCACCCGTCATTTGCGACAATTAATGCACACTCCATTGTCGTTGTCTATTTTCCGCACAACGGTTGCGTTTTGGCTCGCGTTGCCATCGCCGCCGCAAAGGCGGACAATGCATCATCACCAAACAAGGGAGAGAAGGCATGATCGAATACGGTCATTTCATCGGCGGCAAGCGTGTCGCCGGCACCAGCGGCCGCAAGCAGGATGTGATGCAGCCGATGGACGGCACCGTGCGCGGCACGGTGGCGCTTGCCTCGCAGGCGGAACTGCGCGCCGCGGTCGAGAACGCCAAGGCGGCGCAGCCGAAATGGGCCGCCACCAACCCGCAGCGCCGCGTGCGCGTGCTGATGAAATTCCTCGAGCTGGTCGCCCGCGACTATGACGAATTGGCCGACATACTGGCGCGCGAGCACGGCAAGACGATCGCCGACGCGCGCGGCGATATCCAGCGCGGCCTCGAAGTGGTGGAGGTCTGCATCGGCGCTCCGCACATGATGAAGGGCGAGTTCACCGACGGCGCCGGTCCCGGCATCGACGTCTATTCGATGCGCCAGCCGCTCGGCGTCGTCGCCGGCATCACGCCGTTCAACTTCCCGGCCATGATCCCGCTGTGGAAGATCGCGCCGGCCATCGCCTGCGGCAACGCCTTCATCCTGAAGCCGTCGGAGCGCGATCCGGGCGTGCCGATCCGTATCGCCGAACTGTTCATCGAGGCCGGCCTGCCGGCCGGCATCCTCAACGTCGTCAACGGCGACAAGGAAGTGGTCGACGCCATCCTCGACGATCCGGACATCAAGGCGATCGGCTTTGTCGGCTCGACACCGATCGCGCACTACATCTATTCGCGCGGCACCGCGGCCGGCAAGCGCGTGCAGTGCTTCGGCGGCGCCAAGAACCACATGATCATCATGCCCGACGCCGACATGGACCAGACGGTCGATGCGCTGATCGGCGCCGGCTACGGCTCGGCCGGCGAGCGCTGCATGGCGATCTCGGTGGCGGTGCCTGTCGGCAACGACACCGCCAACCGGCTGATGGAGAAGCTGGTGCCGCGCGTGGAAAGCCTGAAGGTCGGTCCGTCGACCGATTCGGCGGCCGATTTTGGCCCGCTGGTGACGGCACAGGCGCTGGAGCGCGTGAAGGGCTATGTCGATATCGGCGTCAAGGAGGGCGCCAAGCTCGTCGTCGACGGCCGCGGCTTCAAGATGCAGGGCTATGAGAACGGATACTATATGGGCGGCTGCCTGTTCGACAACGTGACGGCCGACATGCGCATCTACAAGGAAGAAATCTTCGGGCCGGTGCTGTCGGTGGTGCGCGCGCCGCGCTACGAGGATGCCATCAAGCTCGCCAACGACCACGAGATGGGCAACGGCGTCGCCATCTTCACCCGCGACGGCGATGCCGCGCGCGACTTCGCCAGCCGCGTTCAGGTTGGCATGGTCGGCGTCAACGTGCCGATCCCGGTTCCGATCGCCTATTACACCTTCGGCGGCTGGAAGGCATCGTCCTTCGGCGACCTCAACCAGCACGGTCCGGACGCGTTCCGCTTCTACACCAAGACCAAGACGGTCACGTCGCGCTGGCCGTCCGGGATCAAGGACGGTGCGGAATTCGTCATTCCGACGATGAACTAGCCGGACGGTTTCCTGTTTGCACGTCCTCGCCTTCGGCTGCGGGCCTGCAGGCAGGCATCAAGGATGGCGCGGAATTCGTCATCCCGACGATGAACTGAGCCCGGACAGGTCGTCCAAGCCAACATTGGGGAGGCGCGGTGCAAGCCGCGCCTTCTTTTTGTGGATGCAGGTGGAATGCTGCGGCTTTCGTCCACCAGCCTTGCACTGTCCAGATCACGCCGCCAAAGGCGAAGCGCAACTTCAGGTGCATGAATTCTGATGCATCGCGCGAGGAGAGCATCCGCACCTTCTAATAATTCCATCGCCGTGTGATGGAACCAACAGACCACCCTCCGTCTTAGGCTGTATTCCTGCCATGCGTGCAGGCAAATCAAACAGCGCCGGTGGCAGCCGGGGTTCGCGTCTGGCGCGAGGAGGTGTCAGATGACACGATTTCTTATGGCGACAATGCTGGCGGCGGCGGTGGTCACCGGTGGATCGGCGTCGGCGAACGCGGCGGCGCAATGCGCTCCGCGCGCCGACATCATCAAGGCGCTCGGCGACAAGTTCCACGAAAGCGAGGCCGGGCGCGGTCTGATCAATCCTAACGTCGTGCTCGAGATCTTCGTGTCGGATCAGGGCAGTTGGACCGTGCTTGCCTCCGACACCAAGGGGCAAAGCTGCATCCTTTCCGTGGGCGAGGGCTGGGACAGCCCTACGATCGCGGCAGCCATGCCAGGCGCATGAGAAATTCGCCGTAGAGTGTCCGCTCCCGGGTTGGTTGCGGGCGGCTCAGGCGCTGTCAGCGCCCCCCGCTTGTTTACGGAGCGAAGCTTCACCATATCGAATCCAGGGAGTCATGATCTCCCTGGGACAGACCGGAAACCAGAAGGAGTGACGTGATGAAAACGTCGAATCCGGCCTGGAGCGCTCCGGCACACTGAGGCGGCCGAATGTGCCTCCCTTGCCGGAATGCGAAGGCGAAGGAGGTGCCCAATGGCACGCGATTTTTCGTTTCGATGGGTCAAGCTTGCAGTCGTTGGCGCCCTGATGGCGCTATCGGCTATCCCGGCGCGGGCGCAAGTCATCTGCGGCGGCCATGACTATCTGGTCGCGAGGCTGGCGGAAGCATTCGAGGAGAAGCGGCTGGGATATGGCGTGGCCGGTCAAGCCGCCATCTTCGAGGTGTACGTCTCGGCAAGCGGAACCTGGACCATCCTGATGACCGACGTCAAAGGCCAGAGTTGCATCCTGGCGGCGGGCGACGGATGGGAAGACACGCAGGCCACCGCGGTCGGGCAACCCGGCGGCTGAGGACGCCTCTGGCAGGCGCTGACCCCGCTCAGCGCGTGGCGGCCACCTCGGCATGACCGCGCAGCAGCGCCATCAGTTTCTTGGCGTCCTTGGCGGCGCCTTCCTCGTCGCCGTCGAGGATGGAACGGATCAGCGCCACGTGGTGCTCGGCTGATTCGGCCAGCCCGGTGTCGGCCTTGTAGCGATACCAGAAGCGGCGGCTGTGCGTCTGCAAGGGGGCGGCCACGCGCGCCGCGAAAGGGTTGTCGGCGGCGATTGCCAGCGCCTCGTCGAGCGCCTTGTCGGCCTGGATGAAGGCAAGCACGTTGCCGGAGATCACCGCCTTCTGCATGGCCAGGGCCGCCTCGTGGAACAGGTCGGCGGCCTCGCGCGTGACGAAGCGGGCGGCCGAGCGGGCGAGCACCACCTCGATGCCGCGCCGCGCATCCAGCACCCGCAGCCAGTCGCCGGCGTGAAGCGGCGCGACCGCGATGCCCGCGCGAGGCCTGATATCCAGCAGGCCTTCCCAGGCGAGCCTCTGGATCGCCTCGCGCACGGGGGTGCGTCCGAGACCCAGCCGCTCGATCAGCGCGCCTTCGGTGACGAAGCTCGACGGCGCCAGCTCAAGCGTGACGATCATATGCTCCAGCGCGCGGTAGGCCTTGGTCGCCGCCGGCTCGAAGGTCGCGTTCGTGTCAGCGGATATCAGAGGGGAGATCAATGGCAGGCTCCTGATATATTTTTCATATATCATAGTGGATTCAGCATTGACGAGCCAGCCCTTAATAGATATACGACTGATATATCAATCGGAGTAGCAAATCATGTGGACCGGAGTTTTCCCCGCCGTCACGACCAAATTCACCGCCGACGACCGACTCGACCATGCCGAGATGGAGCGCTGCTACGGACTGCAGATGGAGGCCGGCTGCGACGGCATCATCGTGTGCGGTTCGCTCGGCGAAGGGCCGATGCTGTCGCCGGACGAAAAGATCGAAGTGCTGAAGACGGCGCAGAAAGTCGCCGGCAAGAAGCCGGTGCTTTTGACCGTCAACGAGCCCGGCACGCGCGAGGCGGCGAGCATTGCGAAGCGCGCCGCCAAGGAAGGCGCCGACGGGCTGATGGTGGTGCCGAGCCCGATCTACCACACCGACCCGCAAGAGACGGTCGCCGCCCTTCGTGCAGTTGCGGAAGCCGGCGACCTGCCGGTGATGATCTATTCCAACCGGCTCGCCTATCGCGTCGACGTGACCGTCGAGCTGATGGAGGAGCTGGCGTCGGACAAGCGTTTCGTCGCCATCAAGGAATCGTCCGACGACATCCGCCGCTCGACCGAGATCATCAACCGGTTCGGCGACCGCTACGACCTCTTCACCGGGGTCGACAATCTCGCCTTCGAGGCGCTGTCGGTCGGCGCCATCGGCTGGGTCGCCGGCCTCGTCACCGCCTTCCCGCGCGAGACGGTAGCGATCTACCAGCTGATGAGAGAGGGCCGCCGCGAGGAAGCGCTGGCGATCTACCGCTGGTTCCGGCCCTTGCTCGACCTCGATGTCTCCACCTATCTGGTCCAAAACATCAAGCTTGCCGAAGTGCTGGCGATCGGTACCAATGACCGTGTGCGCATGCCGCGTCAGCCGCTGTCGGGCGAACGCCGCAAGGCGGTCGAGAAGATTGTCCGGGATGCGCTGGCGGTGCGGCCGAAGCTGCCGTCGTTCCAGGACTCTCCTCGATCGACGGACAAGCTGGTGGCGGCCGAATAAGGGACAGCCTTCACGTGCAGAAAAATTCCGAGGAGGGGCGCCGCCCCTCATCCGCCCTTCGGGCACCTTCTCCCCGTGAACGGGGAGAAGGGGAAGACATCGCCATCATCGGTGGCGGCATCGTCGGTATCTGCGCCGCGACCCTTCTGTCTGAAGCGGGTCGCGGCGTTACCGTCTTCGATCGTACCGGCATCTGCGAGGAGACGAGCTCCGGCAACGCCGCCGCTTTCGCCTTCTCCGACGTGCTGCCGCTGGCGCATAAGGGCATGATCCGGCAATTGCCGAAATGGCTCGCCGACCCGCTCGGACCTTTGGCCATCCCGCCGGCCTATCTGCCCAAGCTGCTGCCCTGGCTGGTCCGCTTCTGGCGCGCGGGCGCCGCCAAGCACTACGAAGCGAGCCTGGCGGCGCAGGTCGGTATGATGAAGCTCGCCGAAGCCGAATGGATGGGACTGCTCGACCGCTCCGGCACGCGGCCAATGCTGCGCGAGGATGGTTCGCTGGAATTCTATGAGAGCGAGGCGGAGTTCCGTGCCTCGCTGCCCGGCTGGGCCGAGCGCGGGCGTTTCGGCATCGGCTTTCGCCATGTCGAGGGCGAAGAAATGGCAGCACTCCAGCCAGGACTTGCGCCGCGCTTCGTCAAGGGCACCTTCGTGCCAGGCTGGAAAACGGTCGCCGACCCCAAGCTGCTCGGCAAGGCGGTCTGGGCTTATGCGGAAAGGCTCGGCGCTCGTTTCGAGCATGCGCGTATCGAACGCGTGGAAGCGGACGCAAACGGCGCCACGATCGTCCTGGCCGACGGCACCAGGCGGAGGGCAAGGAAACTCCTGATCGCCGCGGGCGCCTGGTCGCATCTCCTGGCAAGGAATATCGGCGACCGCATCCCGCTCGAAACCGAGCGTGGCTACAACACGACGCTGCCGGTGTCCGCCTTCGACGTGAAGCGGCAGCTGATCTTTTCCGGACATGGCTTCGTCATCACGCCGCTCGAAACAGGCCTGCGCGTCGGCGGCGCGGTCGAGCTCGGTGGCATCGAGCGGCCGCCCAATTTCGCGCGTTCCAAGGCGATGCTGGAGAAGGCGAAGCGTTTCCTGCCGGGACTCGATCCGTCGGGCGGCCGCGAGTGGATGGGTTATCGCCCGTCGCTGCCGGACTCCTTGCCGGTGATCGGCGCGGCGCGCGCGCCGAATGTCTTTTATGCCTTCGGGCACGGCCATCTCGGCCTGACCCAGTCGGCGGCGACCGGCCGCTTGATCCGCGATCTCGTTGTCGGGCAGACTCCGCCGCTCGATCTCACCCCATTCCGTCCAGAGCGTTTCTGAAAAGAGAATATGATGGCCAAGAAATCCTTCTTCTGCATCGACGGCCACACCTGCGGCAATCCGGTGCGGCTGGTCGCCGGCGGCGGGCCATTGCTCGAGGGCTCGACGATGATGGAGCGGCGGGCGCATTTCCTCGCCGAATATGACTGGATCCGCACCGGGCTGATGTTCGAGCCGCGCGGCCATGACGTGATGTCGGGCTCGATCCTCTATCCGCCGACGCGCGAGGACTGCGACATCGCCATCCTGTTCATCGAGACCTCGGGCTGCCTGCCGATGTGCGGCCACGGCACCATCGGCACGGTGACGATGGCGATCGAGCATGGGCTGGTGAAGCCGAAGACGCCGGGCGTGCTGAGGCTCGACACGCCGGCCGGCCTGGTCATCGCCGAATACAAGCAGGTCGGCGAATATGTCGAGGAGGTGCGGATCACCAACGTGCCGTCCTTCCTCTATGCCGAAGGCCTGACCGTCGAATGCCCGGTGCTCGGCGAGATCAGCGTCGATGTCGCCTATGGCGGCAATTTCTACGCCATCGTCGAGCCGCAGCAGAATTACCGGGACATGGCCGACTATTCGGCGGGCGACCTCATCGCCTGGAGCCCGGTGGTGCGGCAGCGCCTCAACGAGAAATACTCCTTCGTGCATCCGGAGAATCCCGGCATCAACCGGCTGTCGCACATGCTGTGGACCGGCAAGCCGAAGCATGCCGAGGCCGACGCCCGCAACGCCGTGTTCTATGGCGACAAGGCGATCGACCGCAGCCCTTGCGGCACCGGCACCTCGGCACGCATGGCGCAGCTCCATGCCAAGGGCAGGCTCAAGCCCGGCGATGGTTTTGTCCACGAATCCATCATCGGCTCGCTGTTCAAGGGCAGGGTCGAAAAAGAGGTCAGCGTCGCCGGCAAGCCGGCGATCATCCCCTCGATCGGCGGCTGGGCCCGCATGACCGGGCTGAACACGATCTTCATCGACGACCGCGATCCGTTCGTGCACGGCTTCGTCGTCACCTGATACGATCAGCCGGCATGCGCTTTGGCTTCGCTTTCCGCTTTCGCCGACACCTGATCGCGGAACCAGTCGGCGAATTGACTTCGGCCGCTGAGGCCGAGCCGACATCGTCAGAAAATAGCGCTTGTCGTCATCGATCGTCGCCCGAGGGGGGCCGAAAAGCACAGTCTCAATGGAGAGCGAGGCTCTGCTTGCCGAGACGTCGCTTCAAGGCTTTTCTATTTCGGCGAGACGCCTTCCGTCGAAGGCGTCTCGCCGTCACATGGCCGTCACAGATGACGCAAACCTCACCCAACGGAAGGCGCGGCGGTCCAAAAAGCAGCGCCTCGGTTCTTGCAAGAATTCTTCTCATCAACTTATTTTGACGCCGATTTCTTCGACATGAGGCCCATCATAAGGTTGAATCGTCAAAGACATTGCGTTGTGCCAATGCTACGGTCCGCGATAGTCCAGGGGTCGGGCGCGAAAAAAACGGGCAATCGGACGGCGTGCTTCCAAACCACGCAGAGCGATTGAAAAATCACGTTGCAATCCGGGCTCGAAACTTTACGACTAGGGGAAATACGAAAAGGAATGCGTCCTGAAAGGCGACATTCCAGGGGAGCCGCATAAATATGCAGTACTTCGTCCAGCAGCTTATCAATGGGCTGACGTTGGGATCGATCTATGGCCTGATCGCGATCGGCTATACGATGGTCTATGGCATCATCGGCATGATCAATTTCGCCCATGGCGACATCTTCATGGTCGGCGCCTTCACCGCGCTCATTGTCTTCCTGATCCTTGGCGCATTGTTCTATTCGGTGCCGGTGGTGGTGGCGCTTCTGATCATGATGATCGTGGCGATGCTGCTCACCAGTCTCTACAACTGGACGATCGAAAAAGTGGCCTATCGGCCGCTGCGCGGATCGTTCCGGCTGGCGCCGCTGATCACCGCCATCGGCATGTCGATCGCGCTGTCCAATTTCGTGCAGGTCACGCAAGGCCCGCGCAACAAGCCGATCCCGCCGATGGTGTCGCAGGTTTACACGATCGACGGCATCAGCATCTCGCTGAAGCAGATCATCATCGTGCTGGTCACCGCCGCGCTGCTGGTGATCTTCTGGTACCTCGTCAACAGGACGGCGCTCGGGCGGGCGCAACGCGCCTGCGAGCAGGATCGCAAGATGGCGGCGCTGCTCGGCATCGACGTCGACCGCACCATCTCCATCACCTTCATCATGGGGGCCGCCCTTGCCGCCGTCGCCGGCACGCTGTTCCTGATGTATTACGGCGTCGTGGTGTTCTCGGACGGCTTCGTGCCGGGCGTGAAGGCCTTTACGGCAGCCGTGCTGGGCGGCATCGGCTCGCTGCCCGGCGCGGTGCTCGGCGGACTGCTCATCGGCTTCATCGAGAGCATGTGGTCGGCTTATTTCTCGATCGACTACAAGGACGTCGCCGCTTTCTCGATCCTGGCGATCGTGCTCATCTTCCTGCCCTCCGGCATCCTCGGCCGGCCTGAAGTCGAAAAGGTCTGATCTCATGGCCGTTACCGTGTCTTCGGAGCGCGACACCGTCGCTACTCCAGTCCAGCGCGCTTTTCGCGAAGCGCTCTATGCAGGCGCCATCTCGCTTGGCCTGTTCGTGCTGTTCATCGGTCTCAGGACAGACCAGAACATCAGCAACGAACTGATCCTGGTGCAGCGCTGGGGCCTGCTGGCCATCGTGGTCATCGCCACTGCCGTGGGCCGCTTCCTGTATATCGCCTATGGCCAGCCCTTCGTGGCCAGCCTGAAGATCGCCGACATCGACACAGGCCTGCTGCCCGACACGATGGCGGCACGCTTCTTCAGGACGCCCTACTTCATAGCAGCGGTCGTTGTCGCAGCCTTGCTGTTTGTGCTGGCCGGCTCGCTCGACGGGCTGCTCGGACCCGACCTTGCCGGCTACGCACGCTTCGTGCGGGCGCTGGCGATCATCTATGCCATCGCCTGGGTAATGTATTACTTCCGGGCCTTCATCCACGCCCACTTCTCGGCGTTGGGCATCAGCGCGCTGGCGCTCTATCCGATCGTCGTCGTGCTGGTGCTTGCGCTGATGACAGGATCGATGGCGGGAGGCTTTCAGGGTTCTCTGAAGTGGGTCGACAATTTCGGCATACAGATCCTGATCTACGTGATGCTGGCCTGGGGGCTGAACATCGTCATCGGCCTCGCCGGCCTGCTCGATCTCGGTTATGTCGCTTTCTACGCTGTCGGCGCGTATGCCTACGCGCTGCTGGGCACGCATTTCGGCCTGTCGTTCTGGATCCTGCTTCCGGCCGCCGGCTGCATGGCCGCCTTCTGGGGCGTCATGCTCGGCTTCCCGGTGCTCAGGCTTCGGGGCGATTATCTGGCGATCGTGACGCTGGCCTTCGGCGAGATCATCCGCCTCGTCCTGATCAACTGGCGCGAGGTGACCAACGGCTCGGCCGGCATATCCGGCATTCCCAAGGTCTCCTTCTTCGGCCTGATGTCGTTCAACGTCTCTGATCCGAACTACATCGCCAAGGTGCTGCACATCGCCACATCGAGCGCCTATTACAAGATCTTCCTTTACTATCTGATCCTCGGACTCTGTCTTTTGACCGCCTTCGTTACCATCAGGCTGCGCCGGTTGCCGGTCGGCAGGGCGTGGGAAGCGCTACGCGAGGACGAGATCGCCTGCCGCTCGCTCGGCATCAACACCACCACCACCAAGCTGACGGCGTTCGCTACCGGCGCCATGTTCGGCGGCTTCGCCGGCTCGTTCTTCGCCGCACGGCAAGGTTTCGTCAGCCCCGAATCCTTCGTCTTCCTGGAATCGGCGATAGTCCTCGCCATCGTCGTGCTCGGTGGCATGGGTTCGCTGGTCGGCATCGCCGTAGCGGCGCTGGTGATGATCGGCGGCACTGAAGCGTTGCGAGAACTCGACTTCCTGAAGCGGGTCTTCGGTCCCGATTTCACGCCTGAACTCTACCGCATGCTTCTGTTCGGCATGGCCATGGTCATCGTCATGCTGTGGAAGCCGCGGGGCTTCGTCGGCAGCCGAGAACCGACAGCCTTCCTGAAGGAGCGAAGAGCGGTTTCAAGCTCCTTCACCAAGGAGGGGCACGGCTGATGAACGCGTCCCCTTCCTCGAAAGACTTCATCCTGCAGGTCGAGCATCTGTCGATGAAGTTCGGCGGCCTGGTCGCCATCGGCGACCTGTCGTTCCAGGCCAGGCGCGGCGAGATCACGGCGCTGATCGGGCCGAACGGCGCCGGCAAGACGACGGTGTTCAACTGCATCACCGGCTTCTACAAACCGTCGGAAGGCATGATCACGCTCAACCGGAACGACGGCTCGACCTATCTGCTCGAGCGCCTGCCCAACCACGAGATCCCGGCGCGCGCCAAGGTGGCGCGCACTTTCCAGAACATCCGCCTGTTCTCGGGCATGACGCTGCTGGAGAACCTTCTGGTCGCGCAGCACAACAAGCTGATGAAGGCTTCGGGCTATACGCTTCTTGGCCTCTTCGGCTTTCCGAGCTATCGCCAGGCCTCGGCCGAGTCGATCGAGCTCGCGAGGCACTGGCTGGAGAAGGCCGATCTCGTCGACCGCGCCGACGATCCCGCCGGCGACCTGCCCTATGGCGCGCAGCGGCGCCTGGAAATCGCGCGCGCCATGTGCACGGGGCCGGAGCTTCTGTGCCTCGACGAACCGGCCGCCGGCCTCAATCCGAAGGAATCGGCGGCGCTCAACGAGCTGTTGATGGGCATCAAGAGCACCGGCACCTCGATCCTGCTCATCGAGCACGACATGTCTGTGGTGATGCAGATCTCCGACCATGTCGTGGTGCTCGAATACGGCCGCAAGATCTCCGACGGCAATCCGCAGTCGGTGCGAACCGATCCGCGCGTCATCGCCGCCTATCTCGGCGTCGACGACGAGGAGGTCGAGACCGTGCTGACCGAAGTCGGCGACGAGGACGTCATCGAGCAGCTCGACACCGGGCCGGATGCGGCGCACGGACCGGGCAATTCCGCTTCAATGATGGCCGGGCCGGTTTCCGACAGCGTCGAACACGCCGACGAGGGCGAGCGGGTCACGGTGTCGAAGGGCGCCTCGAAAGCGGCGCAGGTCGATGCGCGCGCCGCGGCGATCGCCAGCAAGCCGATCGCGGCTCCGGCAGCGACGAAGCCGGCGGCGAAGAAGCCGGCCGCAAAAGCGCCGGCGAAAAAGGCAGCCGCAAAGGCCCCGGCCACGAAAGCCGGCGGCATCTCCAATCGCCTCGACGCGCCGCGTGGCGGCAAGGCGGACAGTCTGATCCGCATCAAGGGTATCGGTCCGGTCAACGAGCGCAAGCTGAACGAGCACGGCATCTTCCATTTCGACCAGATAGCGGCCTGGAAGAAGGCCGACATCGACGCGGCGGAGGCCTATCTCGCCTTTGACGGGCGTATTGCCCGCGAAGACTGGATCGGCCAGGCGAAGACGCTGGCGAAGGAAGTGGCGGCCAAGCCCGCGACGCGTGGAGGGCGTAAATAATGGCCGGCACAACGCTGCTCGACATCAAGGGTGTCGAGACCTACTACGGCAACATCCGCGCGCTGAACGGCGTCGATGTCAGCGTCAACCAGGGTGAGATCGTGGCGCTGATCGGTGCCAACGGCGCCGGCAAGTCGACGCTGATGATGACCATCTTCGGCGCGCCGCGCGCCCGCACCGGCACCATCACCTTCGCCGGCACGAACATCACCAAGATGCCGACGCATGAGATCGCACGCCTGCGTATCGCCCAGTCGCCGGAAGGGCGCCGCATCTTCCCGCGCATGACGGTGATGGAAAACCTGCAGATGGGCGCCAGCCTCGACAACCTCAAACATTATGACGAGGACGTCGAGAAGGTGTTCACGCTGTTCCCTCGGCTGAAGGAACGCATCGGCCAGCGTGGCGGCACGCTGTCGGGCGGCGAGCAGCAGATGTTGTCGATCGGGCGCGCCCTGATGGCGCGGCCGAAACTGCTTCTGCTCGACGAGCCGTCGCTTGGTCTCGCGCCGCTGATCGTCAAGCAGATCTTCGACGCCATCCGCGAACTCAACAAGACGCAAGGGTTGACCGTGTTCCTGGTCGAGCAGAACGCTTTTGGGGCGCTCAAACTCGCCACGCGCGGCTATGTCATGGTCAACGGCAATGTGACGATGAGCGGCACCGGCAAGGAACTGCTCGCCAATCCGGAAGTGCGCGCCGCCTATCTCGAAGGCGGACATCACTGAGATCGAGGACATCAATCATGCAAGGCATTATCTACGAAGAAGCCTCGATCTGGCAGTTCCTGTTCGTCACCTGCCTGCTTGGCGGCTGGGCGGCATGGATGACCGGCAAGGCCGCCGCTCAGACTTGGAGCACCTACGTTCAGCTGTTCTTCTACATGCTCGGTCTCGGCATCGGCATCAGGTTCATCCATCACGCCTTGTTCGACGGCACGATGTTCTCACTGCATTACTATATCATCGATACCATCGTGCTGATGATATTGGGCTTCCTCGGCTATCAATACACGCGCACCAACCAAATGGTCACACAGTATAACTGGCTCTATGAAAGAGCTTCCTTATTAAGCTGGAAACCGAAAGGTTGACGTTCACCATTACGCCGTTTCCGGCATGAATCGGCGTGACAAGTGCCTGAAAATCGGCATTCTATGCTTTCTGCGATAAGGGTGGGCATCGCATGAAAGTATCATCCACGCCCACTCCGTAAATGGGAGCGTTTCAATGAAAAAATCACTCTTGTCCGCCGTTGCGCTGACCGCGTTCGTCGCGTTCAGCGGCAGCGCGTGGGCCGCTGACATCCTGATCGGCGTCGCCGGTCCGATCACCGGCCCGAACGCCGCGTTCGGCGCACAGCTGCAAAAGGGCGCGGAACAGGCGATCGCCGACATCAACGCGGCGGGCGGCGTCAATGGCCAGCAGCTCAAGCTCGAGATCGGCGACGACGTCTCCGATCCCAAGCAGGGCATCTCGGTCGCCAACAAGTTCGTCGCCGACGGCGTCAAGTTCGTCGACGGCCATTTCAACTCCGGCGTCTCGATCCCGGCCTCGGAAGTCTACCAGGAAAACGGCATCCTCGAGATCACGCCGGCCGCGACCAACCCGAAGTTCACCGAGCGCGGCATGTGGAACACCTTCCGCACCTGCGGTCGTGACGACCAGCAGGGCAAGGTGGCCGGCGACTACATCGCCAAGAACTTCAAGGATGCCAAGATCGCCATCATCCACGACAAGACGCCTTATGGTCAGGGCCTCGCCGACGAGACCAAGAAGAACCTCAACGCCAACGGCATCACGGAAGTGTTGTACGAAGGCGTGAATGTCGGCGACAAGGACTTCTCGGCCCTCATCGCCAAGATGAAGGAAAACGGCGTCACGCTCATCTACTGGGGCGGCCTGCACACCGAAGCCGGTCTGATCATCCGTCAGTCGGCCGATCAGGGCCTGAAGGCGCCGCTGTTCTCGGGCGACGGCATCGTCTCCAACGAACTGGCTTCGATCGCGGGCGACGCCGTTGCCGGCACGCTCAACACCTTCGCTCCGGATCCGCGCAAGAATCCGGCCGCCAAGGAAGTGGTCGAGAAGTTCCGCGCCAACGGCTTCGAGCCGGAAGCCTACACGCTCTACTCCTATGCCGCGGTGCAGATCATCGCCCAGGCCATCGCCAAGACCGGCTCGGCCGACGACGCGCAGAAGGTTGCGGAGACGATCAGGGCCAACACCTGGAAAACCGCTATCGGTGACATCGGCTACGACGCCAAGGGCGACATCACCCGTCCTGATTATGTCATCTATGAGTGGAAGAAGGGCGACGACGGCAAGTACAGCTACTTCGAGAAATAAGCCGGCAAACCGTAAAGCAGGTCGTGAGATCTGCTTTAGCCTACGTTTCGGAAATGCCCGGCGCTCGCGCCGGGCATTTTCGTTTGCGGGTGGGGCCGACCGGAAAGCTCCGCGCCGCGCGCTCGGGAATGCCCGTCGGCCGCCCGCTGACGGTGTTCGAAGAACGGCAATAACAGTTTGACGCAAACAAGCGACTTAAATCGTTTTAGGTGTCGCTCAAATTTGTTTGCACTGCAGCATTTTCACGCTAATCATTGCGCCGGTTCATCTTCCCTTACGCTGCTGGAGCCCAGTCCTTGGCCATCACGAAGATCCTCGTCGCCAACCGGTCCGAAATCGCCATCCGCGTGTTCCGCGCGGCCAACGAGCTCGGCCTCAAAACCGTGGCGATCTGGGCGGAGGAGGACAAATATTCGCTGCACCGCTTCAAGGCCGACGAGAGCTACCAGGTCGGGCGCGGACCGCATCTGGCCAAGGACATGGGGCCGATCGAAAGCTACCTGTCGATCGAGGAGGTGATCCGGGTCGCCAGGCTGTCGGGCGCCGACGCCATTCACCCCGGTTACGGCCTGCTGTCGGAAAGCCCGGAATTCGCCGAGGCCTGCGCCGAGGCCGGCGTCACCTTCATCGGCCCGAAGCCGGAAACGATGCGCCGGCTGGGCAACAAGGTCGCCGCGCGCAACCTGGCGATCGAGGTCGGCGTGCCGGTCGTGCCGGCAACCGATCCGCTGCCCGACGACATGGACGAGGTCAAGAAGCTCGCCGCGACGATCGGCTATCCGGTGATGCTGAAGGCCTCGTGGGGCGGCGGCGGCCGCGGCATGCGCGCCATCCGCGCCGAGGCCGACCTCGCGCGCGAGGTCATGGAAGGCAAGCGCGAGGCCAAGGCGGCCTTCGGCAAGGACGAGGTCTATCTCGAAAAGCTGATCGAGCGCGCCCGCCATGTCGAGGTGCAGGTGCTGGGCGACACCCACGGCAACGCCGTGCACCTGTTCGAGCGCGACTGCTCGATCCAGCGCCGCAACCAGAAGGTCGTGGAGCGCGCGCCGGCGCCCTATCTCAGCGAAGAGCTGCGCCAGGAGCTTTGCGGCTATGCGCTGAAGATCGCGCGCGAGACCAGCTATATCGGCGCTGGCACGGTCGAGTTCCTGCAGGACGCCGACACCGGCAAGTTCTATTTCATCGAGGTCAATCCGCGCATCCAGGTCGAGCACACCGTCACCGAGCAGGTGACCGGCATCGACATCGTCAAGGCGCAGATCCATATCCTCGACGGCTTCGCCATCGGTACGAAGCAATCGGGCGTGCCGGCGCAGAAGGACATCAGGCTGAACGGCCACGCGCTGCAGTGCCGCATCACCACCGAGGATCCGGAGCACAATTTCATCCCGGACTATGGCCGCATCACCGCCTATCGCGAGGCGGCCGGCTTCGGCATCCGGCTCGACGGGGGCACCGCCTATTCCGGCGCGGTCATCACCCGCTTCTACGATCCGCTGCTCGAAAAGGTGACGGCCTGGGCGCCGACGCCCGGCGAGGCGATCTCGCGCATGAACCGGGCGCTGCGCGAGTTCCGCATCCGCGGCGTCGCCACCAACCTCACCTTCCTCGAAGCGATCATCAACCACCCGCGCTTCGCCGACAATTCCTACACGACCAGGTTCATCGACACGACGCCGGAACTGTTCGAGCAGGTGAAGCGGCAGGACCGCGCCACCAAGCTGCTCAACTACCTGGCCGATGTCAGCGTCAACGGCCATCCCGAGACGCGCGGCCGGCCGATGCCGAAGGCGAATGCGGCCGCGCCAGTGGTTCCCTATCTCAATGGTCACGTCCCGGATGGCAGCAAGCAGAGGCTCGATGCGCTCGGCCCGGAGAAATTCGCGGCCTGGATGCGAGAGCAGCGACAGGTGCTGGTCACCGACACCACGATGCGCGACGGCCACCAGTCGCTGCTCGCTACGCGCATGCGCACGCATGACATCGTCGGCATCGCCGGCACCTATGCGCGGGCGCTGCCGCGGTTGCTCTCACTGGAATGCTGGGGCGGCGCCACCTTCGACGTCGCCATGCGCTTCCTCACCGAGGACCCGTGGGAGCGGCTGAGCAAGGTGCGCGAGGCGGCGCCGAACCTTCTGCTGCAGATGCTTCTGCGCGGCGCCAACGGCGTCGGCTACACCAACTATCCCGACAATGTCGTCCAGCATTTCGTCCGCCAGGCGGCGAGCGGCGGCGTCGATCTGTTCCGCGTCTTCGACTGCCTGAACTGGGTGGAGAACATGCGGGTCGCCATGGACGCGGTCGGCGCCGAGGGCAAGCTGGTCGAAGCGGCGATGTGCTACACCGGCGACATCCTCGATCCGGCCCGCGCCAAATACGACCTCAAATACTATGTCGGGCTGGCCAAGGAACTGGAGGCCGCCGGCGCGCATATCATCGCCGTCAAGGACATGGCCGGCCTGCTGAAGCCGGCCGCGGCGCGCGTGCTGTTCAAGGCGCTGCGCGAGGCGACCGACCTGCCGATCCATTTCCACACGCACGATACGTCAGGCCTCTCGGCGGCGACGGTGCTGGCGGCGGTGGAGAGCGGCGCCGACGCCATCGACGCGGCGATGGATTCCTTCTCCGGCAACACCTCGCAGCCCTGCCTCGGCTCGATCGTGGAGGCGCTGAAGGGCACCGAGCGCGATCCCGGTCTCGATCCGCAGTGGATCCGCCGCATCTCCTTCTACTGGGAAGCGGTGCGCAACCAGTACGCCGCCTTCGAGAGCGATCTCAAGGGACCTGCCTCGGAAGTCTACCTGCACGAAATGCCGGGCGGCCAGTTCACCAACCTCAAGGAACAGGCGCGCTCGCTTGGGCTGGAGACGCGCTGGCATGAGGTCGCGCAGGCCTATCACGACGTCAATTTGATGTTCGGCGACATCGTCAAGGTGACGCCGTCGTCCAAGGTGGTCGGCGACATGGCGCTGATGATGGTCAGCCAGGATCTCACCGTCGCCGATGTCGAGAATCCGGCCAAGGACATCGCCTTCCCGGATTCGGTCGTGTCGATGCTGCGTGGCGATCTCGGCCAGTCTCCGGGCGGCTGGCCGGCAGCGCTGCAGAAGAAGGCTCTGAAGGGCGAGAAGCCGATCACCGTTCGGCCCGGCTCGCTGCTGAAAGCAGCCGACCTCAAGGCCAGCCGCAAGGACATCGAGACGAAGCTCGACCGCAAGCTCTCGGAATACGAGTTCGCGTCGTGGCTGATGTACCCGAAGGTGTTCACCGACTTCGCCGCGGCGCAGGAGACCTATGGGCCGGTGAGCGTGCTGCCGACGCCGACCTATTTCTACGGCATGAAGTCGGAAGACGAGATCTTCCTCGACATCGAGAAGGGCAAGACCCTGGTGGTTCGCTGCCAGGCGTTCGGCGATGTCGACGACAAGGGCATGGTCACCGTGTTCTTCGAGCTCAACGGCCAGCCGCGCCGCGTCAAGGTGCCGGACAGGGCGCATGGCGCATCCGCCACCAAGGCGCGCCGCAAGGCCGAGCCTGGCAATGAGGGGCATGTCGGCGCGCCGATGCCGGGCGTCGTGTCGGCGCTTGCCGTGGCGGCCGGACAGGCGGTCAAGGCCGGCGACGTGCTGCTGTCGATCGAGGCGATGAAGATGGAAACCGCGCTCCACGCCGAACGCGACGGCGAGATCGCCGAGGTGCTGGTCAAGGCCGGCGACCAGATCGATGCGAAGGATCTCTTGATCGCCTTCAAATGAGGTGTGTCGATATTCAGGCGAGGCCGGCCTGCAAACGGCGGCTTCCCTGCGCTTCCCGGTATCCGCCATTTTCGACTCGGCCTGACCTGAATATCGGCGCACCTTAAGATGTGCCCAGCCGTCCGCAGCCGCTCGACAAGTGTCTTGACCCGCCGCGTCCGCTCGGGCAGGGAACCCGCTCCAATTCGCCGTGGCGGGAATCGCCATGGCTCCAGAAGACGCGGAGAGAAAAATGGCCGACGAAATCACCGAGACCAGCCAGACTGTAGCCGCCGGCCAGCTGCGCACCATCATCGAGCGCATCGAGCGGCTCGAGGAAGAAAAGAAGACGATCTCCGACGACATCAAGGATGTCTATGCCGAGGCCAAGGGCACCGGCTTCGACACCAAGGCGATCCGCACGATCGTGCGCCTGCGCAAGAAGGACCAGGCCGAGCGCCAGGAAGAAGAGTCGATCCTGGATCTCTACAAGGCCGCCCTCGGCATGGCGTAAGCCTCATGGCCGGAGGCCGGCCATGAACGAATTCGACTTCGGCGGCCGTCGCGCCTCGGAGTTCCGCCATCGCGGCTTCTGGGCGCTGTTCGCCGAACGGCACCCGCAAGAAAGGGGAAGGCTCGCGCGGCGCGGGCCGTGGTTCTGGCAGCGCGGGCTGCCGGACTTCGCCCTGGTCCTTTCGATGTATGTCGCGCCGGCGCAGAACCATGTCGGCGTCTTCTTCGGGCGCAATGAGAAGTTCGGCGCCACGGAGTCCTGGTCACGGCTGAAACCGTTCCAGCCGGCGATCGAGGCCAGGCTGAAGCTCAGGCCCGAACAGAGCTGTGAAGGTCTCGGCATCAACTCGATGTGGCGGGTGAACTGCTACGCCGAGGACAACTGGCCGGCCATGACCGACTGGCTGGTGAGGGAATGCTCACGCTTCGAAGAAGCCGTTGTCGAGGTGCTCGGAGACGAAGGCCTGCCGTAAGATTGACCGCCTACCGCTGCGCTTACGCGCCTTCAGCCCGCCGCCGCCCATCGCGGCCGATCTCATCCAGACGCTGCTGCAGGGCCAGGTGATCGAGCGATGTTATCGGCAGGTTCGTGAACAGCGCGATGCGGTTGCCCACCATGCGATAGGCCTCGGCGAAAGCGAAATGCTGCTCGGCTTCAGTGCCACTGGCCTTGGAGGGATCGGGGACAGCCCAAAGCGCGGTCATCGGATGGCCTGGCCAGACCGGACAGCTTTCATTCGCTGTGGTGTCGCAGAGGGTGAAGACGAAGTCCATCTTCGGTGTGTCCGGCCCTGAAAATTCGTCCCAGCTCTTCGACCGGGCAAACGACGTGTCGTGGCCCATGCTCTCCAACAACTGAATCGCATGGGGATGGACGGTGCCTTTCGGTCGCGAGCCAGCAGAATAGCCCTTGAAGCGGCCGGCCCCGAGCTTGTTAAGTATGGCTTCGGCCATGATCGAGCGGGCCGAATTGGCATTGCAGAGAAAGAGAACGTTGTAGACCTGATCGCTCATTCCGAACTCCTGGGTGTTGCGGCGAAAACGACAGAATACGATATGGGTCACGTGTCTGTGATCGTACAGGTTTTGGCGGCGGATTCTGCGGCATCAGCATCAAATTTCGCGGCATCATCCCGCCGAAACCCCCGGCGCTCCGCTCAACGAGGCTTGATTGATGGGTGACTTCGACTCCACGGGCGTGACAGCGCTAATCGATCACAAAGCCGGCTTCTTGCGCTCACGCTGGAGGGGCGAAGCGCCGCTCGACCGGCTGTTCTGGCGCGACATGCTGCTTGTCGGGACGATCTTGAGCGTCGCCTCTTCGGCGCTGGCGCTGGTCCTGCTTGGGCTGAAGCTGCCGCTCTGGCTGGTGCTGGCGGTGCATTTCCTCCCCGTTCCCTACACCATCTTTCTGACGGTCGCCGTCTGGCGGACCGCGGAGAAGACCGGGGGTTTCAAGGCGCAACTGATGATGCTGGGTTCCGCGCTCTGGCTGATCGCGACGGCCATCGTCTAAAGCGCGTCGCGTCGAAACGGATTCACGCGACGCGCTTTAGGTCGTTGCTTGATGCATGTCGTTGTCGCAAAACTGGAGTGCGCCCCTGGGGGTGGACAATGATCAGGCCGCTGTTTTGCCAGTCTGCCGGATGTGTTGATCCTCGAACTGCTGCGGGCTCAGATAACCGAGCGCTGAATGAAGTCTGCGGGTGTTGTAAACCTCCTCTATGAAGCGGG
>NZ_VFTW01000007.1:0-195000 GCF_006440815.1 Mesorhizobium sp. B2-8-3
GTCGAGATATCGGCATGGCCTAGAAGCTGCTGCACCGCTCGGAGGTCGGCGCCGTTCTGCAGCAGATGGCTGGCAAAAGCATGGCGAAGCACATGCGGCGAGATTTTGGCCGCGGTTATCCCGGAACGCGCGGCCAACCCCTTGAGATCGCGGGCGAAAACCTGGCGGGAAAGATGCCCGCTGTCGGATGAGGCCGGGAACAGGAACGGGCTTTCGGCAAAGGCCGGGCGCTCGGCCCTCGCGGCAAGCCAGGCGCGCATGGCGGTTCGCGCCTTGGTCGAAAGCGGCACCATGCGCTCCTTGTCGCCCTTGCCGCGCACCATGAAGAAGCGGTCGTCGCGCAGCGCCACCGTCACCGGCAGGCCAATCAATTCGGAGACGCGCAGGCCGGTGGCGTAGAGCACCTCGACCAGCGCGTGCAGGCGCAACGCGGCCAGCCTGTCGCCGTCCGGGGCGGATTCGCCGGCTTCCAGCGCGGCGCGGTCGAGCAGGCGGCCGGTCTCGGCCTCGCTCATCGTCTTCGGCAGCGGCCGGCCCTTGCGCGGGCTGTCCAGCGTGCCGGTCGGGTCGTCGCCGCGCAGGCCTTCGGCGTAGAGGAATTTGAAAAACTGGCGGATCGCCGACAATTTGCGCGCCTGCGAGGTCGGCGCGAAGCCGCGCGCGGCGATGTCGTCGAGATAGGCGCGGATGTCGGAAGATCCAGCACCTGCAAGCCCGCCCTGGATCGTCTCGGAGGCATCCTCCAGGTCGCGGCGATAGGAGGCGAGCGTGTTTTCCGCCGCGCCGCGTTCGGCGCTCATCATTTCGAGGAAGGCTTCGATGCGGGCGGCGCTGTTCATCGGGCCGGGATCAGCTCTTTGTCGGTTTTCTTGGTCAGTTCTTCTTGGGGTTGAGCTTTTCGGCCGGAATGCGGATGCTCATTTCCGCTCTTTTCGGCTCCACGAACATGGCCAGCGCGAACATCGCGCCATAGGCAATGCCTGCAAGAACCGCCAGCGTCACGACGAAGCGAAACAAAGTCGGCATTCAATTTCGCCCGTCTTGTTGTTCTGCGTTTCCAAAGCCCTGTGCCCTTATGGGACGCCGATCCGGCCAATTCAAGGACGAAGGCTTCCGGTGAACAGAAGGTTTTGCCGGGAAGCTTCGCGCCCGGTTGTCCGGCCGTGCTTGACGCAAACAGGCTTTTGATGTCGATACGGCGCAAAGAGGCTCCGATGAACGCTCTGCCACCCAATCCGACGGACGAAGGCCGCGCCGCGCTGATCGAAGCGCTCGGCAGCCGCTCGATCGTCTTCGTCGGGCTGATGGGCGCCGGCAAGACGGCGATCGGCCGCAAGGTGGCGGCGATGCTTTCGCTGCCCTTCATGGACAGCGACCAGGAGATCGAAAGCGTCTCGCGCATGACCGTGCCGGAGCTGTTCGAGCGCTATGGCGAGCCGGAATTCCGCGCGCTGGAGCAGCGCGTGATCCTGCGCCTGCTGGAGAACGGACCGCAGGTGCTGTCGACCGGCGGCGGCGCTTTCATGAACGCGCAGACGCGCGAGGCAATCACGGCTTATGGCGTGTCTGTGTGGCTGAAGGCCGACCTCGACCTCTTGATGGAGCGGGTTTCGAAGAAGCAGAACCGGCCGCTCTTGAAGAATCCCGATCCGCGCGGCGTGCTGGAGCGGCTGATGGGCGAGCGTTACCCGGTCTACGCCACCGCCGACCTGACCGTGCCGACCCGCGACGACCGCAAGGAGATCATCGCCGGCGAAGTCGTCGCGGCGCTCTGCGCCCATCTCGGCGTCGACGCGATCGCGACAGGCGCTGCAAGCGCCACAACCGACGAGGTGCAGTCGTGAGCGATGCCGAACCGGTGAAGGTCGAGGTCGGGCTCGGCGACCGCGCCTATGACATATTGATCGGCTCCGGGCTGCTGGCGCGCTCCGGCGAAGAGATCGCGCGCCGGCTTCCCGGCACCCGCGCGGCCATCGTCACCGACGAGAACGTCGCCGCCGCGCATCTCGACACGCTGAAGGCGGGGTTGGAGAAAGGCGGTATCCAGTCCGCCGTCATCGCGCTGCCCGCCGGCGAAAAGACCAAGAGCTTTGCCCATCTCGAAGAGGTGGTCGACGGCGTCCTCGCGGCAAAGCTCGAACGCCGCGACCTGGTGATCGCGCTCGGCGGCGGCGTCATCGGCGACCTTGCAGGCTTTGCTTCCGGCATCGTGCGGCGCGGCATGAATTTCGTGCAGATCCCGACCTCGCTCCTGGCGCAGGTCGATTCCTCCGTCGGCGGCAAGACCGGCATCAACAGCGCCCGCGGCAAGAACCTTGTCGGCGTCTTCCACCAGCCCAGGCTGGTGCTCGCCGACACCCAGGTGCTCGACACGCTGCCGATCCGAGAGTTCCGCGCCGGCTATGCCGAGCTCGCCAAATACGGGCTGATCGACCGCCCGGCCTTCTTCGCCTGGCTTGAGCAGAACTGGGGGCAAGTCTTTGCCGGCGGCCCGGCGCGGGTCGAGGCGATCGCCGAGGCCTGCCGCGCCAAGGCAGACGTCGTCGCCCGTGACGAGTTCGAGACCGGCGACCGGGCGCTGCTCAATCTCGGCCACACGTTCGGCCATGCGCTGGAAGCGGCCACGCGCTATGACGGGGCGCGCCTCGTCCATGGTGAGGGTGTGGCCATCGGCGTGGCGCTGGCGCATCGCTTCTCGGCGCGCCTCAACCTGGCGAGTCCGGACGACGCGGAGCGCGTCGAAGCGCATCTTCGCGCCGTCGGCCTGCCCTGGCGCATGGCCGATATTCCGGGCGAGCTGCCGGATGCCGAGGCGCTGCTCGGCTTCATCACCCAGGACAAGAAGGTGTCGCGCGGCGCGCTGACCTTCATCCTGACGCGCGGCATCGGCCAGGCTTTCATCGCCAAGGACGTGCCGCCGTCGGAAGTGCTGTCCTTCCTCAAGACGAGCCATCCCGAAGGGTTCAAGACAGGCCAATCCGGAAGGCTCAAAGTGAGCCATCCCGAACGGTCCAAGAGGAGCCGTTCCGGATGATCGACGCCGGCTGGATCGTCGCCGCCGTCCTCGCCGTCATCGTGCTTTCGGCGCTTCTGTTCCGCGCCCGGTTGCTTGCCGCTTTCGGCTACGCGCTGCGGCCGCTCGAGCCGCCGCAGCGGACCGAGCGCAACGGCAAGGATGAAGGCAGCGACGATGCCCGCCGCGAGGGCGCGGCTGCCGGTGAGGAGCGCAATCGGCTCGAAGGCCTCTTCGACCTCGATGAACTCGAAGTGTCGGATATCATGGTCCACCGCACCAATATGCGCTCCGTCAATGCCGACAATGCGCCGGAGGCGGTGGTGCGCGAGATCCTGCAAAGCCCGCACACCCGCATGCCGTTGTGGAAGGGCTCGCTCGACAACATCGTCGGCGTGCTGCACGCGAAGGATCTTCTCAGGGCCCTCAACGAGGTCGGCAACGATTTCTCGCGGATCGATGTCATGAAGATCGCGGCGAAGCCGTGGTTCGTGCCGGACACCACCACCTTGCAGGAACAGCTCAACGCCTTCCTGCGCCGCAAGGCGCATTTCGCCATCGTCGTCGACGAATATGGCGAGGTCGAAGGGCTGGTGACGCTGGAAGACATCATCGAGGAGATCGTCGGCGAGATAGCCGACGAGCACGATGTCGACATGCAGGGCGTGAAGAAGGAAGCGGACGGCTCCGTCGTCGTCGACGGCACGGTGCCGATCCGTGACTTGAACCGCGCGCTCGACTGGGACCTGCCCGACGAGGAAGCCACGACGATTGCCGGCCTGGTCATTCATGAGACGCAGTCGATCCCGGAGGAGAAGCAGGCCTTCACCTTCCACGGCAAGCGTTTCGTGGTGATGAAGCGGGACAAGAACCGCATTGCAAGGTTGAGGATACGTCCCGCCAGCGAAGGCTAGTTCATTAACACAGAAATCTTGACTGGTCGGCTATGTCGCGTTGGCAGGTGGTATGCCTTGGAGATTGGCCGAAACGGTCCGGCCTCGTCATCCACGGGCGGAGCAAGGAGCGTAGCGACGCGCGCAGACCCGAGGATCCATTCCGTGACGCATGAGCGCTGCTGCGGTGCAGAATTCTGCTCCGCTGCGTTCTTCGATCAGGGTCACGGAATGGATCCCAGGGTCTCCGCGACGCCGCTTCGCGGCTGCTCCGCCCAGGGATGACGAGGTTGAGAGGCTTCAGCCAACCCCCAACGTCTGCGCTGATTTCACCGAAGCGAATGGTGAAAAACTTGGCGCCCGACAACCCTGCAACCTTTCAAAATCCCTACGCCGAAGAAACCAGGCGTCTCAGAGATCCGGCTCACAATTCCTTGGTCGAACGCTCGCTGAGCATCGCGCCGGTTCCAGCATCGATTGCCGCCAGGCTGACGTCATAGCCCCAAAGCCTGCGGATATGGCGCAGGGTTGCGTCGCGGCTCTGGGCCTCGAGCATGACGCCGTCCTTGATCTTGTGCTGGAGCCGCAGATGCCGGTCGCCCAGCAGGTCGACGTCAACCACCTGGATGTCGGGACGGCTGGCGCCAACATCGTAGCTTTGTGCGAGCGCCGACCGTATCTTGGCATAGCCGCGCTCATTGTGGATCGAGGCCACCTCATAGTGCGGCTCGTCGGCGCCGTCGGCGAGCACGAAGAGTCGCCATTTGCGGATCAGCGTCGGGCTCAGATATTGGCGGATGAAGGATTCGTCGCGGTGGTTGGCCCAGGCGTCGAGCAGGGTGTCGCGCCAGTCGCCGCGGCCGGCGATGTCGGGAAACCAGTCGCGGTCCTCGGCGGTCGGCGCGGTCGAGATGCGCTGGATGTCCTGCATCATGTCGAGACCCAGTGCATAGGGATTGATGCCGGAAAAGCGCGGATCGTCATAGGCCGGCTGGAAGATGACGTTCGAGTGGTTGCGCAGGATCTCCAGCATGGCGCCTTCGCCGATGCGGCCACGGTCGAACAGCGTGTTCATGAGCGTGTAATGCACGAAGGTGGCGCAACCTTCGTTCATCACCTGGGTTTGCCGCTGCGGGTAGAAATATTGCGCGATGACACGCACGATCCTGACGATCTCGCGCTGCCAGGGCTCTAGCACCAGGCTGTTCTTCTCGAGGAAATAGAGCAGGTTTTCCTCCGGCAGATTGAGCGATTTCTTGCGCTCGGCAAGGATTTCGTCCCCTGCTTCCGGCTTGTTCTTTCCCTGCGGGGGCGGCAGCGTTCGCCACAGATCGTTGAAGGAGCGTTCCTCGTATTCGAGGCGCTCGCGCAACCCCTCGCGCTGTTGCTCCGATGACAGTTTCGGCGGGCGACGGTAACGGAACACGCCTTGCTCCATCAGCGCATGGGCCGAATCCAGGATCGCCTCCACGGCGGCCAAGCCATGCCGTTCCTCGCATCGGGCTATGTAGCTTTTGGCGAAGTCCAGGTAGCTCAGGATGCCGCCGGCATCCGTCCATTGCCGGAAGAGATGATTGTTCTTGAAGAAATGATTGTGCCCGAGCGCGGCATGGGCGGTCACCAAGGCCTGCAGGGCCATGGTGTTTTCCTCCATGAGGTAGACGATGCAGGGGTTGGAGTTGATGACGATCTCGTAGGCCAGACCGCGAGCGCCCTTGCGGTAGAGAAGCTCGTCGTAAAGAAAACGTTTGCCGAACGACCAGTGCCGGTACATCAGCGGCATGCCGATCGACGAATAGGCGTCGAGCATCTGCTCGGAGGAAATGACCTCCATCTGCACCGGGTAGATGTCGAGGTGAAGCACTTCGCGGCCGATCGCTTCGATCTCGTCATAGACCTGGGACAGCTTGTTGAAATCCCAGTCGGACCCGGAAAACAGCAGTTCGGACTTGCGCGCCTGGCTGACCATCGCCGAAGCCCTCAAGCGCTCTTGCGCAAGCCGGGCTGCCTGGCGAAGAGCTCGCGGAAGACCGGGTATATGTCGGCCGGCGCGGCAATGCGCCTCATCTGGAAGTTCGGCCATTTGCCGTCGACGGCGTTGTAGGCGCGCCAGAGCGACGTGCCGTTCTCGGTCGAGCCGAAAATGTGGCTTTCCCGCTCATCGATGATCTCCACATAGGCGAAATACTGGCAAAGCCCCATGAGTTTGCGGTCCAGCAGTTCTATGCAGCGTTCGGAGTCGGTGGCGAAATTGTCGCCGTCAGAGGCCTGGGCGGCGTAGATGTTCCATTCAGAGGCCGGATATCGCTCTTCGATGATGCGATGCATCTCCTCGAGCGCCGTGGAAACGACGGTGCCGCCGCTTTGCGTGTGGTAGAAGAACGTGTGCTCGTCCACCTCCTTGGCCTCATGGGTGTGGCGAATGAAGACGATTTCGGTGCGCTCGTATCGTCGCGTCAGGAACAGATGCAGCAGCACGAAGAAGCGTTTGGCCAAATCCTTCTCTCGCTCGCCCATCGATCCGGAGACGTCCATCAGGCAGAACATAACGGCACTGGCATTCGGCCGCGGCTGCGGGTCGAAGCGATTGAAGCGGATGTCGACCGGATCGACATAGGCAATCCGCCTGCGCCGGCGCTCCAGCCGATCGAACTCGTCGCGCAGAGCCTCGATGCGTTCGCGTGTCTTTGCATCCGGCGGCCTGGATTCCAGCTCGGCGATCTGCCCGGCGATGGCGTCCACGTCTGCCTGCTTCGGACGCCTGAGCGCGATGCGGCGCCCGTGGCTGTTTCGCATCGTGCGCCCGACATTGATGTTGGTCGGCGCGCCGCTTGCCGCGAAGCCCGCCCGCTTCGGCTTGAAGCTGAGTATCTGCTTTAGACTGAGCTTGACCAGATCCGGCAGTTCGAGGTCCTCGAAGAAAAGGTCGAGCACTTCCTCGCGTGACAGCACGAAGCGGAAGTCGTCCTCGGATTCCGTGGTCCCCGGAGCCGAGCCGTAGCCTCCGCCGCCGCCAGGCTTGTCGATAAGATCGCCAGGGCTGAACGTCCGGTTGCCGGGCAGGATGTGCTGGCGCCGGCCGCTTTCCTTGTCGTCGCCGAAGGTCGGTTCGCCGGTGCCCTTGCGAGGCATCGGCACGGCGTGCTCGCGGTCGAGCTCGGCGATCCCGCCGGCGCGGACCTTGTCGCGGATGGAGCGCTTGAGCTCTTCGCGGGCACGCCTGAGGAAGCGCTGGCGATTGCCAAGGCTTTTGTCCTTCGGATTCAGGCGGCGGTCGATGAAGATCGGCATGGAACCGTCCCGGCTTTGATCAGCCCGCCTTGTTCACGCGCATATACCAGTCGACCAGCCGGCGCACCTGCCGCTGGGTATAGCCGCGTTCCACCATCCGCTGCACGAATTCGTTGTGCCGTTTCTCCGTGACGCTGTCCTGCTTGGAGCCGAAGCTGATCACCGGCAGCAGGTCCTCGACCTGGCCGAACATGCGCTTCTCGATGACCTCGCGAAGCTTTTCGTAGCTCGTCCAGGACGGGTTGCGGCCATGGTTGCGCGCCCGGGCGCGCAAGGTGAATTTGACCACTTCGTTGCGGAAGTCCTTGGGATTGGCGATGCCGGCGGGCTTCTCGACCTGGGACAACTCCTTGTCCAGGACCTCGCGGTTGAGGATCTGGCCGGTGTCGGGGTCCTTGTAGTCCTGATCCTCGATCCAGGCATCGGCATAGGCGATGTAACGGTCGAAGAGGTTCTGACCGTACTCGCTGTAGGATTCCAGATAGGCCTTCTGGATCTCGTGACCGATGAACTCGGCATAGCGCGCCGCGAGTTCCGACTTGATGAATTCGAGATAGGCGGCCTCCGTTTCCTTCGGGAATTGCTCGCGCTTGATCGCCTCCTCGAGGATGTACATCAGGTGCACGGGATCGGCCGCCACCTCCTTGGTGTCGTAGTTGAACGTCTGCGACAGGATCTTGAAGGCGAAGCGCGTGCTTACCCCGGTCATGCCTTCGTCGACGCCGGCGGCGTCGCGATATTCCTGGACGGACTTCGCCTTCGGATCGACCTCCTTGAGGTTCTCGCCGTCATAGGCGCGCATCTTGGTGTAGAGCGGCGAGTTCTCATGTTCGGCAAGGCGGGTCGAAACGGTGAAACGGCTGAGAATGTCCAGCACCTCTGGCGCGCAGGGACTGCTTGCCAATTCGCTTTCGCGCAACAGCTTCTCGTAGATGTGCCTTTCCTCGGTGATGCGCAGGCAATAGGGAACCTTGACCACGAGGATGCGGTCGAGGAAGGCCTCGTTGTTCTTGTTGTTCTTGAACTGCTGCCATTCCGATTCGTTGGAATGGGCAACGACGATGCCCTGATAGGGGAAGGCGCCGAAATTTTCGGTGCCGTTGTAGCTGCCTTCCTGGGTTGCCGTCAGCAAGGGGTGCAGGACCTTGATGGGCGCCTTGAACATCTCGACGAATTCGAGCAGGCCCTGCGTCGTCCGGTTCAGGCCGCCGCTGTAGGAATAGGCGTCCGGGTCGGACTGGCTGAAGTGCTCCAATTGCCTGATGTCGACCTTGCCGACCAGCGCCGAGACGTCCTGGTTGTTCTCGTCGCCGGGCTCGGTCTTGGCGATGGCAATCTGGCGCAGCCGCGACGGCATCAGCTTGACGACGCTGAATTTGGAGATGTCGCCCGACAGTTCGTCGAGGCGCTTGGCCGCCCAGGGCGAAATCAGTCCGTTCAGGCGGCGGCGGGCGATGCCGTATTTATCCTCCAGCAGATCGCCCATGCGGTCGGGATGGAAAAGGCCGAGCGGCGATTCGAAGACCGGGCTGATCTTGTTGCCGACCTTGAGCGTGTAGATCGGGCGCTCCTCCATCAGCTTCTTCAGCCGTTCGGCCAGCGAGGATTTGCCGCCGCCAACCGGACCGAGGAGATAGAGGATCTGCTTGCGCTCCTCGAGGCCCTGCGAGGCATAGCGGAAATATCCGGCGATGCGCTCGATCGTGTCCTCCATTCCGTAGAAATCGGAAAAGGAGGGATAGACCTTGACGGTGCGGTTGGAAAAAATGCGGCCGAGCCGCTCGTCCTTGCTGGTGTCGATCAGGTTCGGCTCGCCGATTGCCGCAACCATGCGTTCGGGCGCCGAGGCATACATGGATTTGTCCTCGCGGCAGGCTAGCAGGTATTGCTGGAGGCTTATCTCCTCCTGAGCCGCGTTGGAATAAATCTCCGAAAACAGATCGAAGACGTCTGTTTGATTCTCGCGCATGATGCTTTGCCTCGGAGCCGACAGGCTGCCAATCGGCTCATCGCTTCATCAACTGCCGGAAAGCATTGTGGTTCCCTTCACATGAAGGGGAGCTCTCCGCACTCCGACATCGGCCCCCCGGAGTTCCCGATTCGGCCGAAAATGCTCGCCTAGTAAGATACGTGGTGATTGCCGGCGGACCGTCAAGGACTGGATTTGTTTTCGCACCGAAAGTTGTCATTTTTGGTCAGTAAATGAGGTGCGTGGCCAGAGTCCGTGCGCTGTCGCCGCAACCTGACTGGAGATGACGATGATCAATCGACGCAGGCTCATCGTGGCATCGCTGGCGGCACTGTTGCCGCCAGGTGCGTCGGCGACCGGGCGTCCGGGCCAGCCGGAACCGCAAACCCTCGATTACGGTCCGGCCAAGCTCGATGTCCATGCAGGCGACGATGCGAACAAGCTGCCGGTGGTCTTCTTCGTCCATGGCGGCGCCTGGCGGTTCGGCAAGCGCAGCCAGGTCGGCGCCAAGCCGGGCTTCCTGCTCGCCAATGGCTTCGTGTTCGTCTCGATCGATTACCGCATGCTGCCGCAAGCGGATGTCGCCACCCAGGCCGGCGATGTCGAAAAGGCCTACGCCTATGTGCGCGCCAACATCGCCCGGCATGGCGGCGATCCGGACCGTATCGTCGGCATGGGCCATTCGGCCGGCTGCCATCTGATTGCGCTGACCGGCATGCGCGGCGGATTGCCCGGTGTCGCCGCGCTGATCCTCGACGACACCAGGGCCTATGATCTTGCCGCGCTTTCCAGGAATGGCGGTATGGTTCGGGCTTATGCGCGTGCCTTTTCCGACCCGGCACAGTGGGCGGCGCTGTCGCCGGCGAGCTATGTCGACGGCAGGAAGCATCCGCCGACCTTCATCGCCTATTCGCGGGCATCCGGGCGAGGCGAAGAATCGAAAGCTTTCGCGGAACGCCTGCGCGCCACCGGCACTAAGGTCACGCTGTTCGACGGCAGCGCCTATACACATATGTCGATCAACCGCGATTTCGGCAAGGACGGCGACGCCTTGACCATGGCGGCGCTGGCCTTCCTCAAGGCGACCGTCGGCTGACTACCAGCGCGTCTTCTCGCCGGGCGCGGCCGGCTCGATCGCCAGCGCATGCACGCCGGCTTTCAATTCGTCGGCGAGCAGTTCGTTGACGGCGCGGTGGCGCTCGACGCGACCCATGCCGGCAAAGGCGGCAGAGACGACGCGGACGCGGAAATGCGTCTCGCCGGCGCCGTCGAACGTCGCATGGTGGCCTGACTCGACATGGTGATGGCCGGCGTGAAGGTGGCTTTCGTTGATGACGGCGAGCCTTTCGGGCGAAAACGCCGCCTTCAGCTTGTTTTCCATCGTCGACTGTATGGACATCCTGGGTTCCCTTCCCCACATCTGCGGCACAGCCGCAAAATCTTGAATTTCGACCGCTTTTAAGCCGCGATTCAGCGGTTAGGGCGATCATCGGCGAAATGTCAATTCTTGTTTCGCACGTGCGAACAGCCCATAAATGGGTGAGATGAAAGCGTATCCCAAATATTTCGAGAAAATTCGAATCCGGCCGGAGAAGGACGCGGAGCTTAAGTCGCGCGCGCCGATCTGCCAGTGGGATGGCTGCAACGAGGCGGGAACGCATCGCGCGCCGGTCGGGCGTCTCAAGGAGGGCGAGTATTTCCGCTTCTGCTTCGACCATGTGCGCGAATACAACAAGGGCTTCAACTACTTCTCCGGCGTGTCGGACACAGAGATCGCCCGCTTCCAGAAGGAGGCGCTGACCGGCCACAGGCCGACTTGGCGCATGGGCGCCAATGTCGGCGGAACGCGCTCGGCGCCGGATTTCGCGCAACAGCGTTCGGGCCGCGCCGGCTACCACAACCGCATGCGCGACCCGTTCAATCTGTTCGGTTCAGGCGCGCGCGAGCCGCGCGAGCGCAAGGCAAAGCCGCTTGAGGCCAAGGCGCTGGAAACGCTTGGCCTTGATACAAAGGCGACTGGTCAGGACATCAAGGCACGCTATAAGGAACTCGTTAAGCGCCACCATCCGGATGCGAATGGCGGCGACAGGGGTTCGGAAGACCGGTTCCGCGATGTGCTGCAGGCCTATCGCGTGCTCAAGCAAGCAGGATTGTGCTGAGCGGCCCTACGGTCCCATGTCGTTTTCCAACTTTCATAAGGTTGGAAAAGGCTCTAAGACCGCCCCCGGACAAAATCGATTGCCGGCGAAACGCGGCGTTTCGCCCGTGGAGACGTTGATAGAGATGAACAAGGTCGATCGCGACATCGCCAACCTGCCCGACACGACGGTGTCGGTGAAGGAGAAATTCGGTTTCGATTCCAAGATGGTCGTGCCCGCCTATTCGGCGGCAACCGAGCATGTGCCGGACATCGACCCGGATTATCTGTTCGACAAGGCGACGACATTGGCGATCCTCGCCGGCTTTGCCTACAACCGCCGCGTCATGGTGTCGGGCTATCACGGCACCGGCAAGTCGACGCATATCGAGCAGGTGGCGGCGCGGCTCAACTGGCCTTGCGTGCGCGTCAACCTCGACAGCCATGTCAGCCGTATCGACCTCGTCGGCAAGGACGCCATCGTCGTCAAGGAAGGCCTGCAGGTCACCGAATTCCGCGACGGCATCCTGCCCTGGGCCTATCAGCACAATGTCGCGCTCTGCTTCGACGAGTACGATGCCGGCCGCCCGGACGTGATGTTCGTCATCCAGCGCGTGCTGGAATCGTCGGGCCGGCTGACGCTGCTCGACCAGAGCCGGGTCATCCGCCCGCATCCGGCGTTCCGGCTGTTCGCCACCGCCAACACGGTCGGCCTTGGCGACACCACCGGCCTCTATCACGGCACGCAGCAGATCAACCAGGCGCAGATGGACCGCTGGTCGATCGTCACCACGCTCAACTACCTGCCGCACGACAATGAAGTGAACATCGTGCTGGCCAAGGCCAAGCACTATCGCGACAGCAAGGGCAAGGACATCGTCAACAAGATGGTGCGCGTCGCCGACATGACGCGCTCGGCTTTCATCAATGGCGACCTGTCCACCGTGATGAGCCCGCGTACCGTCATCACCTGGGCCGAAAACGCCGAAATCTTCGGCGACATCGGCATGGCGTTCCGGCTGACCTTCCTCAACAAGTGCGACGAGCTGGAGCGTTCGGTGGTGGCCGAGTTCTACCAGCGCGCCTTCGGCGAGGATCTGCCGGAGAGCGCCGCCAACGTGGTGCTGGGCTAGGCGCGCAGCCGAAAGGCCTCCAGCCTTTCAGCACCAATCGCGCAAGGAATGATCATGGCGGGTCCGGGCGACAACACGCGCAACAAGCCGAAGAACGGGTCTGAAGCCGACAGCTTCAAGCGCGCCGTCACCGTGTGCATGCGCGCCGTCGCCGGCGACAAGGACCTCGAGGTCGGCTTCGCCAAGGACCGTCCGGCCTTGGCCGGCAACCGCGCGCGCCTGCCCGAGCTGCCGAAGAAAGCCTCCCGCAACGACATCGCGATCACGCGCGGCTTGGGCGATTCCATGGCGCTGAAGCGCGCCTGCCACGATCAGCGCGTCCACAACAAGCTAGCGCCGGAAGGCAAGCTGGCGCGGTCTATCTTCGACGCGGTCGAACAGGCGCGCGTCGAGGCGATCGGCAGCCGCGCCATGCAGGGCGTGGCCGACAATATCGGCTCGATGCTCGAGGACAAATACGCCAAGGCGAACCTCGTCGACGTCAGGGACAAGGCGGACGCGCCGCTCGAGGAAGCGATTGCGCTGATGGTGCGCGAAAAGCTCACCGGACGTCCCGTGCCGAAGAGCGGCGAGCGGCTGGTCGATCTGTGGCGCCCCTGGGTCGAGGAGAAGGCGAGCGGCGACCTCGACGGCCTGTCGGCCAAGCTCGAGGACCAGCAGGCCTTTGCCCGCGTCGTGCGCGACATGCTGGTTTCCATGGAGATGGCCGAGGAACTCGGCGACGACCAGGAAACCGACGACTCGGAGGAAAACGAAGAGAACGAGCAGCAGGGCGAGGAACAGAGCGAGGAAGGCGGCGAGGAGGATTCGGGCTCCGAGCAGTCGCAGTCTGAAGATGCCGAAGCTTCCGCGGACGAGGAAGAATCGGCCGAGACGGAAGCGACCGACGCCACTTCCGACGACCTTTCCGACGAGGACGATTCCGACGCCGAGACGCCGGGCGAGGCCAAGCGCAACGACAATCCGTTCCTGAACCTGCCGAAAGAGATCGACTACAAGGTGTTCACCACCGCCTTCGACGAGACGGTGGGCGCCGAGGACCTGTGCGAGGAGGAGGAGCTCGACCGGCTGCGCGCCTTCCTCGACAAGCAGCTCGCCAATCTCTCCGGCGTCGTCGGGCGGCTCGCCAACCGGCTGCAACGCCGGCTGATGGCGCAGCAGAACCGCTCCTGGGATTTCGACCTGGAGGAAGGCTATCTCGATCCGGCCCGGCTGGTGCGCGTCGTCATCGATCCGATGCAGCCGCTGTCCTTCAAGCAGGAGCGCGACACGAAATTCCGCGACACGGTGGTGTCGCTGGTGCTCGACAATTCGGGCTCGATGCGCGGCCGGCCGATCACCGTGGCCGCGACCTGCGCCGACATTCTGGCGCGCACGCTGGAGCGCTGCGGCGTTTCGGTGGAGATCCTCGGCTTCACCACCCGCGCCTGGAAAGGCGGACAGGCGCGCGAGAGATGGCTGAAGGACGGCAAGCCGCCGAACCCCGGCCGCCTCAACGATCTGCGCCACATCATCTACAAGTCCGCCGACCATCCGTGGCGGCGCGCACGGCGCAATCTCGGGCTGATGATGCGCGAGGGCCTGCTTAAGGAAAACATCGACGGCGAGGCACTGCTTTGGGCGCATAACCGGCTCATCGGCCGGCCCGAGCAGCGCAAGATCCTGATGATGATCTCGGACGGCGCGCCGGTCGACGATTCCACGCTCTCGGTCAATCCGGGCAATTATCTGGAGCGGCATCTGCGCGCGGTCATCGAGCTGATCGAGACGCGCTCGCCGGTCGAGCTGCTCGCGATCGGTATCGGCCACGACGTCACTCGCTATTATCGCCGCGCCGTCACCATCGTCGATGCCGAGGAACTGGCCGGCGCCATGACCGAGCAGCTCGCCTCGCTGTTTGGCGAGGAAAGCGCGCGCGACACGCGGCGCGGCGGATTGCGGCGCGCCGGATGATCTTTTCGGGGCGGCGGGCGCGGCGGACGCTTTTCGCCTGCGTGCTGGCCTGCGCCTTGCCGGCAATTGCCGCGTCGGGCGCTCCCGCCGAGACGGTCGAGATTTCGGCGCGGCCGATCAGCCAGTTCCATGTCGGCCACGACGAGACGCGTTTCGGGCCGCTCGAATTCGTCGGCGGACTGGAGATGACGTCGTCGGCACGCGATTTCGGCGCGCTGTCGGCCTTTCGCTTCCTGAAGCCGGGCAGCGACTTCATCGGTGTCGCCGACACCGGCTTCTGGTTCTTCGGCGCGATCACGCATGACGCCGGCAGGCGCCCATCGGGCGTTTCTTATTTCCGCATGCAGCAGATGGTCGACGCTTCGGGCCAACCGACCGACCGGAAGTGGGAGGTCGACGCGGAAGGGCTCGCCGTCAAGGACGGTATCGCCACCGTCGGCTTCGAACGCGACCAGCGTGTCGCCCAGTTCAAGATCGACCCCGACGATATGAAAGCGCCGATCCGGCAGCTCGATTACCTGGTGCCCGCCAAGGAGCTGCGCCAGAATCGCGGCTTCGAGACCGTCACCCATGCCAACCCTTACGGGCAGCACGCGGGAGGCCTGGTCGTGGTCTCGGAGAGGAGCCTCGACGAAGCCGGCAACGTCTATGCCGCCATCATCGAGGGGGCGCATAAGGGCGTCTTCACCGTCAGGCGCGACGGCGATTTCGACATTACCGACGGCGCCTTCCTGCCGGACGGTGACCTGCTGCTGCTGGAGCGCAGTTTTTCGATCGCGCGCGGGGTGAAGATGCGGCTGCGACGCATCTATGGCGAAAGCGTCGCGAAGGGCGCGGTCGCCGACGGGCCGGTGCTGATGGAGGCCGACATGGGCTACCAGATCGACAACATGGAAGGGCTCGACATCTGGACCCGCGACGACGGCGCGCTGATGGTGTCGCTGATCTCCGACGACAACCATTCGATCCTGCAGCGCAACCTCTATTTGGAGTTCATCCTGCACCAGGATTGAGCAGGATCGCTGGCAGAATCCAGCCGCCCTGGACTTGCTCTAGATCGTGATGGCGTTTCGTTGAATCGCCGTCACGATCTAACTCTTTGCTGGAGCATGGTCTTTCTCCGAAAACCGGTTCCCACTTTTCGGGATCATGCTCTAGCGGCCGACGTGGCGGACTTCGTTCATCACGAAATTGGCGGCGCGCTTGCTCCGGTTGCGGATCTTGAGCGTCGCGGTGTTGTCCACGAAATAGGTGTGAAGGATGCTGTCGCGGGTGCGGACCTCCGGCCCGACGGTATCGACCGCGTGCCAGGTGTCGGTGCCGACCGCAAAGGCGTAGCCGGTGTTCGGGGAAAACGACATCCGGTGCGAATTCTCGAAACGCCCGTCCGGCTTGCGTTCGGCGAATCGGGTGCCGATGTGGTTGATCGAGTCGTCCTCCGGCAGGTAGAACTGGACCGTGATGCCCTTCCATTTCGTGTCGGTGTGGAAACCGATCTTGTAGCCCGCCACGTCGCGCGTCAGCATCGGCACCGGATACATGCCGACCTTCATGAAATCCGACCCGAACCGGCGTTCCAATCCCGGGGCAAGGCGGCGCATGAATGCGTCCTTCAGTTGCGGCGCATGCAGTGCCTTTCCGACCAGGGACCAGACCCCCCGTTTCTCGTCCGGCAGATGGCGGATATATTCGGGGTAGAGGTCGATCTTGACCCGCGTCGCAGTGCCGTCGGCCTGAATGTTGACGTTGTTGCGCCCCTTGTGCGCACGATACTCGCGCGCCTCCGGCATGGCGGCACGCATGCGCAGATAAAGGTCCGCGGGGAAAACATCGGTCATTTCCAGATGCCAGAAAGGCGTTTCCACGAACGCGGCGCGGTTCACGGCGTCCACCATGTGGGAGACAACATGCTGCAGCGTTCGTCTGGCTGATGCTGGCGCCACCGCGCCGTCTATGGCCGACATGGATACCCTTTCCCCAATCTAAAGCCCCGAATCCAAATTTCCTGAATACATATATCGCCGCCCCGGCGAAATGCTAACCAAAGCACAGGCTGGATTGCAATGATCCACGGGACTGACTTCAATCGGGGTTTTCTAAATCACGGAGGGATGCTGCATCAGCGCGAAACGAGCGCGTTGCGAGGAGCGCGGTCGACGATGCTGACATGGCCGCAGGCCGATATTCAACGGACCTTGTAGATCTCGATCGGTCTTCCCGCGGTAGACTGGTCCAGTTCCAGCCATGCCGGCAGGTCGCCCCGCAGCAGCGCCGCGGCAAGGCCGTTCGGAGCGTCCAGGCCCAGCGATATCTCTTCCGTGTTGCCGCGGCAGATCGCGACCAGCCCCACATGCTCGCGCTCGATGACGGCGCGCGCGGCGTCCGGCGTTCCCATGAAAGCGTCGAGCATGGCAAGGTTACCGCCGACATTGCGGTGGTAAGGGCCGGCCAGCGCCCGGTGGCGGGTGAACATCAGTATTCCCGAGCCGAGATTGGACGAGGCAAGCACCGTCGTCGCCGGCATGGCGGCAAGATCGTGGAAGTCGCTTGGCTTGCCGCAGGTCACGGCGTGATCGGGATCGGAATTGATCCGCTGCGGCGCTTTCTGGACCACGGACTGCGCCGCCACCGCGACCCCGGCCCAAGTCGCGTTGAGCGAGACCAGCCACGCCATGACGATGCCGGTGGAAAGGCGCCATGAGGGCGCGGCGTCCGCCCGCAGGCGGATTTTCGCAATCCAGGCCGAGAGCGGCAATACGGCGAAGGCGACGGAAAAGGTCGAGCCGCGCACCTGCCAGAGGCTGACGCCGAAGGCGACGACAAGCAGGATGGCGGCGAGCATCTCCCCGCGGCGCAGGCGACGCGTTCGGAGTTGAAAGCCGATCAGCAGGATGGCGATGAAGGGCGTCACATAGCGCGCCGCCATCAGCTTCGGCTGGTGGACGGCGACGCTCCAGAAGGGCTGCGCTTCGACCACGTCGGCCAGCCAATAGGTGCGGATACGCTCGTCCATGCCCGCATAGGGCGACGCCAGGCATTGCGGGAAGAACAGCATCGCGGCGGCCGCGACCACCACCGCCAGCGCCAGCGTGGAGCCGAGCCGCGCCCGGGTTGTCGGCCCGGTCGATGCAGCGGCGATCGCCAGGCCGAAGCCGGACAGCGCGGCAACCGCGAACTGGAAGGACGAGAAGGCGTCGCAATGGGCCACGCCCCAGTCGGCCGGACGGACGGTAACCACGAAGACCAGCGAGGCGATGCCGGCAAATCCGAGGCCGAAGCCTCGTGCCGTGACGCGCTCCTTGTCGTCGAGGATGAACAGCACAGCGGCACAGATGCCGAGCACCGCCACATAGGGAGCGGTCTCCATGCCGACAGCCAACGTCAGGCCGGCGCAAATGCCCGACAGAAGGGCCGCGGGCCGCCAGGAGGGCGCTTCCATAAGGAGCCAGAGGCTGGCCGCCGTCAGCAACAGCTGGACATTGTGGTGATCGATCACGCCCGGGCTGTAGATCACCAGGAAGAAAAGGCCCGCCGTCGACAGGATGAGCGCCGGCATCGCGACATTCGCGCCGGCGAAGCGCTGCGAGGCGCGCATCAGCACGAATATTGTCAGCCCGTAGAGCAGGGTCGGCCAGATGATCTGCGCGGCGCGTTCGGCGGTGGCGGGGCTGGCGCCGAGCGCATCGAAGGCCATGATGATCAGCGCGAGCGGCGTGTCCACAAGCCGCGACCAGTGCATGACGAAGCCGCCCGAGGCGCCCATCCTGTATTGATGGAGGTCGAACCAGCCCTGGCCGCCGAGCAGGTCGCGGACCTCGACCAGCCGCAGCATGCTGTCATTGTCGGCGCCGTAGTTGGCAAGGGTGGGGAAGCCGGAAACCGCGTTGATCGTCAACACCACCAGGGTGGCGCACAACGCAAGCAGGAGATCGTTTTTCCAACCGGTGCCTTGCACGGTCATGCTGGTCGCAATGCCCTGGAGAATTTTCGCGATCCTGCATCATCGGGCGTAACAAAGCGTAAAGCCGCACGGGAATCCGGATTACGGCGTTCTGGCCGCGATCCAGATTACAGCCTTTTGGCTGCAATCCAGATTATAGGCTTTTGGCTGCAATCCAGATCACAGGCCTTTGGCTGCGATCCAGATCACAGGCCTTTGGCTGCGATCCAGATCACGTGGCGGGCGCCGCGCTTGCCGCGGGCCCGCGTGTTGATCTCCTCGACCGCGAAGCCGGCCTGCTTCAGCCGCCGGGTGAAGCCGCTGTCCGGTCCCTGCGACCAGACCGCCAGAACGCCGCCGGGCTTCAAGGCGGCGCGCGCGGCCGCGAGGCCGGCGGTGTCATAGAGCGCATCGTTGCCCTTGTAGACGATGCCTTCGGGGCCGTTGTCGACGTCGAGCAGGATGGCGTCCCAGGCGGCTGTCTCCGCCCCTATCAACTGGCCGACATCGGTCTCGCGAAGGGTGACGCGCGGGTCGTCGAGGCAGCCGTCGAATATCCCGGACATGGGCCCCCGCGCCCAGGCGACGACCGCGGGAACCAGTTCGGCGACGGTGACGGCGGCGTCGCGATCGAGCGCGGCGAGGGCGGCGCGCAAGGTGAAGCCCATGCCGAGCCCGCCGATGAGGATGCTTGGCCGCTTGCGGCCGGCAATCCGCTCGCAGGAAAGCCTGGCGAGGGCCTCCTCGGAGCCGCTGAGGCGGCTGTTCATCAGCTCGTTGGTGCCGAGCATGATCGAGAATTCATCCCCGCGCCGCTTCAGGCGAAGTTCCTGCGCGCCATCAGGCGTGCGGGCGGAATCAAGCTGAGCCCAAGGGATCACGGTCTCTCTTTTGGTTGGAGCACGATCTTTTCCAAAAACCGAATCCCACTTTTTGGGATCATGCTCTCTCTTTTTGTTTGGAGCATGATCTTTTCCAAAAACCGGATCCCACTTTTTGGGATCATGCTCTGACCGCGACCGCTGGCTGGCTCCAGCGCGCGGCGAGCAGCCGGTAGGGGATCAGCGCCACGACGGCAATGATCAGCTTGACCGAAAGGTCGCCAAGCGCCCAGGACACCCAGCGCATCGTCTCGACCGGCAGCACGCCCATCAGCGGCGCGGTCTCCAGCGCGAAGCTGTCACTGGGGCCGGCAAAGGCGAAGGCGGCGGAGAAGGCGACGCCGAAGAAGACGACGGTGTCGAACACCGAGCCGACCAGTGTGCCGACGATAGGCGCGCGCCACCAGCTCTGCCGGCGCAGCCGGTTGAAAACGGTGACGTCGAGCAATTGCGCGGTGAGGAAGGCGGCACCCGAGGCGGCAGCGATGCGCACCAGCCGGTCGGCGGCGGTCTCGAACTCGATCAGGCCGTGGCGGAACAGGAAAGGCGGGATCAGGATCGAGCAGGTCACCGCCGTCATGAAGCCGACGAACACCACTTTGCGCGCCACGGCCGGACCGTAGCGGCGGTTGGCGAGGTCGGTGACCAGGAAGGAGAAAGGATAGGTGAAGGCGCCCCAGGTGAGCACGTCCGCCAGCGCCAGACCGCCGACCTTGCCCTGCATCGGGAACTGGACAAGGATGTTGGAGGCCACGACGACAAGCGCCATGGCAGCCACGAAGGGCGAATATCGCGTCAGGAAATTCATTTTTTTATCCTGGGTAATGGAACCAGCCGAGCGCCATGCCGACGCCCCCCCCTTGTTTCGAGCACCGGTCTGGCCGGGGCTCGAGGCGGTCGTCCCCCGCCTGAAAGCTGCTTTAAGCGGCCGACTGCTCGGCCAGCTTCTTGGCGATCTGCTTCTTGAGCAGACGCGCGCGCTGCGACAATTCCTTGACGTCGGCCTTGGCCAGGAAGGCGTCGAGGCCGCCGCGGTGCTCGACCGAACGCAGCGCGTTGGCCGAAATGCGCAGGCGAACATTCTGGTTCAGCGCTTCGGAAATAAGCGTCACATTGACCAGGTTCGGCAGGAAGCGACGCTTGGTCTTGTTGTTGGCGTGGCTCACATTGTTGCCAGTCTGAACTGCCTTGGCAGTGAGTTCGCAGGTGCGGGACATTTGTCTAACCTTCAGTTTCTAAACCTGCCAAACCATTCTGCCCGCGCCGGGCGGCGCGCGGTCTCGGTCAGGCGGCCCTTGGAAAAGTTGGCGTTCCATAGTGGCATTTCACCACTGCGTCAAGCTCCGGCACGCGGCCCGTCGTCAGGCGCGCTCCATATAAAGGCCGGATTTCACAGTATAAGCCCATCGCGAAGGGATATGCCAGGCTGGAGCCGCTGCGTTCCGGCCGAACCGCCAGGGATTCGCCAGCCGCCATGCTCCGTCCATCTCATGCATTTGCCAGCCTGCTTGCCCTTGCCGTGCCGGCAACAAGCTTCGCCGCCGCGGCGCCGCAGTCCTTCAAGGGCGAGTATACGGTGTCCTATCTCGGCCTTTCGATCGCCAGGGCGACTTTTTCCAGCCGCTACGAAGGCGACAGCTATGCCATCGACGGCACCGTCTCGGCCGCCGGCCTCGGCAAGCTCTTCGACGACACGAAAGGCACGATTTCGTCGAAAGGCACGATTTCCGGCAAGCAGATGCAGCCGCATGCCTTCCGGGCCGACTATACATCCGGCAAAAAGGCCTCGATGGTCGAGATCCGCTTCAACAACGGTGCGGTCACCTCCACGCAGGTCGTTCCCGCGCCGAAGAAGCGCGATCCGAAGAGCTGGGTGCCGCTCGGCGATAGCGACTTGAAATCGGTGCTCGATCCGATGGCCGCGACCGTCATCCACGCCGACAGCCTGGACAACGTCTGCGGACGGACGGTCAAATTTTACGACGGCGAGATGCGCGCCGACCTGACCTTGACCTATGCGTCCAAGGGTTCGATCTCGGTGCCGGGCTACAAGGGCGACACGGTGACCTGCAAGATGGGCTTCGAGCCGGTGGCGGGCTATCGCAAGGGCCGCAAGGCGCTGAATTTCCTGAAGAACAAGAGCCGCATGCTGGTGACGTTTGCACCGCTCGGCCAATCCGGCGTATATGCGCCGATCCGCGCCACGGTCGGGACCCAGATCGGTCCGCTGACCATCAGCGCGAGACGGTTCGAAGCGGTCGATTAGGTCAGGCGCCACCGCGCGCCGGCGGGGGAACGAATGGCGCGCGCAACACTAATCGGGTTTTCGGCGGTCGCCATGTGGGCGCTGCTGGCGCTGCTCACCGACGCCTCGGGGCGGGTGCCGCCGTTCCTGCTGTCGGCCATCACCTTCGCCATCGGCACTTGCGTCGGCCTGGCAGCGCGGCTGTTGATGCCGGCGCCCGACCGGAGCCAGAAGATCCCGCCACAGGTCTGGGTGATCGGCATTGCCGGCCTATTCGGCTACCACTTCTTCTACTTCACGGCGCTGCGCAACGCGCCGGCGGTCGAGGCGAGCCTGATCGCCTATCTGTGGCCGCTGCTGATCGTGCTCGGCTCGGCGCTGATGCCGGGCGAGCGGCTTGCCTGGAACCATGTCGTCGGCGCGCTGCTCGGCCTTGCCGGCACCTTCCTGATCGTCACCAAGGGCGGCGCGCTCGCCTTCGACGCGCGCTACGCCTTCGGCTATGCGATGGCCGCCGTCTGCGCGCTGTTGTGGTCGTCCTATTCGCTCCTGTCGCGGCGCTTCCCGTCGGTGCCGACCTCGATCGTCACCTGGTTCTGCGTGGCGACGTCGGTGCTGTCGCTTATCTGCCATTTTCTGCTTGAGAAGACGGTGCTGCCGGATGGCCTTGGACAGTGGCTGGCCGTCATCGGGCTCGGCCTGATGCCGGTGGGCGCGGCCTTCTACGCCTGGGACATCGGCGTCAAGCGCGGCAACATCCAGGTGCTGGGCGCCGCGAGCTACGCCGCGCCGCTTTTGTCGACGTTGGTGCTGATCGCCGCTGGCGTCGCCGAGCCGTCGCTGCGCATCCTCGCCGCCTGCGTGCTCATCACCGGAGGCGCCGCGCTCGCGGCGAAGTCGCTGCTGATGCGCAAGCCGGCGGTCACAGAGCTCAACGCATGATGCCGTTTTCCGGCGGCATCGAGGCCAACGCCAACGCGACGCTGCTGTTCTCGTTCGTCGCGGCCGTGATCTACGCCTTTGCGCTCGACATGCCGCCGAAGTGGACGCGCAGCGCGGCAAAGACGCTTGCCGTGGCTTTGCTGGCCGTGCTTGCCGCCATGCAGGGCGGTCCGCTGCTGCTCGTCGCGGCGCTGGGCTTGAGCGCCGTCGGCGACGCCTTCCTGTCGCGCGACGGCGAAAAGGCTTTTCTCGGCGGGCTGGCGAGCTTTCTCACCGGCCACATCGCTTATGTCGCGCTGTTTTTGCAGGCGGGCGGCGGCCTCGGCCTGTTGAGCGCCGAATCCTGGCGGGGCGCGATTGCGCTCGCCATAGCCGCATTCAGCATCGTCATGCTTGCCGCGCTCTGGCGCCGCGTCGGCCCGCAACTGCGTATCCCGGTTGCCGTCTATGTCGCGGCGATCCTCGCCATGGGCATTTCGGCGCTCACCACGGACAAGGTATGGGTCATTGCCGGCGCGGTGCTGTTCATCGCGTCGGATGGGTTGCTGGCAACCGAGCGCTTCCTGCTTGCGGCGATCTCGCCGCATCGCGTGTGGATGCGCTACGCGGTCTGGGTGCTTTATTACGCGGCACAGCTGGCGATCACGCTGGGATTTCTTCTCAGTTAGGCGATCTTCGGCTGCCAGCCCGGCTCGGCCAGCTCGAAGGCGGCGAAGTCGAAGCCCGGCGCCACGGTGCAGCCGACCAGCGTCCATTCGCCGAGGCTGCGCGCCGATTGCCACCAGCCGGCCGGCACGACGATCTGCGGCCGCTCACCGGCGGCAAGGGCCGTGCCCAGCACCTGCTCGACGACCATGCCCGCGCCTTCCTCATGCATCGATAGTGCCAGCGGCGCGCCGGCATAAAAGTGCCAGACCTCGGCCGCGTCCTTAACCCGATGCCAGGCCGAAAGCTGGCCCTGCTCGAGCAGGAAATAGATCGCGGTCGAATGACCGCGCGAGCCGCCTGCGGCGTCGCGAAAGGTCTCGGCATACCAGCCGCCCTCGGGATGCGGCTTGAGGCCTAGCGTTGCGATGATCTCGGCGGCGCTGGTCATTGGCGGTCTTTGCTGCGACGAACGTCGAGCCTTTTGGTCGACATGCGGTGGAACTAAAAATTGTCCTTGCGCTTGCGGATCTCGGCAAACACCTCGGCGTCCGAGGCTTTCTCCATGCCGAGATGCTTGCGGATCGCCGGGTCGTGCCAACGCAGGAACGGGTTGGTCGACAACTCCTCGCCGATGGTCGTGGGCAATGTCGGCTTGTTGTCGGCGCGCAGCGCTTCGATCTTAGCCGCGCGCTGCTTCAGCAGCGGATTGCCCGGGTCGACCGTCACCGCGAAGCGGGCGTTTGCCAAAGTGTATTCGTGGCCGCAATAGATGGCGGTTTGCGCCGGCAGCGCCGTCAGTTTCTTCAGCGATTCATACATCACCGGCGGCTTGCATTCGAACAGGCGGCCGCAACCCAGCGCGAACAGCGTGTCGGCGGTGAAGGCCACCTTCGAGGCCGGCAAATAATAGGAGACATGGCCGGCGGTATGGCCGGGCGTCTCGATGACTTCGACCCTTTCCTCGCCAAGGCGCACGACCGACCCCTGGCCAACCGTCTCGTCGATGCCGGGGATCTTCGCCTTTTCGGCTTCCGGGCCGACGATGCGCAATTTGAAGCGCTCCTTCAGCGCCAGATTGGCTTCGACATGGTCGGCATGATGGTGCGTGGTGAGGATCAATGTCGGCGTCCAGCCGGTGCGCTTGATCGCGGCCAGGATCGGCGCCTCTTCCGGCGCGTCGATGATCGCCGTCTCACCGCTCTTCGAATCGTGGACCAGCACGCCGAAATTGTCGGTGCGGCACATGAACTGCTCGATTTCGACCGGCATCGCATGTCTCCCTTTGTCGTCGCAGACATAGGGCGGGCGGGCGCCGATGTCATCCGCGTTTGTTGAGCCTGGCGCGTTTGTTGAACCGGGTGCCTTTGTTGAACTTGGCAGGCTTCACGGCTACCGTCCCGCGCATGCATTCGGATATCGTCGACCTGCGCTCCTTCTACTCGTCCACGCTCGGCCGCCTGGCCGAGCATTCGATCACCATGGCGTTGTCGTCCATATGGGCAACCGTGCCCAATGAGCGGCTGGTCGGCCTCGGCTATACGCTGCCATGGCTGGAACGCTTCGGCGCCGATGCCGAGCGCGTCTTCGCCTTCATGCCGGCGACGCAGGGCGCGGTGGTGTGGCCGGTGTCGGGGCCGACGGCGACGGCGCTGGTCTTCGACGAGGAACTGCCGCTGGTCGATTCCTGCATCGACCGCGTGCTCCTGGTGCATTCGCTCGAACATGCCGAAAACCCGCGCGAGACGCTGAACGAGATCTGGCGCGTGCTGTCGCCGGCGGGCAGGGTCGTCATTGTCGTGCCCAACCGGCGCGGTGTCTGGGCGCGGTTCGAGCACACGCCCTTCGGCAATGGCCGGCCGTTCTCGCGCGGCCAGTTGACCGAATTGCTGCGCGAGGCGAATTTCACCCCGGCGACATGGAGCGACGCGCTGTTCTTCCCGCCGTCGCCGCGGCGTTTCATGATGCGTTTCCACAATGTGCTGGAGAGAGCCGGCCGGCGGTTCTGGCCGATCTTTTCCGGCGTCATCGTCGTCGAGGCGCAGAAGCGGCTCTACCAGGGCGTGCCGGTCGCGCAGCGCGCCTCTCGCCGCGTCTTCGTGCCGGTCTTCTCGCCGCAGGGCGCAACGCGGCTTGGCCGGCATGCGGCCGACGGCGCGCCCGGCCCAGTGACGCGTTCGTGATCGCCGCCGCGCCTTGCATCGCGCAGCGATCGTCACCCTATCTGAGGGCATGCTCGATCTGAGGATGCTCGCTTGGCGCGGTGTTCGTGACCGCCGAGGAAACCAGGAATATCCTTCATGGACAACCAGACCGATAAAAAGCCAGGTCCAAAAAAGGCCGCCGTCTCGGTCGAGGCGAGCAGCCTCGCCGACCAGGTGGCGACGATCAAGCTGGGGTTGAAGGCCTCGCCGGTGCGCAGGCAACTTGCCTGGGTCTCCATAGGCATCGTCGCGGTCATCATCGCAACCTCGATCGGACAGGTTCTGCTCAACCGCTGGAACCAGCCTTTCTACGATGCGCTGGCCCGGCGCGACATGGCTGCTTTCCTGCACCAGCTTCTGGTCTTCGCGATGATCGCCGGCGGGCTTCTGGTGCTCAATATCGGCCAGACCTGGCTCAACCAGATGATCCGCCTGCGGCTGCGCGAGGCGCTGACGCTCGACCTCATCGATCAATGGATGCGACCGGCGCGTGCCTTCCGGCTGGCCAATGCTGGCGCCATCGGCGTCAATCCCGACCAGCGCATGCAGCAGGATGCCGCTCACTTGTCGGACCTGTCGACGGATCTCGGTGTCGGCCTGCTGCAGTCGTTCATCCTGCTTGTCTCCTTCATCGGCGTGCTGTGGCAGCTGTCTTCCGGTTTCGTGTTCCACGTCGGCGGCTATTCGTTGGCGATACCGGGCTACATGGTGTGGGCCGCGTTCCTCTATGCCGGCATCGCCTCGTGGCTGAGCTGGCTGGTCGGGCGTCCGCTGATCAGTCTCAACAGCGAGCGCTACACCCGCGAAGCGGAGCTGCGCTCCTCCATGGTGCGGGTGAATGAGAATGTCGACGCGATCGCGCTCTATCATGGCGAGCCCGATGCCCGGCGCCGGCTCGAGCTCGACCTCGGCACGGTGCTGGGCGCCATGCGGCGCATCTTCACCGCGCAGATCAACCTATCCTGGGTGACCGACACCTATGGCTGGATAACGGTGGTGGCGCCCATCCTGGTGGCTTCGCCGGTCTATTTCTCGGGCGACATCTCGTTCGGCGGGCTGATGATGGCGGTCGGCGCCTTCAACCAGGTTCACTCGTCCCTGCGCTGGTTCATCAACAATATCGGCAGCATCGCCGACTGGCGCGCGACGCTGATGCGGGTGGCCGATTTCCGCATCGCGCTCACCGAAACCGACGCGCTGCATGACACGGAAAAACGCATCCGGTTCGGCGAAAACGCCAATGGCAGCCTGACCTTCGACACGCTTGAGGTGGCTTCGCCGGAAGGCTGCACCAAGCTTGCCCAGACGGACGTCGAGATCCACGCCGGCGAGCGCGTCATGATCACCGGCGAGCCGGGGGCCGGCAAGACATTGTTCTTCCGGGCCATCGCCGGCCTGTGGCCATGGGGGAGCGGCCGGATCGGCCTGCCGGCCGGCGAGACCCCCATCTTCGTGCCGCGCGTGCCTTATTTCCCGGCCGGCACGCTGCGCGAGGTGCTCGATCATCCGAACGGCGAAGCCCCGGCCGGCGATGCCGAGATCGCGGCGGTGCTTGCCGAGGTCGGCCTCGACCGGCTGGCAACCGCCCTTGATCATCCCGGGCGCTGGGAACGCGAGCTCAGCGACGACGAACAACGGGCGCTGGCCTTCGCCAGGCTCGCCTTGCGCAAGCCGAAATGGGTGATCATCGACGAGGCGCTCGATGCGTTCGACGGGCCGACGTTGCGGCGGGTTCTGGCCATGCTTCAGAAGCGCCTGCCCGAAACCGCGATCGTCAATATCGGACGTGGTCAGCACAACAATCAGTTTTTTCCGCGCTCGCTGAACATCGTCAAGGATACCGGCGCGCCGGCGCTGAAACCCGCGCGAGTCAGGGCCGGGGCGATCGAACCGCCGCCTCCGGCGGCTCGCCGCAAGAAGGAAACCACTGAAGCATAGGGCGTTTCACCGTTCCGCGGAAAACGGCTCTATCTCTTTGTTTTCACGCAGTTCCTGACGGAAAAGTGTGCAGCGGTTTTCGTCGGCGTCGCGTCAAGGAGGCAATCAGACCGCCCGGGCGCCATATTTGGCGCGGAACTCGTCGTAGCAGTCGCGCCGCCAGCGGCGGCCGACGACATAGCCGCGCAAGAGTTCGGCGGGCGAGTAGCCGAGCGACTTGGACGACCGGTTGGCGTGATAGCCCGAAAACGCCTGCGGCAACCTGCCCTTGAGGATATCGGCGATGATCTGGCGCGCAATCATGTAAGGCGGAACGTCGGGATAGCGGTCGGCGATATAAGGATGCTTGTCGATCAGACTGGCGTAGGCCTCGACATAGCCGTCGCGGCGGCCGGAGATCGAATTCTCCGAATTGTACTTCTTCCAGTCGATGTCCTCGGACAGCAAGGCGCCGCTGCGCTGGGCAAAGCGCAGCAGCAATTCGCGATCCTGCATGCGCGTGATGTCGCTGTCATAGCCGCCGATCGCGAGCAGCGACTCGTGCCTTGCCGTGATCGCCGAGCCGGCAATGAAGATGGTCTGCGAGACCAGGGCACGCTGCAGCGTGCTCTTGTCCAGGAAAGCGTCGCGATTGATGCATTTGGTGCTGCGGCTGCCTTTCAGCGACAAGAACGAGCTGATGAGGACTTCGAGCGAGGGATTCTGGTCGAAGCGCGCCAGCGTCCGCTCCAGCCGATCGGGCAGATAGACGTCGTCCGAATCGAGGAAGGTCACGACCGGCGCCCGGGCGCGCTCAATGCCCGCATTGCGCGCGGCATTGGCGCCGCGCCATTTGGCGCCGACATAGATCAGCCTCGGGTCGCGGATTTCGGCCAGCGCGGCGGCCGTCCCGTCGGTCGAACCGTCGTCGACCACGATGTGCTCGAAGCGCGTAAGTGTCTGCGCCAGAACGCTTTCCACCGCGCGCACGACCTGGCTACGCCGGTTGTGGGTCGGCGTGATCACTGAGATCAGCGGAACGTCCTGGTTCGACATCGGGCTGCCACTGCCGGTCGGATCTAGCGTTTGTCGGATGGGTCTGATGGCTATCCTCGCGTCCCACCTCTGATTTGCGACAGACGCTACAAAAAAGCCACGCTTGTGTCACGCAAAGCTATCCGAGAAACGCCGAATTAGTGGCTTTTCCGCAACATTGCGGTTTGATGGCAACACAATCGACGTTCTGGCTATGCGACAGCCCGCCGGGCGATGGCTTAAGGGTCGGTGTTGTCTCGATGACGTCCAAGGTAATCGACCGGACTACCTGACTTTTGCATGATGACCCAACGAGGCCGGCCGATCGGCTTCAGTCCCATGAAGGAGCAGGATCATGACCGCTTACGCCGTTGCCCACATGCGCCAAGTCACGTCGGGTCCCTGGATGATCGAGTACCTGGAGAAGATCGACGCCACGCTGGCGCCGTTCGGCGGACGCTTCGTCGTCCATGGCGGCGATGTCGAGGTCGTCGAAAACAACTGGCCCGGGCATCTGATCGTCATCGAATTCCCCGACAGCCAGCATGTGCGGGACTGGTACCGGTCGCGCGCGTATCAGTATCAACAGATCCTCGAGTTGCGCACCCACAATTCTGAATCCGACGTGATCTTCGTCGACGGCGTCGAGCATCCGCACAAGGCTATGGATGTGCTTGGCTAGCAGAACAGCGCGCCTTTCCTGGAATTGCCCTAACTGTGCACGACATAGTCGGGCACGATTTCAGGCTCGTCGCGAACGAGCCCCACCGCCAGGCTGAAATGGCCGAGAAATGCGAAAGTGTAGAACGTCAGGCCAACAATCGCCGCGAAGGGAATTTGCCAGACCGGCATGCCGGTCTGCGGTGCGAGGTTGACCACGCGCCGCAGCGTGCGCCACGACATTGTCCCCCAGCGCGTGAATGATTTGACGATACGCTGAACCCTGCCAGGCGCGTGGAGCTCGACGAATTTTCGATCGGCGTCCCTGCCGGTCACCAGAGCGCGCCAAAAGAAGAACCGCCAGCCGCGCGGGGAATAGTGGTGAACGCGCGCGTCCACATTGACTATCTTGTGGCCTTCGCTCCAAAGCTCATGCATCAGCAACGTGCAAGAGACCTTGAAGCCGTTGTGTGCTGGAAATGGGTGGCTGGATATCCAGTCGTGCCGAAAGGCGATGTTGTTGGCGTTGAGAGCACGTTTGGCTGCAAATTTTTTGTCCCCTTCGGCCAGGGGAAAGAACCAGAGCAGAGCAAAGGTCCGCGAGAAGAAGTCGTCGTGCAAAAGATAGGTGTAGCCGTTCACGCAGACGGTTTCCGGCCGTTTGAAGGGCGTCAACAGACCTGAAAGCCAATTTGGTTCGGCAACCGAATCCGAGTCGACGAAAACCACGATGTCGGCTTCGGTCAAAAGGACGCCATTGTTCTTGAGATCGTAGTAGCGGCCACCGGCACAGGCCGCGAAGACCAGCTCGGCGACTTGACCCAAGTGGGGTGCTTCGGCCTCGAACCTGCTGCGCAGCAAATCGCCGTCGGATGGCTCTCCGGCATGCGATATGATGACCGTGGGCCTGGCCATGCCGGCTTCGGAAACCGAGGCAATCTCGCGTGCGAGCGCGTTCAACCCTACGCTGACCTCAGCCCAGTCGATGAAGTTGGCATTCTCCATCTCGAGGACAACCGAATAGGTTGGTCGTTCCGCCATCATGTTCCACCCCGCCCGGCGCGAGGCTTAGCAAAAAGCCCGGGGCGAAGCCACCCGTCAGCGCCTCAACAAAAACACCGCCTGCTGGCCGAAGAAGTTCCAGAACCACCAGGGCATCGACAGGCCGATCTTCTGGCCGTTGGCGTCGAGCGCGGTCGCTTTCTCGACCGTCGCGCCGAGTTCCTCGCACAGGTTGACGAAGTCGCGAATGGTGCAGAAATGGATGTTGGGCGTGTCGTACCAGGAGTAGGGCAGGTCCTTGGTGACCGGCATTCTGCCCTTGATCAGCAGCGAAAAGCGCACGCGCCAGTGGCCGAAATTGGGGAAGGAGACGATGGCGCGGTTGCCGATCCGAAGCAGCTCGTCGAGCACGACCTTCGGGTTGCGCGTCGCCTGCAGCGTCTGCGACAGCACGACGAAGTCGAAGCCCTTGTCGGCGTAGAATTTCAGATCCGTGTCGGCGTCGCCCTGGATAACCGATAGCCCGCGCGCCACGCATTCATTGACGCCGCGCTGCGACAGTTCCAGCCCGCGGCCGTCGACCTGCTTGGTCTCCTGCAGGAGTTCCAGAAGCACGCCGTCGCCCGAGCCGACATCGAGGACGCGCGAATTGGCCGGAATGAGATCGGTGACGACCTCGAGGTCGACACGCTGGGCGCGATTGACGCTCATGGCCTTGCCTCCTGCATGGCGCGCGATCCGGCTCCGAAAAGTCTGCAACTTTCTGCGTTCGCTGACCTTCGGTTCGGGGTCATGCGCCGAGCCCCCTGGCGCGGGCGGCCGACGCGATGAAGCCGTTGATGGCCGCGAACAGCTCCGGCTCGTCGAGCAGGAAGGCGTCGTGGCCGCGATCGGTCTCGATCTCGACGAAGGAGACGGAAGCGCCCGCCGCGTTCAAGGCATGCACGATCGATCGGCTCTCCTCGGTCGGGAACAGCCAGTCGCTGGTGAAGGAGACCAGGCAAAAGCGCGTCTTGGTGCCGGCGAAGGCGTCGGCGAGGCGCCCGCCGTGATCGGCGGCAAGGTCGAAATAGTCCATCGCGCGGGTCAGATAGAGGTAGGAGTTGGCGTCGAAGCGGTCGACGAAGGTCATGCCCTGGTGGCGCAGATAGCTTTCGATCTGGAAATCGGCGTCGAAGCCGAAGGTCAGCGCCTCGCGGTCCTGCAAATTGCGGCCGAACTTGCGGTGGAGCGCTGCTTCCGAAAGGTAGGTGATGTGAGCGGCCATGCGCGCGACGGCGAGCCCCTTTTCCGGCCGCTTGCCGAAATCGAGATATTTGCCGCCATGCCATTCCGGATCGGCCATTACGGCCTGTCGGCCGACTTCATGGAAGGCGATGTTCTGCGAGGAATGGCGGGCGCCGCTGGCGATCGGCAGGGCGCAGAACACACGCTCCGAATAGCTCGCCGCCCATTCCAGCACCTGCATGCCGCCCATCGAGCCGCCAAGCACGCAGAACAGCTTTTCGATGCCGAAATGATCGACCAGCATCGCCTGCGCGCGCACCATGTCGCGGATGGTGATGATCGGCAGGTCGAGCCCATAAGGCTTGCCCGTCGCCGGATTGGTCGAGGCCGGGCCGGTCGAGCCGAGACAGCCGCCGATGACGTTTGCGCAGATGACGAAGAAGCGGTTGGTGTCGATGATCTTGCCTGGGCCGATCAGCACTTCCCACCAGCCAGGCTTGCCGGTCACCGGATTGGTATTGGCGACGTGCTGGTCGCCCGTCAGCGCGTGGCAGACGAGGATGGCGTTGGAGCGCGCGGCGTTGAGCGTGCCATAGGTCTGGTAGGCGATCTGGAAAGGCGAGAGGATGGTGCCGGCGTCGAGCTTCAGCGGCTTATCGGGGCCGAACTGCAGCACCGGGCTCGACGGATGGTCGGCCTCGTCCTTGGTCCTTGCAGCGCGCTGAGCGGCCATGTCCATCCTCATCCTGTCCCGCATCGGTCTCGTCCCGATGCGGTGTCCGGCCGGCGGCGGACAACAAAAAACCGGCATTGCCGTCGCAAAGCCGGTTACAGGTTGCAAACGGCCCTTTAGCGAGTTGTTTAACGTGGCTGCAAGCCGACCGGCCAAATCACCACGGAGAAGTCTGGCAGTTCTTCTAGGACCAGCGCAGCGCTTCGTCAACGGGTAGCCCTCGCGGCGCTCCAGTCGGTTCACCGCACCCAAGCAGGCCATTTCCTGCCAAGCCAACACATGGCCTGCCTTGTCTTGTCGCAGTTTCTTGCCGGAAAGCCGTGTGACGCCTTCACGGAATCTGTTCAGCGCTTCGACGCAACACCTAATTCGCTGCGCCGCCAGGCCGAAGGCGAAATGCCAACGGATCGCCTGAATTCGCGACCGAAATGATAGACGTCGCAAAAGCCGCATGTCTCGGCAATCTCGGCGATCGGCTGGTCGTCCTGCACAAGCAGCGACTGCGCGTGCATCAACCGCTCGCGCATCAGCCACTGATGCGGGCTGGTGCGAAGATAGCGCTGAAACATCCGCCGGGTCTGCGACGGCCCGAGCCCGGTGACGGCCGACAGGGCCGACGCGGTCCATGCGAAACCGAGCGCCCCGCGCATCGCTTCGATACCGGAAGCGAGCGGTTTCGGCAGGTCGTCGCTATCCGGCCCCGCCAACGCGCGATCGATCAGGAGCAGGAATTCGGCAACCAGTTGCGAAAGGCGCAGATCGAGGCTGGCGTCGCGGCGGCGCAACGCGGCAAACAGGCGCTCGAACCACGGGACTGGAGTTGTTCCCTCGGCGAAGCTGGCGCGCGGCGTGCCCTCTCCGAACAGCTTGCGCCGCAGGATGGCGGGCTCCGGGCCGTCCAGCCTGAACCAAAGCACCGTCCAAGGATCCCGGGGATCGGCGGAATGGACGTGCGGAGCCTCGTTCGCCATCCAGACCAATTGACCAGCCCCGACGTCTATCCTTTGCCCAAGCGTTTCGACATAGCCGGCGCCGGCAAGACAGTAGATGATGTCCTGTCCGGGATAGACGGCGCGTTCTATCCGGTAATCCGGTCCAGCGGCGACTTTTCCGGCGCGCAGCACGCTGAACGCGGCGCGGGTCCAGGCCGGGGCTGGCACATAGTGGAAACTCTCAATTACGGACGTTCTTTTGTGCATGCGCGTTTTATACAAAAAATACGTTCCCTTTGTCCATTTTGTTCCTCGGCGGAGGGGCTAAATTCTCCTCAAGAGCCTGGGATTTCCGGCCGGAAACGGATCGGGAGCAGGCCTTCAAAAAGGTTCAGGGGCGACCGTGCCGCATCGCGGGACGCTTTGGGGTTCCAGGGAGAATACCGATGCTCGCGATGACCAGACATGAAGCCGAGCTTTACGCTCGCGACGGCTACATCATTCGCCGTGGCCTGCTGGGCGCCGGTGAAGTCGCCAACTTTCGCGACCACGCCCGCAAGCAGCTCGCGGAGGAGCAGAGCAAGGGCGGCGTGATGTCCAAGGGCGACAAGGAGGGCAAGACCACGCTGCTGAAGATGTGGACCAAGGCCGAAGACGACAAATACGGCCTGCTGGCCCGCGACGAGCGCATGGTCGATCTGGCCGAGGACGCCGTCGGCAAGCCGATCTACCTCTACAGCCACAAGATGACGATGAAGCAGCCCAACGAAGGCGGCGCATGGGAATGGCACCAGGACTTCGGCTACTGGTACAATTACGGCTGCCTGGCACCGGAAATGATGAGCATCTACGTCGCGCTCGACAAGGCGACCCGCGAAAACGGCTGCCTTCAGGTGCTCAAGGGCACGCACAAGCTCGGCCGCCTCAATCATATCCGCGAGAACGAGCAGACCAATGTCGAGCATGAGCACCTGGAAGCTGCCCTGAAGCGCTTCGAGCACATCTATGTCGAGATGGAGGCGGGCGACGCCCTGGTCTTCGACGGCAACCTGCTGCACCGTTCGGACGCGAACCGCTCGGACACGTATCGCTGGGGCTATATCTGCTCCTACAACGCGGTCGAGAACGCGCCCTTCAAGAAGGTGCGCGAATACGGCAACTACGAACAATTGCGCAAGGTGCCTGCCGGTTCTTTCCAACAGGCTTCATGAGCAAGCGCGACCGGGTAGAAGCCCGGCTTGAGGACATCGAACCGGGCTTGGGCCCAGGCCGCGGATCGATGGGGAGATGAAGAACAGCGACGGACGGCTGCAGCCGTCGCGCCGCCGTCGAGGGAGGAATGGGATGGCCGATACGGTCAGGAGCGGCGCGCGCGCGGCAGCCGCAGGCCGGTTTGAATTGTCGCGACTCTTGCGGGTCCGTGAGGCTGGCGTGTTCATCGCGCTGGTCGTGATCTGCTTGTTCCTGACCTTCGCGACCGACAGCTTCCTCACGTCGCTGAACCTCTTGAACATAGGCCGACAGGTTTCGCTGCTCGGGATCATGGCGGTCGGCATGACGTTCGTGCTGATCTCCGGCGAGGTGGATCTGTCCGTCGGATCGACCTACGCCTTTTCGGGACTTGCCACCGGCATGCTGATCGTCGCTGGCTGGGGGCTGTTGCCGGCGCTCGCGGTCGGCCTCTTCGCCGGCGCCGTCATCGGCGTCATCAACGGTATCCTGTCCACCTACGGCCGCCTGCCCTCGCTCATCGCCACGCTCGGCATGCTCAGCATCGTCCGCGGCGCCGCGCTCATCCTGACCAACGGCCAGCCCGTCACCGTCAACGCGCGCAACGGCGCGCTTCCCGACGTTCTCGACACCTTCAACTTCATGGGTCAGGGCTATCTGTTCAGCATCATTCCGATGCAGCTCGTGTTCTTCGCCGTCATCGCCGTGCTGGCATGGCTGGTGCTTTCCTATTCGAACTTCGGTTTCAGGGTGTATGCCGTGGGCGGCAGCGCCAAAGCGGCGCGCGTGTCGGGCATTTCCGTCAACACCGTGAAGATCTGGGCTTTCGTGCTGATGGGGCTGCTCGCCGCCTTCGCCGGCATCCTCAGCCTCGCCTTCCTGCCCAGCGGGCAGGCCGGCCGCACCGGCCTCGGGCTGGAGCTCGACGTCATCGCCGCGACCATCGTCGGCGGCGCCTCGCTGTCGGGCGGCGAAGGCACCATCCTTGGAACCATACTCGGCGTGCTGATCATCGGCGTGATGCGCAACGGCCTTGTGCTGATGGGCGTGTCGCCCTTCGTGCAGGAACTGATGATCGGCCTCGTCATCATCATCGCCGTCGGCATCGACAAATGGACAACGCGCCGCGCGGCCTAGAACCGGATTCAGGTTCAGGCCGCATCAACCTGAAATCTGAATCCGGTTCCAAATCAGGGAGATAGAGCATGATGTCGTCCGAAAACCGCTGCACACTTTCGGCATCATGCTCTGAGGGCAATCAAGCCAAACAAAAAAGGGAGGACTATCCATGAAAATCAGACACGTCATTCTCGCGGCGGCGCTCAGCCTGCTGCCCACGCTCGCGCATGCCGAGGCCAAGCTCGCCGATTTCTCGCTCGCCGATCGCATCAAGGCCAAGATTGCCGCAGGCCAGCCGCTCGACATCTACGTTTCCTACCATGACGTCTCGAACGAATTCGCGCCGTTCATGAAGGCCGGCGTGCAGCGGGCGGCGACCGAGGACAAGGTCAGCGCGCAGTTCATTGGCCCGGTCGGCGCCGATGCCGACGGCCAGATCAGCGAGATCGAGACGCTGATGGGCAAGATGGACGGCCTGGCGATTTCATCGGTGTCGACCGACGCGCTGGCGCCGCTGATCGACAAGGTGATCGCCGCCGGTATCCCGGTCGTCACGTTCAACACCGACAATCCCGAAAGCAAGCGCCTAGCTTTCGCCGGGCAGGATCTCGTGCAGTCGGGCCGTGAGGCCGGCAAACTGATGGCCAAGGTCCTCGGCGGCAAGGGCAAGGTGATGATCACCACCATCGACGCCGCCGCCCAGTGGTCGCTCGACCGTGAAAAAGGCGCGCGCGAGGCGCTGAAGGCCGAGCCCGGCTTAGAGGTGGTCAGCACGCTGAACACCGGCACCGATCCGCAGAAGATCTATTCGGCGATCGAGAACGCCATGCTGGCGAACCCCTCGATCTCCGGCATCCTGTCGCTGGAGTGTTGCTCCACTCCCGCCGCCGGCACCTGGGTCGAGCGCAATAAGGCGGCCGACAAGGTGAAGGTGGTCGGCTTCGACCTGCTCGACCAGACCGTGCAGCTCGTGCAGAGCGGCGACGTGCAGGCCACCATCGACCAGGCTCCGGAAAAGCAGGGCTTCGCCGCGGTCGACCTCCTCGTCCAGTTCCTCAAGGGCCAGACGATCGAGAACCTCGACACCGGCGTCGGCGTCTACACCAAGGAGAACATTGCCGAGGTGGCCAAGAAGTAACAATGCCAGCGTGACGGGCCGGCGGGCCGCAGGTTCCGCCGGCCCGTCGAGCCAGCTCGATGACGGCCGCCCCCTCCTTCGCAAACATCGTCGAGATCGCCGGCGTAACCAAGCGGTTTCCCGGTGTGCTCGCGCTTGACCGTATTTCCGTCGGCTTCCGGGCCGGCGAGGTTCACGCCGTGATCGGCGAGAACGGCGCCGGCAAGTCGACGCTGATGAACATCCTGGCCGGGGACCTGCGCCCCGATGGCGGCAAGCTTCTGGTCGAGGGCAGGGAAGTGAAACTTTCCTCCCCGCTCGATAGCCGCGCCCACGGCATCACTGTCGTCTATCAGGAGTTGGCGCTCTGCCCGACGATGAGCGTGGCCGAAAACATCATGATGTCGGACATGGCGGCGCGCTCTGCCGTTTCGTTGCTGCCGCGCGATATGATGCGGCGGGAGGCGCGCGATGCGCTCACCCGGCTCGGCATGGGCGGCCTCGACCCCGACACCAAGGTCGGCCGCCTCTCGGTCGCCGAGATGCAATTGGTCGAAATCGCCGGCGCCATCCGCCAGAATGCCCGCGTGCTCGTGCTCGACGAGCCGAATTCGGCGCTTTCCAAACGCGAAAGCGAAAGGCTGTTCGAGGTCGTCAGGCAGCTCCGCGCCGAGGGCGTGACCATCATCTACGTATCGCACCATCTGCGCGAGGTGCTGGATATCGCCGACCGCGTCACGGTGATGCGCGATGGCCGCACGATCGTGACGATGGACAATGAGGGCCTGTCGGAGGACCAGCTCATTCGGGCCATGGTCGGCCGCGACCTCGACGCCGCCATGCAATGGTCGCTTCAGGTCGAACCCAGGCCTGAAGACGAGGATACCGTGCTGACAGTCGAGAAGCTCGAGGCGGCGGGGCTGGAGGACGTCAGCTTCAGCGTGCGCGGCGGCGAGATCCTCGGCATCGGCGGACTTCCCGATTCCGGCAAGGACGGACTTGGCGACGCGCTTTTCGGGCTCTGCACCCGGCGCGGCAAGGTCACCATCGACGGCAAGGAACTGCGCGGCGCCGATCCACTTGCCGCGATCCGCCTCGGCATGTCCTTCGTTCCGGCCGACCGGCGCGGTTCCGGCGGCCTTCTGCAGATGAGCGTGGCCGACAATGTCGTCTCCGCCTCGCTGCCGCGCTTTTCGCTGGCCGGCTTCGTGCGGCGCGGCGCGGTGAAACGCGAGGCCCGCGCCCAGGTCGCGCGGCTCGATGCGCGGATTTCACATCTCGGCCAGAAACTGGGAACGCTTTCGGGCGGCAACCAGCAGAAGATCATCCTCGGCCGCAGCCTCGTCACCAATCCGCGCGTGCTGGTGCTGCACGAGCCGACACGCGGCATCGATGTCGGCGCCAAGTCGGAAATCTACTCGATCCTGCGCGGCATCGCCGGCGAAGGCATGGCGATCGTCATGATCTCTTCGGAGATACCGGAGTTGATCATGAATGCCGAACGAGTGCTTGTGCTGCGCGACGGCCGCCTGTCGGGCGAACTCACCGGCCAGGCTATCACCGAGACGGCGATCCTCGCATGCGCCATGACATCGTGAGACGGGAATGCGGATGACCAAGCCAAAGATAACCATCGTCGGCAGCTTCGCGGTCGGGCTGACCATGCGGGCGCCCAAGCTGCCCATTTTCGGCGAAACCATGCTCGGCACCGATTTCGACATGGGTCCGGGCGGCAAGGGGTCCAACCAGGCCGTCGCAACGGCGCGTCTGGGCGCTTCGTCGTCGCTGCTCGCCATCCTCGGCACCGACAAGCTCGCCAGCATCGCCACCGATCTCTATGCAATCGAAGGCGTCGACACCGGCCTTGTGAGCACGCGGACGGAGCGGGCGACCGGCGTCGGCTTCATCATCCTCAACGACAAGGGCGAGAACTTCATCATCCTCGACATGGGCGCCAACGAGTTGATGGACGCAGCCACGGTCGACACGGCCGAGGCGCGCATCGCCGAAAGCGATGTCGTCATGACCGTGCTCGAGGTGCCGACGGCCGCCGCCACGCGGGCGATGGAGCTTGGCCGCAAGCATGGCGCAAGGACGATCCTCAACCCGGCGCCGGCGCGCCAGCTGCCGGACACGATCTTCGCCTGGGTCGATTACCTCACTCCGAATGAAAGCGAACTGCGCATCCTGCTCGGCCTGCCCGCCGACGATCCAAGGTCCTCGCGCGAACTCGCTCGGGAATTGCGGCGGCGCGGCGTGCGCAACGTCGTCGTCACACTCGGCCGCAGCGGCGCGCTGATCCTGACCGACGAGATCGACGTCATGGTGCCGGCGGTGCCGGTGGAGGTCACCGACACGACCGGCGCGGGCGATGCCTTCAATTCGGGCTTCGCCATGGCGCTTGCCGAAGGCCGCGGCATCGTCGAGGCCGTGCGTTTCGGCGTCGCCTGCGGCGCGATCGCCTGCACCAGGCTCGGCGTCATTCCCGGCCTGCCCCAGCGCGCCCAGGCCGACGCGCTTTATGCCGAAGCCATGAAAACCGTATGGAAGGAGCAACCGTGAACCGCAACCGACTGCTTAACGCCGAACTCGCTCACGCCATCGCCTCCATGGGGCATGGCGACCTGATGATCGTCTGCGACGCGGGTTTTCCCATTCCGTCGAGCGCATGGCGCATCGACCTCGCCATCGCGCCCGACGTTCCCGATCTCGAGACCGTGCTGACGCCGATCGCGGCCAACCTGATCGCTGAACGCGTCGCCTATGCCGACACGCTGCCCGTGCACAACGCGCCGCTGCTCGCGAAGGTGAAGCGCCTGTTCCCGGACGCCGACCATGAAACCGTCAAGCACGAGGCCATTCTCGGCGAAATGGCCGCCAAGGCCAAGGTGATCGTGCGCACCGGCGCCTTCGACCCCTGGGGCAACATTCTGCTCTATTCCGGTGTCGACGTTCCGGCCTGGTTCTCCAAGCCCGGCGTTGTCGCGCCCGACTACTACGCCAAGAAACTCAAGGGCTGAGCGTGCCGAAGATCTTCGATTTCGGCGGCCGCGAGGTCGAGCGGAGCATCACGGTGGCCGGCCTGCGCGCATTGCGGCAGGCTGGCCACCGCGTCGCCCAGGTGACCGCCGAGACGGCGGACGAGGCCGCCGCGGCCGAGGCGGCCGGCATCGAGATGGTCGTCTGCCGGGCGGCCAATGTGGCCCGCGTCCGCGAGGGGTCGCGCCGCGTCTTCGTAACGGCCGCGCTCGGCTTCGCCGACGCGGTGACCGGCGACGAGATCCTGCGCACCGCTTTTTCGGCAATCACCTCTGGCGCGGACGCCGTCATCACCGGACGCGGCTTCGACACGGTCCGCATTCTGGCCAATGAACGGATACCGGTCATGGGCCATCTCGGTTTCGTGCCGCGCAAATCGACCTGGGTCGGCGGCATCCGGGCGGTCGGCAAGACTGCGGCCGAGGCGGTCGAGCTCTGGGACCAGTTCCGGCGACTGGAGGATGCCGGCGCCTTCGCGGTCGAGTGCGAGATCATACCGGCGGCGTTGATGGCGGAAATCCACCGCCGCACCTCGCTGGTGACCGTGTCGCTCGGCTCGGGCGCCGAGCCGGACGTCATCTTCCTGTTCACGTCAGACATCTGCGGTGAGTCGACCCGTCTCCCTCGCCACGCGCGGGCCTGGGGCAAGCTGGCCGCGTTGCACCAGCAGGTACGCGACGCCCGGATCGACGCGCTCAGCGCCTTCCGCAAGGAGGTCGACGGCGGCAGCTACCCCGGCAAGGCCGAGATCGCGGCCATTGCCGAAGAGGAGTTGGAGGGGTTCCGCGCCCTCGTCGATTCGACGAAGTCATGACTGGCTCCTGAGACGCGGTGTGATTTCAAGGCCTGATCCTCGCGGGCGGTCCGCATGCACCAGGCGCCGGCACTCGACATTCCAGCCCGTGGCCTGTATTTCCGCTGCGGCCTTGAAGGCCTTCTCGATGGATTTGCGACATGAAGCAGGATCAGCCCCGTCCGACGCCCCGCGCGGGCATCATGGACATCGAGGCCTATGTGCCGGGAAAAAGCACCGCGCCCGCCGGCGTGACGAAAGTCTACAAGCTGTCGTCGAACGAAAATCCGCTCGGGCCCTCGCCGAAGGCGATCGAGGCCGCACGCGAAGTGGCGGCGAAGCTCGACGTCTATCCCGACGGCACCGCCCGCCGGCTGCGCGAGGCGATCGCCGAAGTGCATGGGCTGAACCCGGCAAACATCATCTGCTCCAACGGCTCCGACGAGATCCTCGGGCTCCTGGCGCAGACCTATCTCGCGCCGGGCGACGAGGCCGTGTTCACCGAGCACGCCTTCATGGTCTACAAGATCTACATCCAGGCGGCGGGCGCCAAGCCGGTCGCGGTCAAGGAAACCGACGAGCGCGCCGACATCGATGCGATTTTGGCCGCGGTGACGCCGGCGACCCGGATCGTGTTCCTCGCCAATCCGAACAATCCGACCGGCACCTATGTGCCGTTCCAGGAAGTGCGCCGGCTGCACGCGGCATTGCCGAAGGATGTGCTGCTGGTGCTCGACGCGGCCTATGCCGAATATGTGCGGCGCAACGACTATGAAGCCGGCATCGAGCTGGCGGGCAGCTCCGAGAACGTGGTGATGACCCGCACCTTCTCCAAGCTCGGTCTTGGCGGCGCGCGCATCGGCTGGATGTACGGCCCGGCACATATCGTCGATGCAATCAACCGCATCCGCGGCCCGTTCAACGTCAATGCCACCGCGATCGAGGCCGGCATCGCCGCGATCCGCGACCGCGCCCATATCGAGCGCAGCGCGACGCATAACGAGAAATGGCTGGCCTGGCTCAGCGCGGAGCTGACCGGGCTCGGCCTGCGCGTCACGCCCAGCGTCGGCAATTTCGTGCTGATCCATTTTCCCGACGGCAAGAAGCACTCGGCGGCGGCAGCGGACGATTATCTCAGTGCGCGCGGTTACATCCTGCGCCGTGTCACCGGCTACGGCTTTCCCAATGCGCTGCGCATGAGCATCGGCACCGAAGAGGCCAATCGCGGCGTCATCGACGCGCTCAAGACCTTCCTGAAAAGCTAGAACACCATGACATCACCGATGTTCGAGAAAATAGCGCTGGTCGGCATCGGCCTGATCGGCTCGTCGCTCGCCCGCGTCATCCGCCGCGAGGGCCTGGCGCGCCATATCGCCATCGCGACGCGCAGCGCATCGACGCTGAAGCGCGCCGAGGAGCTAAGCCTTGGCGATTCCTACACGACGGATGCCAGCGAAGCGGCGCGTGACGCCGACCTCGTCATCGTCTCGGTGCCGGTCGGCTCGTCCGGCGAGGTCGCGGCCGAGATCGCGCCGACGCTGAAGAAAGGCGCCATCCTTACCGATGTCGGCTCGACCAAGGCCTCGGTCATCGCGCAAATGCAGCCGCATGTGCCGGAAAGCGTGCACTTCATCCCCGGCCATCCGCTGGCCGGCACGGAAAAGTCCGGACCCGATGCCGGCTTCGCCGACCTCTTCGAGAACCGCTGGTGCATCTTCACGCCGCTGCCGGGCACCGATCCCGCGGCGCTCGAGAAGCTTTCGGAATTCTGGCGGCGTTGCGGCTCCAACATCGATACGATGGACCCGCAGCACCACGACATGACGCTCGCGATCGTTTCGCATCTGCCGCATATCATCGCCTACAACATCGTCGGCACGGCGGACGATTTGGAAGCGGTGACCAAGAGCGAAGTCATCAAATATTCCGCCTCCGGCTTTCGCGACTTCACGCGTCTTGCAGCCTCCGATCCCACCATGTGGCGCGATGTTTGCCTGCATAACAAGGATGCCATTCTGGAGATGCTGGCGCGTTTCTCGGAGGATCTGGCGTCGCTGCAGCGGGCGATCCGCTGGGGCGACGGCGAAAAACTCTTCGATCTCTTCACCCGCACCCGCGCCGTCCGCCGCTCGATCATCGAGGCCGGACAAGACATCGATGTGCCGGACTTCGGTCGGCAGGCCGTCGAGCATCCCAAAGGGAACTGATGTTCAGGTGAGGCCGGCCTGCAAATGGCAGCTCCCTGCGCTTCCGGTGCTCACGTACTTCAAGTACGCTCCGCTCCGGTTCTCGGGACCCACCATTTTCGACTCGGCCTGACCTGAATCTCAGCTCCCTTTGCCTTCTCGGGCTGGTGGCCAGTGCGCCGCCATCATCGCTAGCGTCTCGGCTCGATCCGGCGCGCCGAGGCGGCCGCCGAAGCGCAGGCATTTGAGCGCGGCGGCGGCGCTGGCGAAGCGCAGGGCCTCTTCCATGGGCATGGCCTCGGCGAGGCCGACGGCGAAGGCGCCGTGGAAGACGTCGCCGGCGGCGAGTGTGTCCACCGCCTTGACCTTCGGTGCCTCGACATGGCGCACGCGCCCGATCGCCCGGTCATGCCACCATGTGCCTGCCGCGCCGCAGGTCACCGCGACGAAGGCATCGGTGCGCGAGGCAAGGTCGGCGCAGGCGCTTGCGGGGTCGAGCGCGTGGCCGCAGACGATGCGCGCCGCCGGCTCCGAGGCGACGATGTGCGAGGCCAAGGGCAGCAGTCGCTCCAGCACCTCGATGGGCGCGGTGTCGGCATCCAGGATCGCCGGGCGGCCGATCGATCTGGCCGCGCTCAGAGCAAGCGCCGCGGCGCCCGGCCAGCGGACATCCACCAGCACGGCGTCGAAGGCGGAAAGGTCGGCGAGCGGCAGCGCCTCGGGATCGGCTTGCGCCTTCTTGTCGTAGAAGGGGACGATGACGCGCTCGCCATGCGCATCCACCAGGATCGCGGCCAGCGCCGAACGCGCGCCGGCGACGCGGCGGATGAGACTGCAGTCGACGCGTTCGGCCTCTATGTCGGCGATCAACTGGTCGCCGACCGGATCGTCGCCCGCGCTTGCCCATAGCGAGACCTCGGCGCCGAGGCGCCGCGCGGCGCAGGCGGCGCTCGTCGCCATGCCGGAGGCGATCTGGACGCCGTCGCTGGCGATGAACTTGCCTTGATGCGCGGGAAGCGCCTCGACGCGAAGGATCGTGTCGAGGGTGAAGGCGCCGACGCTGAGCAGTCTGACCGGCCGCGCCATCGCTGCGCTACTCTAACGGCTTGATCTTGCCAAGCGGGATGAAGCCCAGCGAGGCCTTGCCCTTGACGATCTTGAGCGGCAAGGACGGTTCCTTGCCAAGCATGGCAATGGCGGCAAAGCCCTGGTCGATTTCGTTTTTGTGCTCCGGCATGGCACCGCCAAGGATGGCCGCCACCGCCTTGGGGTCCTTGAGCTTGATCGTCAGGCTTGCGTCGATCAGGCCTTCCGCGTCGACGGAGACCGGCCCGGAAACGGTGATGCGCGCGGTTCCCGACGACAGGTCGAGCTTGGCGATGTCGATCGACTGGCCGCGCAGGCTCTTCGGCGGCGCGGCGATCAGCGCCACGCCGTTCTTCAGCGTTACGTCGCCACTGCCGTCCAACGCCGGCAGCACGCGTCCGTCGATGGCATCCGCATTGATCTCCAGATCGCCGAAGCTGCCGACATAGTTGATGTCCTGGCCGGCCGGCTGCAACTGGCCGGCCGCTTTGCCGGCGCTGAACAACTGCATCGGGTCTGTGTCGTCCTGCGGATCGGTCTGACCGTTCAAGCCTTCAGCCTGCAGCGAAACGCTCCGTGGCAGCGGCCACCACACTTTGACATTGGCCTGCAACTGGTCCCAGTCGATCCAGAGCGGCGGCATGCCGGGCGCCATCGTCCGCAGCGGCCCGCGCAGATCGGCGACCGGCGACAAGGGTCCGGTGATCCCGGCGACGGCATTGAAGCTTCCGGTGGAGGCGGCGACCTTCCGGGCGTCGTCCTCATAGGCGATGTTGTCGCAGGAGACCGTGAAGCTCATCGGATAGCCGGTGACGGCGAGGTTGGCGCAGCCGGCGGCGATCCCCTTGCTGCCCAGCCTCGCCACCGCCTGGTCGGCCTCGGTCTTGAGCCTGTCGGCGAGATAGAACCAGCCGCCGCTGTAAATGGCGAACAGCACGAGGATGAACGCGGCAAGCCAGAACAGCCGGCGGCGAGGTTTGGGTGATCGCTCGTCACTTGACGTCATGCTGCGGCTCTCGTTAACCCCTCATCCAGCGAGCGGGCATTCACTCTCACGCAAACAAGCGGGGGACAGAAGAAGCACCTTGGCGGTGCGGTGTCGTTCACTCGAATGCGATCAGGCTTGGCGATATGGGCGATTTTTGGGTTTTTGGCTATGGGTCGCTGATCTGGCGGCCCGGATTTGCCCATGTCGAGACGCGCCGCGCCCGGCTTTACGGCTATCGCCGCTCGCTTTGCGTCTATTCCTTCGTGCATCGCGGCACACGCACCCGGCCGGGCCTGGTGCTCGGCCTCGACCGGGGCGGCTCCTGCATCGGCCTGGCATACCGTGTTCCCGGCAATTTGCGCGACGAGGTGCTTTCCTACCTGCGCGAACGTGAGCTGGTGACCAGCGTCTATCTCGAACGCATGCTCGATGTCCGGCTGGATGGCGGCGGTTCGGTCGAGGCGGTCGCCTACACCGTCGACCGGCAGCATGAGCAATATGCCGGCGGGCTCGATGCCGATCACGCCGCAGAGGTCGTTCGCGGCGCCGTCGGCCAGTCCGGCCGGAACGAGGACTATGTCTTGAGCACGCTCGAGCATCTCAAGGCGCTCGGCATCCGCGATCACTGGCTGGAGGAGGTGGGCCGCCGGATCGCGCCTTCGTGAAGAGCATTTCCGGCGAAAATAATTTCGCCTTCAATGGGCTCTATCTCTTTGTTTTTACGCAATTCCGGGCGCAAGGCTACGCAAAACCGCCGAGCCCAACCGCTGCGCACTTTTGCTGGAATTGCCCTGGTCCGATCAAAAAGCAAAACCATGCCTTTGACCTCCGCCGGGCACGACCTAGCTTAGCGGCAACCCCATCCCTTGGGCCTCAAGCCCTTTCCAGCATCACGGAGATCAGTCTTGCAGAAACGCCGTCTCGGTCGCACCGACCTTTCCATCGCGTCGCTGGTCCTGGGCGGCAACGTCTTCGGCTGGACCGCCAACGAGAAGACCTCCTTCGACCTGCTCGACCGGTTCGTGGGCGCCGGCCTGAATGCCGTCGATACGGCCGATGCCTATTCGCGCTGGGTTCCCGGCAACAAGGGCGGCGAATCGGAAACCATCATCGGCAACTGGATGAAAAGCCGCGGCAACCGCGATCATGTCGTCGTCATCACCAAGGTCGGCTCCGACATGGGGCAAGGTAAGAAGGACCTTTCCGCCGCCTATATCGAAAAGGCGATCGACGCGTCACTGAAGCGGCTGCAGGTCGATGTCATCGACCTCTATCTGTCGCACTGGCCGGATCCGACCACGCCTTACGAGGAAACGCTCGGCGCCTATCAGCGCCTGCTCGAAAAGGGCAAGATCCGCTATGCCGGCTGTTCCAATCTCGATGCCGGGCAGTTGCGCGCGGCGCTCGACGTCGCCAGCCTGCGCAGCCTGCCGCGCTACGAGGTGCTGCAGCCTGAATACAATTTGTACGACCGCTCGTCGCTCGACGGACCGCTGCTCGACCTATGCAAGGCCGAGGATATCGGCGTCATCACCTATTTCAGCCTGGCCAAGGGATTTTTGAGCGGCAAATACCGCAGCAAGGCCGATCTCGGGAAAAGCGCGCGCGGCGAGGGCGTTGCCGGCTACCTCAACGAGCGCGGCATGCGCATCCTTTCCGCCCTCGATGCCGTGGCCGAGCGCCATTCGGCCAAGCAGGCGGAAGTGGCGCTGGCCTGGATCATCGCGCGACCGGGCGTCACCGCGCCGATCGCCAGCGCCACGACGCCCGCCCAGATGGACAGTCTGATCCGCGCCGCGTCGCTCAAGCTTTCAGCCGACGATATCGGGGCGCTGGACCGCGCCAGCTCATAGCATTTCGCACGATCGTCCAAGACGGCCATGACGATCCCTCGTAAATCCTGTCGCATCGCGGCAGGAGGAGGTACGGCATGGCCGACGGCATCTTGGGCGAAGCGCAGCCCTGGCAGCAAGTGCTGGCGCTTATCGTGGCCGCGACGGTCGTGATGGGCAGTCCGGGACCGGCGACGATCAGCGTCACCGCCATTGGCGCGGCGTTCGGCCTGCGTCCTTCCCTGCGTTACACCTCTGGCGTGGCGCTCGGCACGATCGCCGTGCTTCTGGCGGTGGCGGCCGGGATTTTCGGCATGCTGACCTCGCTGCCGGGAGTGGCGCCGGTGCTGGCGACCGCCTCGGCGGCCTACATCCTTTATCTCGCTTTCAGAATCGCGACCGCGCCGCCATTGGCCGAGCGCGGCAGCATGGCGACGAAACCTGATTTTCTCGGCGGCTTCATGCTCGCCATCGCCAATCCGAAAGCCTATGTGGCGATCGGCGCCGTGTTCGCCGGCGCAGCGTCGCGGGCCGATACGCTCGGCATTTCCACCAGGCTAATGGTGCTTGCCGCGATGATCGTCGCGATCCATGTGGCGTGGCTGCTTGCCGGAACGGCTTTCGCGCGCTTCCTGCGCCATCCGCTGGCCTCGCGGATCATCAATCTGGCGTTTGCCGCCACGCTCGTGCTGACGACTGCGCTGGCGGCGTTGCGGTAGCCGATCAGGTCTTCGCGGTCGCGCCGAGCTCCGCCAGCCGCTTCACTGCAGTCGGCGGCATGGGCGGCGGGTTCGGCGCTTGCGCCGCCTCGACAAGCATCTGATCGCAGGCGGCTTCGGTCTCGCCGATCAGCCGCTGCATGAATTCGTCCTTGCCGAGACCGGGCGGGATCGGCGGCAGGAAGCGGGCCTTGATGGTGCCGGGATAGCGCAGGAACTTGCGGCGCGGCCAGTAGAGGCCGGCGACATGGGCGACCGGCACCACCGGCACGCCCAGTTGCGAATAGATCTCGACAATGCCGTATTTGTAGGACGGCTCGGCGCCCGGCGGGCGGCGCGTGCCTTCGGGGTAGATGATGAGTTGGCGCGGATTGCGATCCATTTCCTGCCTGGTGGCGGCAACGACCGCCTTCAGCGCCTTCGAGCGGCTGCCCCGATCGACCGGGATCATGCGCATCTTCATGATGTACCAGCCGAAGAAGGGGATCCAGGTCAGCTCGCGCTTCAGGATGTAGAGGGCATCGTCGAGATGGGGGAAGAAGGCGATCGCGTCCCAGAAGGACTGATGCTTCGGCGCCAGGATGAAGGAGCCTTCGGGCAAGTTCTCGACACCCGTGATCTCACTCGTCGTCGCGGCGATCTTGTCATAGAGCCACATCGAGGTGCGCGACCAGAATTTCGGCACGAACCAGGCGCGGTGGCGCGGCGACAGGAAATAATAGGGCGTCCAGAAGATCATCTGGACGATCAGGTTGAGATAGAAGACGAGGTTGAACGCCAGCGAGCGGATGATGAGCATGCAAGGGGCCCGTGAGGAAGTGTGCGTTGGTTACACCAAGCGGCGGCAAAAAGGAAACGGCACGGGGTCGAATGCCGGCCACTCTTGCTTGCCGCAATTTCGGACGGAGGGTTACGGCGAAGTCGCCGAACCGAACCGCGATGCACTTTTCCGGGAATTGCTTAAAGCGACCGCGCCAGCCGCTCCTTCAGGCGCGGTGCCGCAAAATCGAGGAAGGCGCGCAGCTTCACCGGCAGCCGGCCCTGGCCGGCATGAACGAGGCTGACCGGCCAGGGCGGCGGCTCGAACGGCTCCAGCACCACCCGCAGCGCGCCGGCGCGCACGGCAGCGTCGGCCTGGTAGGACAGAACCCTGGTCAGGCCCAAGCCTGCAATCGCGGCATCGAGAGCTGCTTCCGCGGTGTTGACCTGCAGCCGCGAGCGCACCGGCACAACGATCTCCGTCTTGCCCGTGCCGAAAGTCCAGGTCGCGGGCGCGGCGAGACCTTCGAAAGTGACGCAGTTGTGGCCCGCGAGCTCTGATGGTTTCTCCGGCGTGCCATGTAGGGCGAGATAGGTGGGGCTTGCGCAGACGATGCGGCGGATCGAGCCGATGCGGATTGCAACCATGGCCGAATCCGGCAGCTCGCTGATGCGCACCGCCAGATCGATATGCTCCTCGGCCAGTTGTGTGATCCGGTCCGACAAGGTCAGGCGGACGTCCACTTGCGGATAGATGGCTAGAAAGCCAGTGATTACCGGCAGCACATGCAAGCGGCCGAAGACGACCGGCGCGGTGATGGCCAACTCACCGGTTGGATTGAGGTATTCGCCGGCAGCAGAGCGCTCGGCCTCGCTCACCTCGTCGAGAATGCGGCGGCAGGCGATGAGATAGGACTGGCCGGGATCGGTCAGCGTCAGCCGCCGCGTCGAGCGGTTGAGCAGGCGCGTCCCTAAGTGCTTCTCCAGTTCGGAGAGCTTGCGGCTGACGGTCGGCAGCGGCACGCCGACGCGCCGCGCCGCGGCGGACAGGCTGCCGGCCTCAACCGTGGCGACGAACAGCGACATGGCGTGGAGGCGATCCATTATTCTCCCGAAATCTGGAAGGATACCTTACAAATATGCTCCCTACATCCGATTTTCGGAAGGAGCTAAATCATGTGCGATCCTGTCAGAGGAGCGCCAGCATGAATGAATTCACCAGCGACGTCGCCTTCACGCCGACCGTCAAGGCCATCCAGTCCCGCAAGGGGTCGCGCGACTCCTATGCGCGCGTCGAGCAGCGCGGCGGCTGGCGGGCGACGATCACTGCCGACCTCGCCGCCTTCATCGAAGCGCAGACCAGCGTGTTCCTGGCGACGGCAAACGCCGAAGGCCAGCCCTACATCCAGCATCGCGGCGGGCCTGCCGGCTTCCTCAAGGTGCTCGACGAGCACAGGATCGGCTTTGCCGATTTTTCCGGCAACCGGCAGTTCATCACCCAGGGCAATCTCGAGGACAACGACCAGGCTTTCCTGTTCCTGATCGACTACATGCTCAGGCAGCGCATCAAGATCTGGGGCAGGGCGGGTGTCGTCGAAAATGACCCGGAGCTGACGGCGAGGCTGATGCCGCCGGATTACAAGGCGCGGCCGGAGCAGGCGATCCTGTTCACGGTCACGGCCTGGGATGCCAATTGCCCGCAGCACATCCCGCAGCGTTTCGAGGCGGCGGATGTCGCGGCGGCGCTGGCCGAGCGCGACCGGCGCATCGCAAGGCCTGGAGCAGGAGATTGCGCGTCTGCGCGAGAATGCGGCGGCTAAGGTTTAGTTCTTCACCATAGTCGATGCTTCCGCCAGCGTGACGCCCTCGGGCGCCGCGCGGAGCGGCAGGAAGCCGCGCGCCAGCGACAGCACATATTTGCTGTATTCGGTCAGCAGCACGCGCAGGGCCTCCGGCTTGGTCAGCCAGCCGCCATTGCCGAGATTGGTGTTGACCACCGGGTAGGGCTCGAGGCGCGCGCCATGCAGCAGCCGGCTCATTTCGAGCAGGCTGCGCGGCATGTGGTAATTGTTGGTGACGATGATGATGCTGCCATAGGCGTGGTTCTCCACCCATTTGGCGCTTTCCTCGGCATTGCCGATGGTGTCGAGCGCAGCGCGGTCGATATCGACGCAGCAGGAGAAGAGCTGCTTGTCGCCGCCCATTGCCGCCTGCAGCTGGCGCTTGGTGGCCGATGGATGGACGCCGCTGATCAGCAGGCGTTCGCCTTTGCCGGAGGCCAGCAGGTCCATCGCCGCGTCGAGCCGCGACTGACCGCCGGTGAGCACGATGATGGCGTCGGCCCTGGCCGGGTTGAGCGGGGTGGTCATATGGCTGACCTTGTCGGCGAACCAGCCGAAGCCGCCGGCAAAAAGCACCAGCGCGGCGAGAACGATGAAACCGCAGACGCGCAGGGCAAACCTCAAACGGCCCGACGTGGCGGAAGCAGCGGCGCGGGCATGCACCACCGGCATCCGTCCAGTTGTCCCGATCGACTCCCGCGCTTCCATCATCCCCAGGTTAATCCCGAAAGCATCCCATGGTTAACTCCGAAATGCGGCCTTTGATAGGTAAGACGGCGCACATTGCGTTACGGCAAGTGTCTCATCTGTGATCGTTGTCCTGTTTGGATATAACGCTTTGCGCCGATTTTCGGTCTGAACTCATGGGTCAGCCCGCATCCGGTTGGCGAACGTCGATGTCGCTGAGATAGGTGACGACGGTCGCGTGCGAGGTCGCCGCTGTCAGCGCGCCGATCACCAGCACCATCAGGCCGACGCCGAAATAGCCGGCGGAACCGATGGCGAAATTGCCGAACAAAGCGGTGGCCTGGTCGGCCTGGGGCGTGGCCATGTTGCGCGACGACCACCAGGAAAAGACGATGAAGACGGCGATCGCCAGAGCGCCGCCGGCAGCCGCGCCCTTCATGCCGGTGACCAGGAAATGCCAGCGGAATTCGCGCGCGATGAAGCGCGCCTCGGCGCCGACGAAATGCAGCACCTCGATGATATGGCCGTTGCCGGCCATGGCGCCGCGTGTGGCGAACACCACCGTCAGCACGGTCGCCGAAAGCATCAGCACCAGCACGGCGATGCCGATCGTCACCGTCGTGTGCGCCATGGCGACCAGACGGTCGACCCAGGTACGATGATCGTCGAGCGCGGCGGTCGGGATCTTGGGTGTGATGGCGGCGCGCATGGCGGCAAAGTCCGGCGGGCTGGCCTCGTCGATGGTGACGATGATAAGGCGCGGTACCGGCAGCTCGTCGATGTTGAGGCCGCTGCCCAGCCATGGCTCCAGAAGGCGCGCCGTCGCCTCGCGGTCGATGATCTTGGTGCCCTTCACGCCGGGGAACTCGCCGGCGATCTGCGAGGCCTGCGCAAGGGCCGCCTCCATGTCGAGGCCGTCGGCCGGCTTGATCTGGATCGTCGCCTCGCGCGAGATCTGGTTCTCCCAGACGGAGGCGGTATCGCGCACCAGCGTCACCGCGCCGAAGGTGAGGCAGGACAGGAAGGTCATGATGGCGATGACCAGTACCAATGCCCGCCCGGCGATGTTTTGCGCCGGCACGATTGGCGCCGTCTTGCGCTGCACACGCCGGACCGTCACCGGCGCCTCGGCGTCGGCTTCATCCTGCAGGTGATCGGCCGGAAAGTCAGTCATAGACGTCCAGCCTTCCGCCGGCCAGAATCATGCGGCGCGCATCGACCTGCTCCATCAGGCCGAGGTCGTGGGTGGCGATGACCACGGCTGTGCCCAGCCGGTTGAGCTCGATGAACAGCCTGAGCAGCCGGCGCGCCAGCGGCGGATCGACATTGCCGGTAGGCTCGTCGGCAAGCAGGATCTCCGGCTGCTCGATCAAGGCCCGGGCAATCGCGGCGCGCTGCTTCTCGCCGCCCGAAAGCACCGGCGGCAGGACATGCATGCGGTCGCCGAGGCCGACCCATTTCAGAAGCTCGGTCACGTCGGTGCGATAGCTCGCTTCCTCGCGCCCGCGCACGCGCAAAGGCAGCGCGACATTCTCGTAGGTGGTCATGTGGTCGAGCAGGCGGAAATCCTGGAACACCACGCCGATGCGGCGGCGCAGCAGCGGCAGTTCGCCGCGCGGGATGCGCGAGCGGTCCTTGCCGAAGATGGTGATCAGGCCGCGCGTCGGCTTCAGCGACATGAACAAAAGGCGCAGCAAGGTCGTCTTGCCGGCACCCGAGGGGCCGCTCAGGAACTGAAAGGAGCGCTCCGGAATGTGCAGGGAGATGTCGCGGAGGATCTCCGGACCCATGCCATAGCGGAGGCCGACATTTTCGAAGCGGATCACGTTCGGCGACCTGAAACTTTCGGCGGCGACGCGCCACAATCTACTTTAACAGACCATCGGCCGGCATGGTTAACCGGCGGTTAATTTTGCAACGTTCAGCGCGCATCAAAGCCATTCCGGTGGGGAAGCGTTAACCAATTCCGTTTACGCAAAAGAAACGAAGACTGCACTGGTGCCGTAATGGCTGACGAGAGAACCGCGCGCCCTGTTTCCGGCGAAATCATGACCGGCACGGCAACAAATGCCGCGCCGGAGCGCGTCATGTTCGATGCAGCCGATATCGTCGATGCCGATTATGTGGTGCTGCCGCGATTTGCCGCGGCGCCGTCGGCGCCCCCGCCGCAGATCCCTCCGACGCCTTCGATCGAAGGCATGGGCATGCTGCGCAAACCGGAAGCCGTGCCGTCGCGATCCTCGCGCGGCGGCCCGATGTTCTGGATCGCCGGCGTCGGCATAGCGCTGATCTCCTTCTGGGTGTCGGGCGGTCATGCGCTGGTCCGGCAAAGCCCCTTTTGGGCGGCCGCGGCGCCGGCGGGCGCGCTCACCATTTCCGGCGTAACGTCGCGCATCGATGAATCGGGCTTGAAGCCGGTGCTGTTCGTGGATGGCGAGGCGGCCAATGACGGGACGAGGTCGCAAACGCTGCCGCCGCTCGAAATCCGCGTCACCGACAACAATTCCAACATCATCCGCTACAGGCTGGGGACATCCAACCGCTCGCTGGCGCCCGGCGAAAGATTCGGCTTTTCCAGCCGCTTCGATGTGCCTAAAGACGGCGTAAGAACCGTCGCAGTCATCTTCGCCGGCTAGACGGGTCGATATTCAGGTGAGGCCGGCCTGCAAATAGCGGCTTCCTGCGCTTCCGGCCTTCGCCGGCCCAAGCACTTAGGAGTGGCGTGGCAGTTAAATTGAGGCTACGGCCGGCGTAGGCCGGTGCTCACGTGCGCCGATTTTTGAAGGAAAAACTATGCCAGTTGTGCGTGGCAAGGACATTGAGGTCCTGTTTTCGGCGTCGGCGATCGCGCGCCGCAATCTCGAGCTCGCCAAGGAAATCGCCGGGCGCGACTATCACGACCTGCTGGTGATCTCGATCCTCAAGGGCTCGTTCGTCTTCGCCGCCGATCTCATCCGCGCCATGCATGATGTCGGCCTGTCGCCGGAAGTCGAGTTCATCTTCATTTCCAGCTACGGCGCCGGCACCACGAGCGGCGAGGTCAGGGTGCTGCGCGACATCGACAATGAGGTCGCCGGCCGCGATGTGCTGTTGATCGACGACATACTGGAATCCGGCAAGACGCTTTCCTTCACCCGCGACCTGATGCTTTCGCGCGGCGCCAAGAGCTGCGCCATTGCCGTGCTGCTCGACAAGCGCATGCGCCGCCAGACCTCGCTCAACGCCGACTATGTCGGCTTCGACTGCCCGGACTATTTCGTCGTCGGCTACGGCATGGATGTCGCCCATGCCTTCCGCGAACTGCCGTTTGTCGGGGTGGTCAAGGGCGACGCCTGAGGAGGCGCAGGAGTCGTTCCGAAAAGCCGCCGTTCGTTAGAATTTTCAGAAAACGTCAACGTTTCGGCGGCATCTATCTCGGCATGGCAAAGCTTCTGATCGTCGAGGACGATGAGTCCGTCCGCACCCTCGCCGCCCGCGCCCTGGAGCGCGACGGCCACAATGTCACCATTGCCACCGACGGTGCGCAGGGCCTGGACATGATCCGGCGGGCCCGTGGCGGCTACGATCTGGTGGTGTCCGACATCCGCATGCCGGAAATGGACGGCATCGAGATGGCCACGGCGGCCGCGAGGGAATTCCCGACGATGAGGATCGTGCTGATGACCGGCTATGCCGATCAGCGCGAGCGCGCCGAGGAACTCAACGGCATCATCCTCGATGTCGTGCAAAAGCCGTTTACGCTTGCCGAGATCCGCGCCCGTGTCGGCAAGGCATTAAGCTGCTTCGCTTGAGACCGCGCCGGCCGCCGGCGCGGCCCTTCGCCGACGCCCGCCGCCGAGCGCAAGCAGGCCGGCGCCGATGATCAGCGCCGCGCCCAGCACGGTCGTTTCGCGCGGCACCTCGGCGAAGAACAGGAAACCCCACAGCGGCGACCAGAGAATGCCGGTGTATTCGAACGTGGCGACGCGGTTGGCCGGCGCCATGCGGTAGGCCTGCGACAGCAGGATCATGCCGGCGGAAGCGACGAAGCCGCAGGCGGCCATCTTCAGGAAATCCGGCATCGTCGGCCACACCCATGGCCGCACGAGGAATTCGATGCTCGGATGCGCCGCGTGGGTGATGCCGGCGAGATGAAAGACGGCCGCGACGGCAACGGCGCCGCTGAGGTAGGCGCCATTCTGGTAGAAGGCCATCACCGTCGACGATTCGGTGTCGCCGATGCGGCGCGCCATCAACTGCGAAAAGCCGTAGAGGAAGGCTGAGCCGAGCGACAGCAGCGCCGCCCAGTCGAACACGCCGGCGCCTGGACGCACCATCACCAGCACGCCGACCAAGCCAATCAGCACGGTCGCCAGCGTCTTCCACGAGACGCGCTCGTCGAGATAAGGGCCGGCCATCGCCATGATGAACAGCGGCGTCATGAAATAGAGCGCCACCGCGTCGGCCAGCGGCAAGGCGGCGATCGCCAGATAGTAGACCGTGTAGGACGAGAACTGGATGAAGGCGCGCAGCGTCAGCATGCCGAAGCGCTTCGACAGTACCGCCTTCAGGCCGACATCGGCCTGGACGAGCACGATCAGGATCGGCAGCGCGACGATGGCGCGGATCGCCATCACCTCGGTCACCGGATAGCCGCTCGACACCGCCTTCACCAGCGGATCCTGCAGCGAAAAGATCAGCACGCCGAGGCAGAGGCTCAGAATGCCTAGCACCATCCGGTTCTGCATCAATGTCGGCCCCCCGCGAGCCGTTGGTTATCCAATTCACGCAATTCCGGACGGAAAACCGCTGGGCACTTTTCCTGGAATTGCTCGTAGAGCAGGATGACGCTTCGTTGAACCGCCATCCTGCTCCAACTCTTGTCGTCTGAGCATGATCTTGTCCGAAAACCGGTTCCCGCTTTTCGGGATCATGCTCGTAAAAAGAACCCGCTACCATTTTCAGGCAGCGGGTACGAGTGAGGACTCTTCGATTGGTCCGCGGCCGATTTCGCGGTCGCATATCCAATGGGTATGGCGACTATCCTGCGGTGTTTGACATCTTGCAAACGAATTGGAATGATGCCAGCAATCAAATTTTCTTATGGCGGAAATCGATGAAGCCCGTGCTCGACAGCGACCTCCTGCGCACTTTCGTGGCGGTGGCCGAAACCGGCAATTTCACCCGCGCGGCGGAGAAAGCCGGGCGCACGCAATCAGCCGTGTCGATGCAGATGAAGAAGCTGGAGGACATGGTCGGCGACGATCTGTTCGAGCGCGGCTCGCGCGGCGTGGCGTTGACACGCCGCGGCAGCGAATTGATCTCGAACGCCCGGCGGATCGTCTCGCTGCTCGACGAGACGGCCGCCTCGCTGGTGGCGCCGCCGCTCGGCGGGCTGGTGCGCATTGGCATCCCGGCCGAATATGGCCGGTCGATCCTGTCGCGGGCACTCGGCGAATTCGCCAAGCGCCATCCGCGCGTCGAGGTCACGGTGCGCTACGCGCATTCTGATTCGCAGGTGAGGGCGCTCGCGGCGGGCGAGCTCGATCTCGCGGTGGTGTTCGAATGGGAGGGCTCTTCCGGCGGCGAGGTGCTGATGCACGACCCCACGGTGTGGGTGACGTCGACGCTGCACCACATGCATGAGGAACGGCCGGTGCCGATCGCGCTTTACAGCCGCAACGGCTGGTGCCGCGACTTCGCCATCAAGTCGCTGCAGCAGCGCGGCCTCGACTACCGCGTCGCTTATACGAGCGACACCAATGGCGGCCTGACGCTCGCCGTCACTTCCGGCCTTGCGATCGCGCCGATCTCGCGCAGCAACATCCCGGACGATTGCCGCGAGCTGACGGTAGCCGACGGCTTCGGCGACATCGATTCCTCCAATGTCGTCCTGCACCGCAATCCGCTGGCGACCGGCGAGGCGATCGACGGCATGGAGAATGCGATCCGCGAGGCCTTCATGCTGACCAGGCAGCCACCGGTTGCGGCCGGTCTTTGAATTCTGCAACTGTGTCCGGTTTGGAGCGGTTTGCCGATAGAATTCGGGCGCCTTGGCGATGTCGAACATGCGCAGGATCGGGGTGACGGATCCAAGTTTCGGCGTAGGTGACGGAAATCCGGAAGGCGTAGGCGAGCTTACTTCAGCTCCAGCAGCCGCTCGAGATAGCTGCGCTCGATATCGGGGCTGAGCGCATTGCCAAGCCGCTTGCGGATCGCGTCGAGGATCTGGCGCGCGCGCTGCACGTCGATCTCGTCGGGAACCTTGACCGAGGTGCCGTCATCGGGGCCGTTGGTGGCGCGCGGCCGCCCCAGCGGATCGCGGTCGGCGTCCTGCTGGCGGCCGCCCTGTTCGTTGCCGCCCTGATCGCCCTGCATGGCCTGCATCTGTTTCATCATGTCCTTGGCGCCACGGCGCAGCGCCTCCAGCGCGCGGCCCTGGTGGCCGACGGCCTGGTCGCCGTCGCCTTGGCCCAGCGATTGTTCGGCATTGCCCATCGATTTGCCGGCCTCGCCGAAGCCCTCATTGGGCTCCATGCCCATTCCCTCGAGTCCCTTCTTCAGCTGGTCGAGCTCGCTCTGCAGCTGGCCCTGGCCCTCCTGCAGCTGCTTCAGCGCATCGGCCAAATCCTTCGGCGACATTTTCGGACGTCCGAGCGGATCGCGGTCCTGGCCGGGACCGGGCCGCTGCTGCTGGTCGTCGAACTGGCCCTGTTCGCCGTCCTCGCCAAGCTGCTGTTGCTCGCCGCCTTCGCCACGCTGCCCGCGCTGCATCTGGTCCAGCCGGAATGTGTCGTTCATCATTTCCTGCTGGCGGCGCATGATGTCGCCGAGCTTGTCCATCTGCTGCCGCAGCTCGCTGTCCTGCTCGCCGCCCTGCTGCTGGCGGCCGGCCTGCAGGTTGTTCATCATGTCCTGCAGCTCGGAGAGAAGCTGCTGGGCCTTGTCGCGATCGCCCGATTTGGCCAGATTCTCGATCTGGTCCATCATGCGGTCGATATCGCTCTGGCGCAGCTCGCGGCCGTTCTGCTGCATCTGCGGCGCGTTCGGGTTCTGCTGCGCGCGCTGGGCGAATTCCTGCAGGAACTGGTTCATCGCCTCGCGCAGTTCCTTCATTGCCTTCTCGATCTCCTGATCGCTGGCGCCGTTCTTGATGGCATCCTGCAACGCCTGCTGCGCCTGGCGCAGCCGCCGCTCGGCGGCCGACAGATTGCCTTCCTCGATGCCGAGCGCGATCTCCCACAGATAGGACACGACGTTGCGCAGCTGGTCGTCGCTCTCGGAGAGCTTCAGCCGGCTCCTCGCGCTCATGATGGTGAGATAATTCGACATGTTGTCGAACGTGTCCTCGGGACGCAGCGTGATCGCGTCCATCAGGTCGAGGACGCGCGGCTTGGCATTGGTGTCGAGCGCCAGCAGCCGGCGCTGCTCGATCACCGCGCGGGCGAGCGGATTGGCGAAAGGCCGCTCCGGCATCACCATTGTCTTGGTTTCGCTGGTCGCGGTGTGGCCGGCATCGTCGGTGGCGCTCAGCGTCAGCTTGATGTTGGTGCCGGCCCAGACATGCTCGGTCAGGTCCTTGGTCGTCTTGGCCGCGTTCGCCTTGCCGCCGCGGCGCGGCAGCGTCAGCGGCATGTCGGGCGCGCCGTAGAGCGGATGGGCGTTGGCGGCCGGCGGGTTCGACGGCTCGAAAACGGCCTTGGCGGAGGCGGCGCCGTAGTCGTCGTCGATCTGGTAGTTCAGCTCGATGGCGCCGTTGACCGCGCGCTTCGGCTCGCCGACGAAGCGGATCGTCGGCGGCTTGTCAGGAATGACGGCAAAGGCCCAGTGGCCGAGATCGCCCTCGCCGGATTTCAGCGTCAGGGTGCCGTTGGTGTTCAGCTTGCCGGAGAACTGTCGCACCTTTGGCGCCGTCTGGCTGGCGGCGGCGGGCGCGGTCCCCTTGGCTGCTCCGGGGGGCGCCGCGGGCTCGATGGCGCGGTCATTGCCGCCTTGATCGGCATAGCTCAGCGTTTCCTCGCCCGAGCCGCCAGTGACGCGCAGCGAAACGTCGCTGCCTTGCGGAACGGAAAAAGTCTGGACGGTCTGGTTGGCATCGGCGGTCAGGAACAGCGGCGCCTTGCCGGTATAGGCGGGCGGCGTCACCCAGGCGTCGATGCGCGGCGGCAAGGCGTCGTGCGCGGCGCGGGCGACAAAAGCGTCGCTGACCCTGCCGCCAAAGGGTCCGAGGGAGAAGGCCAAAGCCGTAACGAACAGCAGCCCCGCCAGGGCGCGCAGGCCCCAGCGGTCATAATCCGGCACGCCGGTGCGCGGCCGATCGGCGCCGAGGCTCGAAAGCCGCTCGGCCATGCGCTTCTGGTGCTCGCGCCACAGCGCCTGCGAGAAGATGCTGTCGGCGCCGCTTGGCCGGTCGGTCTGCACCTGCACCGGGCTGTGCAGCAATTCGTTCGCCGCCTCGATGCGCCTGTCGACCTCGGCGGCCGAGGGCATGCGGAAGAAACGCAACGGATAGAGCGCCGCGACCGCCGCCAGCGCGAACAGGATCAGAAGGCCGATACGCGCCGAGTCCGGCAGGCGCGGGAAAAGGCCGAACCACGAAAAGCTGAAAAACAGGCTGGCGACGACCAGCAGCGGCAGCACGAGCGGCCAGGCGCGCTCGAAGGTCATCGAGGCCCGCGTCGCCAACCGGCTGAGCGCCAAGCGCCCGGCCAGGCCGCGTCCATCGCCGGCCCGGCCGCGTTCGCCGCTGGAAATGGGTCGTTCGGTCATCGGCCCTTCCTGCCCGGGCACAATAGCCCGGACATCATCACCAGAAGGATACCAGCAAACACGGCAAAGGCGAGGCGGGTTCCAAAAACGTGAAGCGGTTTGGCCGGGTTATGATCAGAAATTGGCGGGATTCGTGTTGGAACCGCAGACGAGGATCGCCACGCGCTCGCCCTCCGCCGGCACATAGCGCCCGGAAAGCATGGCGGCGAAGGCCGCGGCGCCACCAGGCTCGGCGATGATTCGCACGCGGTCCCACAGCGCTTTCTGCGCCGCGACGATGTCGTCGTCGCTGACCAGGATCGAGCGTTCGACGAACGCCTCGGCGATCGGGAACATCATTTCGCCGACGCGCTTCGGCGCCAGCGAATCGGCGGCAATGCCTTCGGCGGGCGCATCGACCGGCTGGCCGGCCTCCAAGGCGCGGTAAAGCGTCGGCGCCCCCTCGGGCTCGATGGCGACGATGCGGATGCGTCCCGAGAACCAGGCGGCGATGCCGCCGATCAGGCCGCCGCCGCCCACGGCGACCAGCAGCGTGTCGATTTCGGGCAAGTCGGCTTCGATCTCCAGGCCGAGCGTGCCCTGGCCGAGCAGCGTTTCCTCCTGGTTGAAGGCATGGATCTGCAATGCGCCGGTCCTGGCCGCAAAATCCTCGCTGGCGGCGAGCGCCTCTGCATAACGCGCGCCGACGACCACCAACTCGGCGCCGTAGCCGCGAATGCGCGCGAGCTTCGCCGGCGGGCTGACCTCGGGCACGAAGATGGTCGCCTTGTGGCCGAGCTTCATGGCGGCATAAGCGACGGCGGCGCCATGATTGCCGCCGGACGCGGCGACCACGCCGGCCTCGGGCACCTGGCGTTCGAGCAGGTTGGTGAAGGCGCCGCGCGCCTTGAAGGAGCCGGAATGCTGCAGGCATTCGAGCTTGAGATCGACCGGAAAGACGGGACGGCCGAAATCCGCCAGGTCGACGCGCATCACCGGCGTATGGCGGACATAGGGGCGGATGCGCGGTTCGACAGCGGCGATGCGCTCGCGCGTGATCGTCTTTTTTTCCAGCATGGCCAACTCCTTAAGGCGCGCCGCTCGGTTATTTCAGCCAGTCGGGAACCGAATCCAGTCCGATCAGGTCCTCATAGGTCTGGCGCGGCCGCACGACATGAAAACGGTCGCCGTCGACCAGCACCTCTGGCACCAGGAGCCTGGTGTTGTAGGTGCCGGCCTGCACCGCGCCATAGGCGCCGGCGGTGGAAACCGCGATCAGATCGCCTGCCTTCAATCTTGGCAGGTCGCGGTCGAGACCGATGAAATCGCCGGTCTCGCAGACCGGGCCGACGACGTCGACCTTCATGCGCGGGGTGGAGGCAGGCGGCTGCACCACCGGCCGGATGTCGTGGAAGGCGTCATAGAGCGTCGGCCGGATCAGGTCGTTCATGGCGGCGTCGACGACGAGGAAGTTTTTGGCGTCGCCTTCCTTCACATAGATGACCTCAGACACCAGGATGCCGGCATTGCCGACGATCAGGCGGCCGGGCTCGAACATCACTTTCAGGCCCAGACTGGTGACGTGCTTCCTGACGATCTCGGCATAGGCGTCGGGCAGGGGCGGCGGGCTGTTGTCGACGCGGTAGGGAATGCCGAGGCCGCCGCCGAGATCGACATGCTCGATCGAATGTCCGTCGGCGCGCAGCGCCCCGACCAGTTCGACCAGCAATGCGAAGGCATCGTCGAACGGCTGCAATTCGGTGATCTGGCTGCCGATATGGGTGTCGATGCCGGCCACCCTGATCCCGGGCAGTTCAGCCGCGCGGGCATAGACCTGCCGCGCGCGCTGCCACGGAATGCCGAACTTGTTCTCGGCCTTGCCGGTCGAGATCTTCTTGTGGGTCCTGGCATCGACATCCGGATTGATGCGCAGCGAGATGGGCGCCACCTTGCCGAGGGCCGCGGCACGCGCCGACAGCAATTCCAGCTCCGGCTCGGATTCGACGTTGAAGCAGAGAATGCCGGCCGAAAGCGCGAAGTCCATCTCGCGCGCGGTCTTGCCGACGCCGGAAAACAGGATCTTGCTGGCCGGGACGCCGGCGGCCAGGGCGCGGCGCAACTCGCCTTCCGAGACCACGTCGGCGCCTGCGCCCTGCCTGGCCAGCGTCCTCAGCACGGCCTGGTTGGAGTTCGCCTTCATGGCGTAGCAGACCAGCGCGTCGAGGCCGGAAAAGGCCTCCTTGAAGACGCGGAAATGCCGGGTCAGCGTCGCCGTCGAATAGCAATAGAAGGGCGTGCCGACCTCGGCTGCGATGTCGGGGATGGCGACGTCCTCGGCATGGAGCACGCCGTCGCGGTAGTCGAAATGGTTCACGGGGTTCGGTTCCGGAAGGTTGAAGCTCGATGAGATCGGGTCGATCTCATCGGCTCTAGAGCAGGGGATCGAGGATGAACTTCCTGTCCTTGACCGGTTTTTCCGGCTCGGGCGGCACCGGCTGCTTGGCCTTTTCCGCATCCTTGCGCGCCTGCTCCGCCGCCTCATAGGGCGTGTCTAGGCCGGTCTTCCTGCCGCAGGCCGTGACGGTGACAACCGCCGCCAGCAGCGCCAGCGTCACCAAAATCCTGCTACGGGTCATCGATCCATCCGTTCGAAACTGTTTCTTGTGACGCCGCTTTTAGCCGAGTTTTCAGCGCTTTGCATCCCGGCAATTGCTTTGATGCATGTCGTTGTCCCAGAACCGCTGCACACTTCTGGGCGACATGCATTAAGCCTTGGCGAGCCGCTTTTTCCAATAGCGGATCTGCTTTCGCACTTCCGACGGCGCGGTGCCGCCGAAGCTTGTGCGGCTCTTCACCGAATTCTGCACGGCAAGCACCGAAAAGATATCGTCGGTGATGCCTGGATGGATCGAGCGCAGGTCGTCCAGCGAGAGCTTTTCCAGCCCGAGCTTCTTCTCCTCGGCAAGCGCCACGGCGCGGCCGGTGACATGATGGGCCTCGCGGAAGGGAAGGCCGAGATTGCGCACCAGCCAGTCGGCAAGGTCGGTCGCGGTGGCGTGACCGGCGCCGGCCGCCTTCTTCATGGCGGCGGCGTTGACGGTCATGTCGCGCACCATGCCGGCGGTCGCCGCCAGCATCAGGTCGAGCGTCTCGGCGGCGTCGAAGACCGCTTCCTTGTCTTCCTGCATGTCCTTGCCATAGGTCAGCGGCATGCCCTTCATCACGGTCAGCAGGCCGACGAGATGGCCGTTGACGCGGCCGGTCTTGCCGCGCACCAGCTCGGCGGCGTCCGGGTTCTTCTTCTGCGGCATGATCGAGGAGCCGGTGGAGAAGGAATCCGACAGGCGGACGAAGCCGAATTGCGGCGTCGACCAGATGATGATCTCCTCGGCGAGCCTGGACAAATGCGTCGCGCAGATCGCGGCGAGGCTCAGGAATTCGAGCGCGAAATCGCGATCCGAAACGCTGTCCAGCGAATTGCGCGTCGGCTCGCGGAAACCCAGCGCCTTCGCGGTCATGTGGCGGTCGATGCCGAAACTTGTGCCGGCAAGGGCCGCCGCGCCGAGCGGGCTTTCGTCCATGCGCTCGATGGCGTCGCGGGCGCGCGCGAGGTCGCGGCCGAACATCTCGACATAGGCCATGCAATGGTGGCCGAAAGTCACCGGCTGCGCCGCCTGCATATGGGTGAAGCCGGGCATGACGGTCGCCGCATGTTCCTCGGCGCGTTCGAGCAACGCGGCGATCAGGTGCTTCAACGCCCGGGTGACGCGCTGGCATTCCTGCTTGACCCAGAGCCTGAGGTCGACCGCCACCTGGTCGTTGCGCGAGCGGGCGGTGTGCAGGCGTCCCGCCGTCGGGCCGATCAGGTCGGCAAGGCGGGCCTCGACATTCATGTGGATGTCTTCCAGCTTGGTCGAGAATTCGAACGTGCCGGCCTCGATCTCTTTCAGGATCGTGTTCAGCCCGTGAGCGATTTTTTCTTGATCTGCCGCCGAAATAATGCCCGTTTCGGCCAACATCTCGCTATGGGCGATCGATCCGCTTATGTCCTGCGCATAGAGCTTGCGGTCGAAGCCGATCGACGCGTTGATCGCTTCCATGATTGCGGCCGGACCCGAGGCAAAACGTCCGCCCCACATCTGGTTGCTGGCCTTCTTGTCGCTCATCGCTATAACCCGTGCTCCGGAGCAGTTTTGAAAATGGCAGACGGCAAGAGATTCTTTTTTCCGGCTACGCGCCTCATCCTGGCCGCCTTGCTGGCGGGCGTGCTGGCGGGCGCGGTCGCGGTATATGTCAGCGAGAGCGGTTCTGGCAACAACGCTCCCGAGAAGGTCGCAGCGGCTGCCGGCAAGGATGATGCCGCCTGCGCGGCCAAGGCCGGGCGCGCCAAGCAGATCGCCGCCAAGGCCGTCGGCCAGGTGGCCGCGCTGCAGCCGGCCGACCCGCCGCAGTCGCTGAAGAGCCTGGCCTTCAACGGCCCCGACGGCAAGCCGATGACGCTGGCCGACCATGCCGGCAAGACGGTGCTGCTCAATCTATGGGCGACATGGTGCGCGCCGTGCCGCGCCGAGATGCCGGCGCTCGATGCGCTGCAGAAGGAAAAGGGCGGCAATGCCTTCGAGGTGGTCGCGGTCAATGTCGACACCGGCGACGACACGAAGCCGAAGAAGTTCCTCAACGAGATCGGCGTTCAAACGCTTGGTTTCTACCGGGACCCGACGATCGCCCTGTTCAACGAGGTCAAGACGCGCGGGCTGGCGCTCGGGCTTCCGGTGACCATGCTGATCGACGCGGATGGCTGCCTGATCGCACATATGAACGGCCCGGCCGAATGGTCGAGCCCCGATGCCAAGCGGCTGGTGGAAGCGGCGCTCGAACCCTGATCGTATCAGGCTGAGCGCGCCGCCGCGGCAGGCTCGAGCATCAGGATGCTGCCGCCGCTCCTGCCGGCAGGCTTGACGCCGTCATCGGCGGCCGAAACGCCGGTCAGCTCGCCGAACGCCTCGATCGGGCCAGGCCTGCCGAGATAATATCCCTGGCCGATGTCGCAATCCTCGGCATCGAGAAAGCGCAGCTCGTCCAGCGTCTCGACGCCTTCGGCCAGGACCGGCAGGCTGAGGCCGCGCCCCAAACCCAGCACGGCGCGCACGATGGTCGCCACCTGGTCGTTGCGGTCGACAGACTTGATGAAGGATCCGTCGATCTTGATCTTGTCGAAAGGGAAGGCGCGCAGGTTGGACAGCGACGAATAGCCGGTGCCGAAATCGTCCATCGCCACCCGCACGCCGAGCGCCTTGATCTGGCGCAAGGTGGCCAGCGCCCGCGGCATGTCCTTCACCAGCGCCGTCTCGGTGATCTCGAGCTCGAGCCTGCCCGCCGCCAGGCCTGAACGAAGCAGCACCTCATGCACCCGGCGGCTGAAATCGAGGTTGTGAAGCTGCACCGCCGAAACGTTGACCGCGACCGTCAACGGGTTCTTCCATGTCGCGGCCTCGTTGCAGGCCGTCGCCAGCACCCACTCGCCGATCTGGGCGATCGAACCGCTATCCTCGGCCACCGGGATGAACACCGAGGGCGGAACCTCTCCGCGTTCGGGATGCTGCCAGCGGAGCAAGGCCTCGAAGCCGACCATCCTGCCGCTGCTGATTTCCTTCTGCGGCTGGTAGACGAGCCGGAATTCGCCGCGCGCCACGGCCTGGCGCAGGTCCTGCTCCATGATGCGCCGGTCTCGCGCCTCGGCGCCCATCGAGGCCTCGAAGTAGCGGAACGTATCCTTGCCCTCGGCCTTGGCGCGATAGAGCGCGGTGTCGGCATGGCTGATCAGCGCCGCCTGTTCGTCGGCGTCGAGCGGGTAGAGCGCGATGCCGATGCTGGCCGAAACCATGCCGCCGGGCGACAGCCGGTTTTCCTGACGCAGCGCCGAAAGCACCGCTTCGGCAATGCGGCCGGCCGCCCGCGGGTCGGGAAGGCTGGGGGCTATGATGGCGAATTCGTCGCCGCCGAGCCGGGCCAGCATCTGGCCGTGGCGCAGCACGCCGGAGGCGCAGTGAGCCACCTTTTGCAACACGGCGTCGCCGGCGGCGTGGCCGAAGAGGTCGTTCACTTCCTTGAACCGGTCGAGATCGAGAAGCATGAGCGCCAACTGGCCGTCTTTGCCGCCTTCCCCGGACGCGGCGATCTCGGCTTCCAGGCGGCCGGTGAAGCTGCGGCGATTGGCAAGCCCGGTGAGCGGGTCGTAATGCGCGAGGCGTATGATCTCCTGCTCGGCCTTCCTGCGCTCGCGAATATCGCGGACGGCAACGACCAGGTGCGGCTTGCCGCAATAGTCGATGCTCCTGGCGATCAGTTCCACCGGAATCCGGCTGTCGTCCTGGCCGCGCAGGTCGACCTCCTGCGCCTGCCCGTTGCCGGCGGCGACGGCGGAAGCAATCCGCTCGCCGAACAGGTCGCCCAGCGTCATCGCGTTCAGCGTGCCGGCGGCGATACCGCTCAGCGCAGCGATGCTGTCATTGGCGCTGACGATGCGGCTGCCGTCGCAGACGATGAGGCCTTCGACGGCGGCATTGGCAAGGCCGTGCATACGCTCCGCCTCTGTCCTGTGGCGGCGGAAGCGCAGGTCGATCCACAGCGCCGTGGCCGACAGCACCAGGATGACGAGGCTTGCCGCCGCGGCGGCAAAGGCCTGCGACATCGGCGCAATCGTGAATTTCGAGATCTCGATCGAGGAATCCGGATAGATCGAGACGGCGGCCATGGCGATGAAATGCAGCGTGCAGATCGCCAGCGTGAGCAGGACAGCGCCGGCGACCGTCGCCTGTGTGGACGGCCGGCGAAGCACGACAAGCATGGAGAGCGCGGCAAGCGTTACACCCGAGGCCAACGATGCGGCGACCAGCAACCGGTTCCAGACGATCCGACCTTCGACTTCGAAAGCCGCCATGCCGGTATAATGCATCGTGGCAATGCCGATGCCGAGCACGGCGCCGCCGACGAGGTAGTGGTCGATGCTACGGCGCACCGTCGCGATCCACATACCGGCCGCGGTCAGGATGACGGACATCGCCAGCGAAGCCACCGAAAGCTCGGCGTTGTAGGCGTTGGGTATTCCCGGCGTGAAGGCGATCATGGCGATGAAGTGCGTCGCCCATATGCCGAAGCCGGTCGACGCGGCTGCAATCAGCAGCCACACATGACGGTTTCGGCTGGTCGATTGGTCGACATGGCGAAGCAGGTTGACGGCGGAGAAACAGGAGATTCCGCAAATGAGCGCGGCCAGTGCCACCAGTCTCAGGTCGTGCTCGTTCACGATGCAATTATAGACGGTCAGCATCTTGCTTCACCTGATCTCCCCCATCAATCAAGGCAACATGATTGATTAGGACCGGACGGCTGAAGAATCGATTATGCTGCCCGCAACCGTTGCGTGCCTTCCAGGTTGTATTGATGCGCCGGAACGATCTCGGGATCGATTGTGTCGATCCGGCAGGCTGTTACTTCACCCGCACCGTGACCACCAGCGCCTCGTGATCGGCGCTCGGGCTGCCGTCCGGCAAGACCGCCGGCAGCGTCGCCGGCGCGCTTGCCGTGAGGCCGCGGGTGAAGAACCAGTCGATATGGCCGGCCGGCGTCAAGTCGCCGACCGCGCGCCGCTGGGTGGGCTTGTCGAAAGCATTGGCCGTCTTCCAGTCGTAGCCATGCTCGGCAAACACCGCGAACAAAGGCTCATGGCGCTCCGGATACATCAGCCGGTCCGGTTCGGCGGCAACGCGCTTTAGCCACGCCGCAGGATCGTCATTGCGTTCCGGGTATGTGGCGGTCAACGTGTTGAAGTCGCCGCCGATCAGGACCGGCGCCTCCGCGTCATACCTGTCGATGGCGTCGAGGAGATGGCGCGTCTGGTCGGCGCGGCCGGCAGGCGTGGTGCGGTTTTCGAGATGCACCGAAACGACGGTGACCCGATGGTCGCCGACCACCACCTGCCCGCCAAGCGCCATGCGGCCGCCAATGCGCGGCTGGCCGTGCTCCGGCAGGAACCAGGCGCCGGCCGCGTCCAGGCGAATGAGAAAAGGCCGCAGCAGCGGAACGGCACTGGTTACGGCGTTGCCATGGAAGCCCTCCGTGTTCTCGGCGCCGCCATTTGCCACTTGCTCCGTCTCATTGCCGGTGCCGAGTTCCAGGAACTCGACGCCATAGGCGTAGGAATGACCCAGACGATCGGCAAGCCGGCTCAACAGATGGCCGTTGCCGGAGCGGGCCATGCCTTTGTCGACCTCGGACAGCAGCCCGACGTCCGGCGCCCGGCCGGCGATCGTTGCGGCGATGGCATCGACATGACGCAGCCGCTCGACGTTCCAGGCCATGACGGTCAGGCTCCCGCCGACGCTCCCGCGCGTCGCCTGGCCGCCGATCTCGATCTCGCCCAGGGCGGGAATGGCGGCGGCGTGGCGCAGATGGGTGGCGCTGTCGCGCGGTCCGTTCCGCATCGCGTTGCGGGCGGCGACAGGCACGTGCGTGAGCTGCGGGACCAGCATGTCTCTTCTCATCCAGTTAGCCGGTTAATCACGGAAGGCCTTTTCGGCGCTTCGAGGCGCCCTAGCTTCCTAGAGCGCCGATGTGACGTTTTCATGCCGGCGCGACCGCTGCCAGGGGAGGAGAGACTGGCTGTCCACAGGAACCGCTTACCGGTCCAGGGGCCACAACAGAACTGTCACATACCTTCTCTATGAGAGCGGGCAAGGACTTGCGCAAAACCCTTGTCACACTGCCAATCAAGAGGGAAAAACCATGACGATCATCAAGCGGGGCTTTGCCGCCCTTGCCGCCGGCGCGCTCAGCACCGCGCTCGCGGTTCCTGCTTTTGCGGAGCCGGTCAAATTCGATTTCTGGTTCGGTCTTTCGGGCGATCTCGCCGGCGTCGTCGATACGCTGTGCAAGAACTTCAACGAATCCCAGAAGGACTACGAGGTCGTCTGCACCAGCCAGGGCAATTACGACGCCACGCTGCAGAACACGATCGCCGCCTTCCGCGCCGGCAAGCAGCCCACCGTCGTCCAGGTCTATGACGTCGGCACCGCCACCATGATGTTGTCGGGCGCCTACAAGCCCGCCGACAAGCTGATGGAAGAAAACGGCTACAAGATCGACTACAGCGACTATTTCCCAGGCATCGCGCGCTATTACGCGACGTCGAAGGGCGAGATGCTGTCCTTCCCGTTCAACTCGTCGACCGCGCTGATGTACTGGAACAAGGACGCCTTCGCCAAGATCGGCAAGACCGAGGCGCCGAAGACCTGGGAAGATGTCGCCGCCGACCTCCAGGCTCTGAAGGACGCCGGCTATGATTGCCCGATGGCGATCAACATCTCGGCCAACGAAAGCTGGCAGCTGATGGAGCAGTTCTCGGCGCTGCACAACCAGCCGGTCGCCACCAAGAACAACGGCTATGACGGCCTCGACGCCCGCCTCGAAGTCAACAAGACCAAGTTCGTCCAGTACGTCACCGACCTCAAGAAGTGGTATGACGCCGGCTTGGTCAAGATCAAGTCGAAGGATCTCGGCCAGGATATGGTTCAGGCTTTCGCCACCGGCACCTGCCAGCTCATCCTGACCTCGGTCGGCGACCACGGCACGGTCGGCCGCACGCAGAAGGAAGGCATGAACTGGGACGTCGCCGAGCTGCCGGTCTATGCCGGCACCGAGCGCAAGAATTCGCTGGTCGGCGGCGCTTCGCTGTGGGTGCTGTCGGGCAAGTCGGACGGCGAATACAAGGGCGCGGCCGCGTTCCTCAACTTTATCCACGACCCCAAGACCGCTTTGTTCTGGTCGACCAACACCGGCTACATTCCGGTGACGAAGTCGGGCTTCGATTTCATGAAGTCCAACGGCTTCTACGACAAGGCGCCCTATAAGGGCCGCGAAGTGGCTATCGCCAGCCTGACCGCGTCGGAGCCGACCGACATCACCCGCGGCGTTCGCCTCGGCAACTTCACCCAGATCCGCGCCGAGTTCGGCACGCAGATGCAGGCGATCTTCGCCAACAAGGTCAGCGTGCAGGAAGGCCTCGACGCGCTGGTCAAGAATGGCGACGCGATCCTCGATCGCTTCCAGCAGACCTATCCGGGTAAGACCCTGCCCTGATCCCGGATACTGGAACGGCCGCCCGCCGAGCATCGACGGGCGGCCATTTCATATGGGTTTTTGATTTACGCATGTCTTTGTCCCGAAACCGGTTCCCACTTTCGGGAGACATGCTTTAGTCTTGTGCCGCGAGAGCGGGTTGCGGTTCAACGACATCGGCGGATCGATGGAAAAACGCGTCACTTTCAGCAAATGGACGATCGGCATCCTGTTCGCCGTGCCGCAGCTTTTCCTGATCTTCACCTTCTTTTACTGGCCGGCCGGGCAGGCCGTGTACTGGTCGCTGACGCTGCAGCAGCCTTGGGGCGGCGGCAATATCTGGGTCGGGCTCGACAATTTCCGCTCGATCCTGTCCAACGCCAGTTACTGGGACTCGATTACCGCCAGCATGATCTTCGCCGGCATCAGCACGGGTCTGGCGATGACAATCGCGCTGGTGCTCGCCGCCTTGACCGACCGGCAACTTGCCGGCTCATGGCTGTATCGCGTGGTGCTGATCTGGCCCTACGGCATTGCCGCGCCGGCGCTTGCGCTGGCATTCCGCTTCATCCTGGCGCCGGAAGCCGGCTTCATGGCCGTCGTCAACCGAGCCTGGCCCGGCTTCTGGGACCCGGGCCTCGACGGCGCCGACGCCATGGCCTCGATCATCATCGCCTTTTCCTGGAAATATGTCGGCTACAATTTCATCTTCTTCCTCGCCGCTTTCCAGGCGATTCCGCGCTCGCTGATCGAGGCGGCGGCGATGGACGGCTCCGGCGTCATCCGGCGCTTCTGGGATATCCAGTTCCCGCTGATCACGCCGACCATCTTCTTCCTGCTGGTCATCAACATCACCGAGAGCTTCCAGGACTCCTTCGGCATCGTCGACATCATGACCGCCGGCGGCCCGGCCAACGCCACCAATCTGATGGTCTACAAGATCTATTCCGACGGCTTCAAAGGTTTGGATTATTCAGGCGCCGCCGCGCAGAGCATCATCCTGATGCTGCTGATCATCGCCCTTACCATCGTTCAGTTCCGCTTCATCGAGCGGCGCGTGCATTACCGGTGAGGCGGCCATGGTCGAGCGCACCCCGATCCTCAATTTCTTCACGCATCTGATCCTGTTCGCCGGCTTTGTATTCTGCGTGGCGCCGTTTGTTATCGTCGCGATCGCCGCCTCGCACAATCTGAAGGACGTCAACGACGTGCCGATGTCGCTGCTGCCCGGCAGCGATTTCTGGGTCAACATCAAGACGGCGTGGGCGACCGCCGATCTCGGTCCGAAGCTGCTCAACTCCTTCATCATGGCGTTTGGCGTGGCTGCCGGCAAAGTGATCATCTCGGCGCTGACCGCCTTCTCGATCGTCTATTTCCGCTATCCCGGCCGCATGCTGATGTTCTGGCTGATCTTCATCACGCTGATGCTGCCGCTCGAGGTGCGCATCGTGCCGACCTACGCGGTGGTCGCCAACGTGCTCGAGCCCTATCAGGCGATCATGGACCTGACCGGCCTCTCCTGGCTGATCGAAAAGGTCTCGGGCGTGCAGGTTTCGCTCAGCCTGGGACTGCTCAACTCCTATAGCGGCCTGATCCTGCCGCTGGTCGCCACCGCCACCGGCACCTTCCTCTACCGCCAGTTCTTCCTGACCGTGCCGGACGAGTTGACCGAGGCGGCGCGCATGGACGGCGCCGGCGCGCTGCGCTTCTTCGTCGATATCCTTCTGCCGCTGTCGCGCAACAACATGGCGGCACTCGGCACCATCATGTTCCTGTGGGCCTGGAACCAGTATCTGTGGCCGTTGCTCATCACCACCGACCAGTCGCATGCGATGGCGGTGACCGAGCTGAAGCAGCTCATACCCAATGTCGGCGGCGCGCCGGAATGGCATATCGCCATGGCCGGCACGCTGATCGTCATGCTGCCGCCGCTGATCGTCGTGGTCTTGATGCAGCGCTGGTTCGTGCGCGGCCTGATCGCCACCGAAAAATAGGGAGACAAAAATGGCCTCCATCACCATTCGCGGCGTCAAGAAGAACTACGCCAAGACGCAGGTCGTGCACGGCGTCGACCTCGACTTCGCCTCGGGCGAATTCGTCGTCATCCTGGGGCCGTCGGGCTGCGGCAAGTCCACGCTGCTCAGGATGATCGCCGGGCTGGAAGAGATTTCCGACGGCACGATCGCGATCGACGGCACGGTTGTCAACAGGCTCGAGCCGCGCGAGCGCGGCTGCGCCATGGTGTTCCAGAACTACGCGCTCTACCCGCATATGAGCGTGGCACAGAATATCGGCTATTCGCTGAAGGTAGCCGGCGTTGCGTCGGCCGAGCGCGCCCAGCGCGTCCAGGCGGTGGCGCGCGTCCTGGAGCTGGAGCACCTGCTCGACCGCAAGCCGATGGCGCTCTCCGGCGGCCAGCGCCAGCGCGTCGCCATGGGCCGTGCCATGATCCGCGAGCCGAAGGTGTTCCTCTTCGACGAGCCGCTCTCCAACCTCGACGCCAAGCTGCGCGTGCAGATGCGCTCCGAGATCCGCAAGCTGCACCGGCGCCTCAGCGCCACCTCGGTCTTCGTCACGCATGATCAGGTCGAGGCGATGACGCTGGCCGACCGGCTGGTGGTGATGAATGGCGGCCGCGTCGAGCAGGTCGGCACGCCGGCGGAAGTCTACAGCCGCCCGGCAAGCCGCTTCGTCGCCACCTTCGTCGGCGCGCCGGCGATGAACATGCTCGAAGGCACCGTCACGCTCGACGGGCTGTCATTGCTCGGCGGCAGCCGCAAGCTCAATGTCTCGCGCACGGGCGTTCCCGTGGGCGCGAAAGTCGCGGTCGGGATTCGGCCGGAGGCGGTGCGCATGGTGGCGCCGGGCATGCCGGGAGCGCTCGCGGCGACTGTCGATCTCATCGAGGAGTTGGGCGCCGGCCGCGTCGTCTATGTCGATCTCGACGGCGCGCCGTTCTCCATCGTGACGTCGGAGACCGTCCACCCCGAACCGGGCAGCACGATCGGCCTGCAGTTCGCCGAAGCGGACCTGCATTTCTTCTCCTCGGAGACGGGCGGCAGGCTCGACGTGTTCAAAGCCTCGGTGCCGGAACCGGCTCCGGCGACGTTGTGAATTTGATTTGAGGGTTCATGCAATGAAAATCATCCAGGTCACCGACGTCCATCTCGGTCGTCGGCGCGAGATACGCTACGGCGCGAACCTGAATGAACGACTCGATCGATGCATCGATCATATCAATCAACGTCACAGCGATGCGACGCTCTGCATCTTCACCGGCGACCTGACCGATGACGGCGAAGCCGAGAGCTATGCCGACCTGAAGGCGGCGCTGAGCCGGCTGACCGTGCCTTACCGTCTATTGCCCGGCAACCACGACCGGCGCGCCAATCTCATCGCCGCCTTTCCCGAGAATGGAACCGACGGCAACGGCTTCGCGCAATCGGTTTTCGACACGCCGGAAGGGCGGCTGGTTTTTCTCGACAGCCTGGCGGAGGGCCGCGTCACCGGCGAGTTGTGCGACAACCGGCTTGCCTGGCTCGATGCACGGCTTGGCGAGGCGGCAGGCAAGGCGGCCTATATCTTCCTGCATCATCCGCCGGTAGAACTCGGGCTCACGCTGCTCGACCCGCTCGGCCTCGAACAGCCGCAGCGGCTACTCGATGTGCTGACCCGCCACGGCAATGTCCGCTACATCTTCTTCGGCCATGTCCACCGCGACATAGCCGGCACCGTCGCCGGCATTCCCTTCTCGGTGCAGCGAGGCCTGCATGCCCGCTTCATGCTCGATCTCGTCGGCGACGAGGTCGTCGAGCAGGCGCCGCCCGCCTATTCGATCATCCTGATCGACAGCCAGCGCGTCGTCATCCACAGCTGCGATTTCCTCGAGCAATGGCCGCTATGGTCGCCAGCGACGGGACAGCGCGTACGGTAGAAATCACCCGAGCAACAGTGTGGGCGTTCCCTGCCCATCGACCAGCTTTACCGCTTTCCTATCGAAGGACACGAAGGTTTCGCCGCCGAGCCACTGACCGTCGAACGCGATCACGCCATCCGCGAAATCTCCACCAGCGTCGAGCACAACCAGGCCCGCTTCGATCGTTGGTCGGTTGGCTACGACGTTGCGCATATCGAGGATGCGGCGGATCGAAGCGGATATATCCGGCCGCGTAACCCGGTAACTTCTATCCAGCACCCAAACAAACTCGCAGAGCGCTTGAACGCTGATCGCGACCAACTCGGCCCCTTCCAGGGTCTCGGCTGCTGTCCGTTGCTGCGCTTCGTCGTCTCCGACAACAAGGCGCAACAGCACGTTGGTGTCGAGGTTGACCTTCACTTGCGCTCGATTCCGCGCATCCCGCTCGAAGCACCGGCGCCGGCGATCGCATCGTTGATCTCCTCGATCGAAAGCCGTGCGCCGTTCGTTTTGCCCTTGAGCATCCCGCTCAGCTCTTGCCACGAGCCCTTGCCCTGGTCAGCTTTCAGCTCCGCCCGTCCACCAGGCAGAAGATCAAGCCTGATCTTGTCGCCGGGCTGGATGCCAAGGTGCTTGAGCACGTCCTTCCGGAATGTGACCTGGCCCCGTGCGGTAACCGTCAATGTCGTCATGATGTGGCCTGCTAGAGTGGTTCACCGTTTCATGGAAACGGCGAACCGCTCTATCTCCTTCTTTTGTCGCAATTCCTGACGGAAAACCGCTCACACTTTTCCTGGAATTGCTCAAGCGCTAAAAATAATGCAATATTGCATTATTCTCAAGACGGAGATCAAGCAAAGACATGCGCCTTGCCGGTGAAGGTGAGGCGCACGATCTCGCCGACAGCCGGCGCGTCCATGCCTGTCCTGCGCAGGATGAGCGGCGTGTTGCCGATGGCGGCGGCATCGGGCGGATCCGGGCTGTTGAGCAGCCGCACCGCGACGGTGCAGACCGAGCCGGCGAACTCGCAGTCCGTCACTTCGCCGAACAGCATGTCCGGCGTGCCGGACATGCCCTCGCGCGAGGTCCGCTTGAGCAGGACCTGCTCGGGCCGCAGCATGATGCGCGCGACATCGCGCCGTTCCTTTGTGTCGACCGCGATGCGACCGAGCCGCGACACGGCAAAACCGTCCGCGATCCTCGCCGGCACGATGATGGCGTCGCCGAGGAACTCGGCGACCATCCGGTCCCTGGGCTGGAAATAGAGCTCGCGCGGGGTGCCGACCTGCGAGAACAGGCCGTCGCGCATCACCGCCACCTGGCTGGCGAAGGAGAGCGCCTCGGCCTGGTCGTGCGTGACCAGTATGGTGGTGATGCCCGCCTCTTCCAGAAGCTCGGCCACCGCCTTGCGCATCGACGCGCGAAGCCCGGTGTCGAGCGCCGAGAACGGCTCGTCGAGCAGCATCAGCCTGGGCTTCATGGCCATGGCGCGGGCAAGCGCCACGCGCTGCTGCTGGCCGCCGGAAAGCTCGTGCGGCCGGCGCTTCAGGATCGCCTTGTCCAGTCCGACGATGTAGGCGAGCTCGACGATATGCTCGGCTCGTCTATCGGCATTGCGCGCGATGCCGAAACCGATATTGTCGGCAATGGTGAGATGTGGGAACAGAGCGCCGTCCTGCGCGACGACGCCGATACCGCGCCGATGCGCCGGCACGGCCGCGCCGCCATTGGCGAGCACCTTGCCGTCGAGCGCGATGCGACCGCGGTCCGGCGCCTCGAAGCCGGCGATCAGCCTGAGCAAGGTGGTCTTGCCGCAGCCGGACGGCCCGACGATCGCAGTGCGGCTGCCGCTCTCGACAGCCAGGTCGACGCCGGCGAGCGCCGCCACGGGGCCATAATTCTTCGCGACGCCACTGAGTTCGAGAAAGCTCATCGTCCGGCCATCCGCTTCGATTGGACGTAGAGCCACCAGGTCATCGGCAACGACATCGCCACCATGATCAGCGCGTAAGGGGCGGCGGAGGCGTAGTCGATCTCGCCGCTGTAGGACCAAAAGGCCATCGCCAGCGTGCGGGTGCCGTTGGGCGCCAGCATCTGGGTGGCGGTGAGCTCGTTGGTGATGCCGAGCGCCACCATCGCCATGCCGGCTGCCGCACCCGGCGCCGACAGACGGATGGTCGTCGACCACAGCGCCTTGACCGGCGGACGGCCGAGGCTGGAAGCGGCGCGCTCTAGCTCCACCGGCGCCTGCGCGATCGAGGCGCGCAGGCTTATCAGCGCGCGCGGCAGGAACATCAGCGCGTAACCGAACAGGATGGTGAACAGCGTCTGGTAGAGCGGCAGCGCGACGCGCACGGTGATGGTCACCAATGCCAGCGCGATGACCACGCCCGGCAACGCGCCGACGATATAGTTGCAGCTCTCGAGCAGTCGCTGCAGCCGTCCCGGCGCGCGGATCGAGATCCAGGCCATCGGCATGGCGGCAATCGTTGCAAGCACCGCGCCGGCGATGGCGAGGAACAGCGTCTGGCCGAGCGCCAGGCCGATCTCGTCCCAACGCCAGACTTCCGTGCCGCCGGCGAGCAGCCAGCGGCTGACCGTGACGAAGGGCACGCCGAGCGACAGCAGCGCGACGCCCGCCGGCAAAAGCAGGCAGGGCAAGGTGGCGCGGCCCAGGCGAGCGCGCTGCTGCTGGCGCGCGGCGCCGGAACCGACGCGGGCATAGCGCTCCTCGCCGCGTATCATCACCTCGAGAGCGAGTAGGAAAAGGCAGCAGACCACCAGCACGGCGGCCAGCATGTTGGCCGCCGGACCGTTGAAGGTCGACTGGAACTGGTCGACGATCGCGGTGGTGAAGGTGTCGAAGCGGATGAAGACATAGAGGCCGTATTCGGCCAGCAGATGCAGGCCGACCAGCAGCGAGCCGCCGCAGATGGCGAGCCTGAGCTGCGGCAGCACGACGCGCGCGAAAACCCGCCAAGGATCAAGACCAAGTGCCGCGGCCGCGTCCTCCAGCGCCGGATCGAGCCGGCGCAGCGCGGCGGCGATCGGCAAGTAGAGGAAAGGGAAATAGGCGATGACGGAGACCAGCACGCCGGCCCACAGCCCGTGCAGGCCCGGAACGAAGCTGATCCAGGCATAACTGTGCACGAAAGCGGGAATGGCGAGCGGCGCGACCGAAAGCCACGACCACCAGCGGTTACCTGGCAGGTCGCTGCGCTCGGTCAGCCAGGCCAGCGCCACCGACAGCACGATGGCGATCGGCACGGCGACAACGACGAGGAGCACGGTGTTGACCAGCAATTCGCCGACGCGCGGGCGGAAGATCAGCGCCGCCACGGTATCCCAGCCGGTCTGGATCGCCACCCAGACGATGAAGGCGAGCGGCAGCAGCGCGATAAGCGCGATCAGAGCGGCGGCGAGCGTGATCCACGAGATGGACCGGTGCTTCTTCATCCCGGCCGCCGGCAGTCTTGCCGGCGTCATGTCGATCGCCGACTGCATCAGGCAGGCCGCTGCGCCGCTGCCGCCGGGCGGCGGAAGCGATCTGATACGCCGCGCGAGCGGCTCGAAGCGCAGTCGATCGTCATCGACGAAGCCATCTCCAAACAAAAACGCTCCCGCGGAAGGCGAATTGCCGCGGGAGCACGGTCGTTTGCCCTTTTAGGACCAACGCGAACTAAAGCAAGCCGGCTTGCGTCATCAGGTCGATGACCTTCTTGGAATTCAGCGTCGCCGGATCGACTTTCGGCGCCTGCAGGTCGGGGAGCGGCACCAGCTTAGGGTTGGATTCGGCACCCTTGCCGACCGCATATTCATAGGACGTGCCGGTCTTCAGCACGTCCTGGCCGCCCTTGCCGGTCACCCACTTCAGGAATGCCTGGGCTTCCTTCGGATGCTTGCTGGAAGCCAGCACGCCGCCGCCCGACACCGAAACGAAGGCGCCCGGGTCCTGGTTCTTGAAATAGTGCAGGGCGACATTCCCGCTGTTTTCGCCCGTCTTGGCCTGATCGCCGAAATAGTAATAGTGGTAGATCACGCCGCCATCGATCTCCCCGGCATTGACCGCCTTCATCACCGTCGAGTTGCCCTTGTAGGCGGTGAAATTCTCCTTCATCGCCTTCAGCCAGTCGGCGGTGGCGGCTTCGCCCTTGATCTGCAGCAGCGCGCTGACGATGGCCTGGAAGTCGGCGCCGGACGGCGAAGCGGCCCAGCGGCCCTTCCAGCTCGGGTCGGCAAGATCGAGCACCGACTTGGGCAACTGGTCTTTCTTGAGCTTGTCCTTGTTGTAGGCAAAGACGGTGCTGCGGGCGGCGACGCCGACCCACTTGCCGCTCGACGGCTGGTATTCCTGCGGAACCTGCGCCAGCGTATCGGCGTCGACCGGCGCGAACAGGCCGGCCGCCTCGACCAGCGCCATGGCCGGCGAATTCTCGGTCAGGAACACATCGGCCGGCGAGGCCGCGCCCTCGGCGACGATCTGGTTGGAAAAATCGCTGTCGCCGCCGTTGCGCAACGTGACCTTGATGCCGGTTTCCCTGGTGAAGCCCGCCGCCCATTCCTTGGCGAGGCTCTCATGCTGGGCATTGTAGACGATGATGCCTTGATCCTCGGCCATGGCCGGGGCGATCAGGCCGAGCGCCAGCGCGGTGGCGAGCGTGGAAAGGGCAATCTTCATGGGCATCATCCTCAAATCTGGAGACAGGGTTCGGGCACGGCTGCACCTATCAATACCTGATTATTGTAGTCAACATTGTGACCCTGCTTCAATCGGTCGCCGTGCCGCAAACTTTCGTGATTTTGCGGTAGTTTGGCTTGGACATTATTTCGCCGGCCACGTAACAAACCAGGGCCGAGACGCGAACATCTGGGGGTAAACTCTTGTGACCGGCAAGGACGAGGCCGAGCTTTCCCGGCTGCTCAGGGCCGCGATCGGTGGAGACGAAAGGGCTTATGCCGACTTTCTGCACCGGGTCGCCACCCTCGTTCGCGGCTTTGTCCGGCGCAAAATCGTTCAAGGCGGGGTCGACCCCGAGGATGTCGTGCAGGAAACCTTGCTGGCCATTCATGTGAAACGCCACACTTGGCGGCCGGATGCGCCGGTGTTGCCCTGGATCTATGCGATCGCCCGCTTCAAGCTGATCGACGCGTTCCGCAGGCGCGGGCGGCGCATCGAGGTCGAGATCGACGAGATCGCCGAAACCTTCGCCGAGCCGGAGACGGAGACGGTGAGCGAGCGCGATATCAACCGGGCGCTCGACGGGTTGCCGCCCGCGCAACGCTCGGTGGTCTCCTCGATCTCGGTCGACGGGCAGTCGATCGGCGAGACGGCGGCCAAGCTCGGCATCAGCGAGACGGCGGTGCGGGTGTCCCTGCATCGCGGCCTCGCAGCGATCGCCAAAAGATTCGGACGACAGTGACATGAGGACCGAGGATCTCATCAAGGCGCTCGACGCCGATGCCCGCGACAAGGCGATGCCGATGGGCAACGCCTGGTGGCTGGCGGTCGGCGTGGCCGTGGTGATCGCGGCGGTGGTTTTCTTTGCGACCATCGGGCCGCGCCCCGACATCATGCTGGCCATGCACACGATGCGCTTCATGTCGAAATTCCTGTTCACGCTGGTGCTTGCGGTCAGCGCCTTCGCGCTGATCCGCGCGCTGTCGATGCCGGGTGCTTCGACCAGGCGGGCAATGGCCTGGATGATTGCCGCGCCGCTTCTGGTCGTGTTGGCCGTGATCCTCGAGCTATTTGTCGTGCCCGAGGCCGATTGGGGCAAGCGGCTCGTCGGCACGAACATGATGATCTGCATGAGCTTCATCCCGCTGATCGGCATCGGTCCGCTGGCGATTTTCCTCGGCATGCTGCGTTACGGCGCGCCGACGCGGCCGGTGCTTGCCGGCGCCGTCGCCGGCTTGCTCGCGGGCGGGCTCGCGGCAACCTTCTATGCCGCGCATTGCTTCGACGATTCACCGCTCTTCGTTGCCACCTGGTATACGGTCGCGATCGCCTTCCTCACGCTGCTCGGAGCCATCGGCGGCCGGCTCTTCGTGCGCTGGTAGCCGCCGCACACCGATTCTTCGGTACAGTTTGGAAACAGTACCTTAAGCATGCCGGCAATTGTTTGCCGGTTAGCGGAGTGATCGCCAGCGTCCACGCAACCATTCCTTAAAACCGATCCGCCAGGGTTGTGGCAACGTGCAGTTGCGTGTTGGGTGGGATCGCATCGTGGCGTGGTTGAACTGGAAAGGGCTCCGTGCCGACAGGCACGCTGCGCAGGGTCTGCTGGCGGTCGGCCTGGTTGCCACCGCCGTGTCGATCCTGCTGCCGCGCCTTGAACTGGGCACCGACGCGCTGAGGCTCTGCCTGCAGATATCCGTCGCCATCACCGCCGCGACGCTGTTTTTGTCGGCGCTGTTCATTCACCGCATCGTCGACGATCGCCGGCAGATAGCCGAGAGCGAGCAGCGCTTCCGCCGCGCCATGGAGGATTCGGCGATCGGCGTCGCCATTGTCGGCCTCGACGGTCGCATCCAGCAAGCCAACCCCGCCTTCGCCGCCATGCTCGGCTACAGCCGCGCGGAGATCGAGGCGCTGACCTTCCCGCAGATCACGCATCCGGACGATCTTTCGATCGGCCGCGAGACGATGATGAACGTGCGGGAAGGCCGGATCAGCTCCTACCATTTCGAAAAGCGCTACCTCAGGAAAGACGGGACCCCGGTCTGGGCGCAACTTGCCGGCTCGGTCATCCGCGACGAGGACACAGGCAAGCCGCTTTATCTGGTGTCGCAGATCGAGGACATCGACGCCCGCAGGCAGGCCGAGGCGCGCATCGCCGAGGCCGAGACCCGATGGAATTTCGCGCTTACCAGTGCCGGGCAGGGCATCTGGAGCCTCGATATGCGCAAGGGCGGCACGACCTATTCCGAAACCTGGGTGAAGATGCTGGGCTATGCCGACGGCGAGCTCGACGGCGACCCCGACCGCTGGCTGACCATGATCCACCCCGACGATCGCGAGCGCGTCGCCGAGGCGGATCGCGCGCATCTTGCCGGCGAGACGGCCTTTTTCGAGGCGGAGTTCCGGATGCGGCACAAGGACGGCCACTGGGTCTGGATCCTCGACCGCGGCAAGGTGATCGAGCGTGACGGCGAGGGCCGGCTGGTCCAGGCCATCGGCAGCCTGACCGATATCACCGAGCGCAAAGAGGCCGAGGCGCGGCTGATGGTCTCGGCGGCGATGCTGGCCGACGAGAAGGAACGTCTCAGGGTGACGCTGCAGTCGATCGGCGACGCGGTGATCTGCACCGATGCCGCCAATCGCGTCACCTTCATGAACCCGGTTGCCGAAAAGCTCACCGGAGTTGACGTTGGCGAGGCTATGGGCAAGGTGCTCGGCCATGTTTATTGGGCGGTCGACGAGGAAAGCGGGCAGAGGATCGGGCTGACGCGCCCTTCGACGAGCGAGCGGCCGCACTGCGACCAGAACACGCGGGCTGTCCTTGTCCGGCGCGACGACACGCGCTGCAGCATCCGCCAAGTGGTGTCGCCGATGATGAACGACCGCGACGAGTTCTGCGGCCTCGTCATCGTCTTCCAGGATTTCACCGACGCGCGCGCCCTGCAGCGCCAGCTGGCCTACGCCGCCGCCCATGACGCGCTGACCGGGCTCGCCAACCGCTCGAGCTTCATCCGCACTATGGAGGAACTTGTCGACCAGTGCCGTCTCAATGGCGGCGAGCATCAGTTCATGTTCGTCGACCTCGACCACTTCAAGGCGGTCAACGACACCGGCGGCCATGCCGCGGGCGATGCGCTGCTCAAGCGCGTGGCCGACACCCTGCGCAATGTGCTTGGCCTGGAAGACATCGTCGCGCGGCTCGGCGGCGACGAGTTCGCTGTCATCCTCAAATCGGGCGCCGCGGCGCGCGGGCCGATCGCGGCGCGCTCTGTCATCGACGCCATCCGCAACCTCAATTTCAGCTGGGACGGGCGCCCGCATTCGATCGGCGCCAGCATCGGGCTCGCGCCGATCCGCGCCGGTTGCGGCGAAGTGGACGAGATCATCGCCCGCGCCGACTCCGCCTGCTATGCCGCCAAGGCGGCAGGACGCGGCTGCGTTTCGGCGGCACCCGACGAAGTTTCGACCGAGGATGTTTCGAAAGGCGTCGTGCGACCTCCGCCGCTTGCCGCGGCCTCCTGAGCCGCGCCGAAGGGTTCAGCCGGCGAAGATCAGCGCGTCGGCACCGGATGGTCGCCGCGATAGTCGTAGAAGCCGCGGCCGGTCTTGCGGCCGAGCCAGCCGGCCTCGACATATTTCACCAGCAGCGGGCAGGGGCGGTATTTCGAATCCGACAGGCCCTCATGCAGCACCTGCATGATCGACAGGCAGGTGTCGAGGCCGATGAAGTCGGCGAGCTGCAGCGGTCCCATCGGGTGGTTGGCGCCGAGCCGCATGGCGGTGTCGATGGCGTCGACCGTGCCGACGCCTTCGTAGAGCGTGTAGATCGCCTCGTTGATCATCGGCAGCAGAATGCGGTTGACGATGAAGGCCGGGAAATCCTCGGAAACGGTGATCGTCTTGTCGAGGTGCTTCACATAGGTCTTGGCCGCCTCGAAGGTCTGGTCCTCGGTGGCGATGCCGCGCACCAGCTCGACCAGCTTCATCACCGGCACCGGGTTCATGAAATGTATGCCGATGAAGCGCTCGGGACGATCGGTCTGGGCGGCAAGCCGGGTGATCGAGATGGACGAGGTGTTGGTCGCCAGGATCGCTTCCGGATTGAGCTGCGGGCAGAGCTGCGCGTAGATCTTGCGCTTGACCGTCTCGTCCTCGGTCGCCGCTTCGATCACAAGGTCGGCGGCGGCGAGGTCGGCCATGGCCGGGGCGGCGGAGATGCGCGCCATCGCTTCGTTGCGCGCCGTCTCCTCCAGCTTGCCGGAACCGACCTGGCGCGCCATGTTGCCGCTGACGGTGGCGATGCCCTTCTCGATCCGGTCGGGCGACACGTCGTGGATCAGGACCTTGTAGCCTCCGAGCGCCGAGACATGGGCGATACCGCCACCCATCTGACCCGCGCCGACAATGCCGATCGTCTCGATCTTGCTCATTACCCCGATCCCGTCCGGAGCATCTTCCGCTTCTTTGAAGCGCGGAAACGCTCCTATTTGTTTATTTCCTGCAATCCGGATGCAAAACCGCCGGATTGGCTTCAGGCCTTGATGGCCCGCTTTTTGTGCAGTGCAAACTAAAAGGGCGGGGCGACTTCGTCTACCCCACCCTTCGGATTTTAATATGCCGGAACCGGCTGCGTCAAAGCGCCTTTTGCAGCTCCGGCAGGATGACGAAGAGATCGCCGACCAGGCCGTAGTCGGCAACCTGGAAGATCGGGGCTTCCTCGTCCTTGTTGATGGCGACGATGACCTTCGAATCCTTCATGCCGGCCAGGTGCTGGATGGCGCCGGAGATGCCGACGGCGATGTAGAGGTCGGGCGCGACCACCTTGCCGGTCTGGCCGACCTGCCAGTCGTTCGGCGCGTAGCCGGCGTCGACCGCGGCGCGGGAGGCGCCGACCGCGGCGCCGAGCTTGTCGGCGACCGGCAGGATCACCTCCTGGAACTTCTCCGAGGAGCCGAGCGCGCGGCCACCCGAGATGATGATTTTGGCCGAAGTCAGTTCCGGCCGATCGTTCTCGGAGAGCTTGTTCTCGACGAAGGAGGAGAGGCCCGGATTGGCGGCGGCGTTGGCCGTTTCGACCGAGGCCGAGCCGCCTTCCGGCGCCGCCGAGAAGGATGCGGTGCGCACCGTGATGACCTTCTTGGCGTCGGTCGACTGCACGGTCTGGATGGCGTTGCCGGCATAGATCGGCCGCTTGAAGGTGTCGGGCGAGACGACCTCGATGATCTCGGACACCTGGGCGACGTCGAGAAGGGCGGCCACGCGCGGCGCGACGTTCTTGCCCGACGAGGTGGCGGGCGCGACGATCGTGTCGTAGCCGGCAGCCAGCGAGACGATGAGAGCCGCGGTCGGCTCGGCGAGGCGTTCCGAAAGCTCGTCGGCCTCGGCGAGCAGCACCTTGCGGACGCCCTTCAGCTTGGCGGCGGCGTCGGCGGCAGCCTTGGCGCCCTTGCCGGCCACCAGCACGTCGACATCGGAGCCAATCTGCAGCGCGGCCGACAGCGCCTTGGCCGTCTGGTCGGAAAGACTTGCGTTGTCGTGTTCGGCGATGAGGAGAATTGCCATTTTCTTTATCCTTTCCTGACCGCTCAGAGCACGCCGGCTTCGTTCTTCAGCTTCTCGATGAGTTCGGCCACCGACTTCACCTTAACGCCCGCCTTGCGGCCGCTCGGTTCCTCGGTCTTGACCACCTTGAGGCGCGGCTTGACGTCGGCGCCGTAGTCAGCCGGGCTCTTCTCGTCGAGCGGCTTCTTTTTGGCCTTCATGATGTTGGGCAGCGAGGCATAGCGCGGCTGGTTGAGGCGCAGGTCGGCGGTGACGATCGCCGGCATCTTCAATTCCACCGTCTGCAGGCCGCCGTCGACTTCGCGCGTCACCTTGGCGTGATCGCCTTCGAGCACGATCTTGGACGCGAAGGTGCCCTGCGACCAACCAAGCAGTGCCGCCAGCATCTGGCCGGTCTGGTTCGAATCGTCGTCGATCGCCTGCTTGCCGAGGATGACAAGGCCGGGCGCCTCGGCCTCGACCACGCCCTTCAGCACCTTGGCGACGCCCAGCGGCTCGGTCTGCTCGTCGGTCTTGACCAGGATGGCGCGGTCGGCGCCCATGGCGAGCGCGGTGCGCAGCGTCTCCTGCGCCTGCTGCGGGCCGACCGAGACGACGATGATCTCTTCCGCCTTGCCGGCTTCCTTGATGCGGATGGCTTCCTCGACCGCGATCTCGTCGAACGGGTTCATCGCCATCTTGACGTTGGCAAGCTCAACGCCCAGTCCATCGGCTTTCACCCGGACCTTGACGTTGGCGTCCACAACCCGCTTCACGGGCACAAGGATCTTCATTTTCCTGTCACCTCTCCTGAGATAGTCGGGGCGCTATACCAGCGTGCGCCCTGTCAGAGTTGTCGAAAGCCGACATTACGGGCGGAATATCCGCCCAACGGTGCCGTTTCCGTAGTGGCGGCAAATCGGCGCGTCAATATCCCACGACGCACCCAAATCGGTTCAGTCGCGGGGCGTCGCTGCTCCACGGCCCCATTGCGACGCCGGCTGGGCCGGGTCGCCAGCGGCCGGTTCGACAGGAACAGGCGGCTGCTGGACGTTGGGCGTCGGGTCCGGCTCGCCGTCGGCGCCGGCCAGCAGCGGCACGCCGCGGCTGCGCAGCACCAGCACCAGGATCGATCCGGCGATGATGCCGCCGATATGGCAGGCCCAGGAGATCTGGTCCTCGCCGCCCGCTGCAAACATCACAATCTGGAACAGGATCCACAGGATCAGCGGAATGAAGGCCGGGATGCGTAGCGGAATGCGGGCAAAGGCCAGCACCCAGACTTTCACCTGGGGGTAGAGGATCAGATAGGCGGCGACGACGCCGGCGATGGCGCCCGAGGCGCCGATCAACGGCACCTGCGAATCCCAGGCCACCAGCCCCTGGAAGAAGGCGCCGGCGACGGCGCAGGCGAGATAGAAGATCAGGTAGCGTATGTGGCCGAGCGCGTCCTCGACATTGTCGCCGAACACCCAGAGGAACAGCATGTTGCCGCCGAGATGGAAGATATCGGCATGCAGGAAGGAATAGGTGAGATAGCTCAGGCTCTCGGGGATGACGACGAATTCGGGCGAGAGCTCGACCTTGTCGTGAACCACGGACGGGATGAAGCCGAGACCGAGAATCGCGGCATTGGTGAAGTTTTCACCGCCAAGCGTGGTCGCCAGATAGACGAGCACGTTCGCCACGATCAGGCCGATCGTCACATATTGCAGGCGGATGTGGCGCAGCCTGTTGGTGTCGTAAAGCGGGATGAACATCGGACCCTCCCGCCCCCAAAGTTCAGCGGTTCTTGCCAGGCACCCATAGCACGTCGGCCTCTCCATTGTCATTGACCGCGCGGGCGGCGACGAACAGGAAATCCGAGACACGGTTGATGTATTTGAGCGCCTCGTGGTTGATATGCTCGGCCGGATCCTGCGCCAGCGCCACCATCAGGCGCTCGGCGCGGCGCGCCACGGTGCGGGCCAGATGGAGCGCGGCGGCCGCCGGCGTGCCGCCGTTCAGCACGAAGGATTTCAGCGGCTGCAGGCTTTTGTTGAGCGCGTCAATGTCCTGTTCGACGCGGTCGGTCTGGGCGGCGACGATGCGCAGCGGCTCGTATTCCAAGGGCTTGCCGTCGTCCGGCACGGCGAGGTCGGCTCCCAGATCGAACAGATCGTTCTGGATGCGCGACAGCATGGCGTCGATCGCGGGATGCGCCGCGCCGGTGTGAAGGCGGGCCATGCCGATGCAGGCATTGGCCTCGTCGACGGTGCCGTAGGCATCGACGCGCAGGTCGGATTTCAGCCGCCGCTCGCCGGTGCCGAGCCCTGTCGTGCCGTCGTCGCCGGTGCGGGTGTAGATCTTGTTGAGCTTGACCACGCGATCCCCCTCAGCCGCGCTATTTGCGCGTGAAATACACCACCAGCAACAGCAGCGCCAAGGCCACGGCCTGCAGCATGATGCGCGTCTGCATCAGCTTGTTCGAGGTGATGCCGGAGCCGCCGCGCATCATGTTGATCAGACCGCGGACCAGCACGATCACCACGGCGGCCATGGCGACGACGGCGAGGATCTTCAAGGTGATGAGCATCTGGCTGGCTCCGGTTCAGGTTCGGTCAGGCGCGTCTGGCGAGCACGCGATAAAGCAAGGATGCCGGCAAGACGCGTTTCAGCGCCACACCGATCCTGGCCGGCACCGTTACCACATAGTGCGGGCGCGGGCGCTGTGACAGAAGCACGTGGCGCAACGCCCTGTGCACGATCTCCGGCCCTGGTTTCAGCTTCGACACGCTGCCGCCCGCCTGAAGCCGGGCGAGCTGCGCCTGATAGTCAGCGCGGTGGACGGAATTCTCGACATCGATGTTTTTCAGGAACCAGGGCAGACCATTGCTGGCGATCTTCGACGTCACCGGTCCCGGTTCGATGAGGGAAAGGTGGATGCCGCTGCCTTCGAGCTCCTGGCGCATGCACAGCATCAGGCCTTCGATGGCGTGCTTTGAGGCCGAATAGGCGCCGCGGAAGCGGACCGGAGCCAGCCCGAGGATCGAGGAGCAGTGGACGAGCCGGCCGTGCCCCTGGCGACGCATGACCGGCACGATGCGCCGGGTAAGATCATGCCAGCCGAAGAAATTGGCCTCGAACTGCTCGCGAAGTGCCGCGACCGGCAGATCCTCGACGGCGCCGGGCTGGGCGTAGGCGCCGTTGTTGAACAGCGCGTCAAGCGTGCCGCCGGTACGCTCCAGCACCGCATCGACCAAGGCGGCGATGGATTGAGGTTCTCGATAGTCGAGGTAGAACGCCTCTATGCCGTCCGCCTCGAGGATCGAAATATCGGCCGGCTTGCGCGCCGTGGCGAACACCCGCCAGCCTTCCGCCTTCAACGCCCGCGCGCAATAGGCGCCGATGCCGGAGGAGGCGCCGGTGACGATGACGGTGCGCAAGTCTTTGGCGGCGGGGCGCGTTGTGGGACCTGGGGTTGCCATTTGCCGCAATCCCTTCCCATATTCGCGGCGTCGACACAATCGAGCGGAGCGCGGGTCCTTGCTGCGGAATATCGTTGCCCTCAAGCGCGTGCTCTACGATGCAATTGGACATTTCAACACCGATGACGGCTGGGCAATGGCCAGCCATCTGGCGATCACCTCGCTGATGGCGCTGTTTCCGTTCCTGATCTTCGCCACGACGCTCGGCAGCTTCCTCGGCGCGCGCGCCTTCGCCGACACGGCCGTGCATCTGGTCTTCGACACCTGGCCCGAGCAGATCGCCAAGCCGATCGCGCATGAGGTGCAGAACGTGCTCACCGTGCGGCGCACCGACCTTCTGACCTACGGCGTGCTGCTTGCGGCCTATTTCGCCTCGAACGGCATCGAGGCGCTGCGCACCTCGCTCAACCGCGCCTATCGCGTCACCGAGACGCGCGGCATCGTCCACCGCAGGGTGCAGAGCATCATCTTCGTCCTGATCGCCACCGCCTGCTTCCTCGCCATCAGCGTGCTTCTGGTGTTCGCGCCGCTGCTCGCGCGGCTGGCGGAAGCGCATCTGGAATGGATCAAGCCCTATATGGGAACGATCACCATCTGGCGTTACGTGATTGCCTCGACGGTCATCGTCATCGGGCTGTTCTCGGTGCATATCTGGCTGCCGGCCGGCAAGCGCCGCTTCGTCTCGATCATACCGGGCATCGTCTTCACGCTGGTCGCCTGGCTGGTCGGGTCGACGATCTTCGCCACCTATCTCGACCATTTCTCGTCCTATGTGACGACCTATGCCGGGCTCGCCTCGATCATGATCGCGGTCGTCTTCCTCTACATCATCTCGGCGATCTTCATCCTGGGCGGCGAGCTCAACGCCGCGATCAGCCGCTATCTGGAGGCGCGCGCGCGCGTCGGTTGAACCCCGTTAGATCTGGCGGTTGCCAGTGCGACGCCGAGCGTGGCGATCGCCATGCCGGCGATCTGCAGCAGGTTGAGCCGCTCGTTGAAAAGCACCCAGGCGATGACCGCGGTTACGGCCGGCACGAGGTAGAACAGCGAGGCGACCTTAGACATCTCACCGTCCCTGATCATCACCATCAACAGGAATATGGCGCCGATCGACAGCACCAGGACCAGCCAGGCCATGGCGAAGATCAGCTCGCCATTGACGGTGACGGCGCGCGTCTCGAAAGCGAGCGAGCCCAGGATCATCACCGCGGAACCGCCGACATACTGCCACATCGTCGCCGACACCAGATCGCCGCCGGAGGCATAGCGCTTCTGCCAGATGGTGCCGGCGCTCATGCCGAGTACGGAGACGAGCGAAGCCGTCAGCGTCGCCGGCGTGACGCCGCCGCCAAGCGTGCCCAGCTTCGGCCAGAGCACGATGACGACGCCAAGCAGCCCGACCGCAAGGCCGGCCCAATGGCGCGGCAGGATCGCTTCGCCGAGGAATTTTCCGGCAAGCACCGCCGTGATCAGCGGCTGCAGGCCGACGATCAGTGCCGATAGACCCGCCGGCATGCCCCTGTGGATCGCCCAGAAGACGGCGCCGAGATAGACGCCATGCATGAGGACGCCGGCCACCGTTGCGTGCAGCGCCTCTTCGCGCGTCGCCTTGTGCGAGCCGAGCAGCACGGTCAGCCCCGCAAACAGGATCGCCGCTATCACGAAGCGGATGGCAAGGAAGGTAAAGGGTTCCGCCCAGGGCATGGCATAGCGCGCGCCGATGAAGCCGGTCGCCCATAGAACGACGAAGGAGGCGGGGATGAACCGCTTGATGCTCTGCATGGGGGAGGCTGCCAGGGTGAACGGTTGATGACGGCAATTGCTCTAAAGCCGTTCAATCCCGCAAGCAAAACGAAACGGTTGATCCATAAGCTAAGTCGAATTCAACAAACCGTGCCAAGAGGGGCATGGCGCGTGGTCGCGCCATGGTGAGGCATGTTTTTGCATCTCGACACGACCTGGCTTCTGTTCGCCTTCGCGATCATCGCCGGCTTCGGCTTCTTCTTCGGCACGGCGCTCGACGCGATCATGAAGGAGAGCGGTTTCGGCCCGACCGGCAATACGCTGCTGTTCATCTTCGGCTTTTTCGTCGCGGTGGCGGTCGCCAACAAGCATGGCATCAGCCTGAGCGATCTCAAGCTGGCGGTTGCCTGCGGGCTGGGCGGCGCCTTTGTCTTCATCAGCGTGCTGGCGCTGATCAAGGCTGGGATGGCGCGACTTTAATCAAGTTCGAGAAGACGCCTGACGTCCCGTACCGGCACGCCCGCGTCTCGAAGCGCGGCAAGACCGGTGTCCTTGAAGCTCTTGGACAGTTTGCGGCCGTCCGGGCCAAGGATCAAGCGGTGGTGGAAATAGCGTGGCTGAGGCAGGCCGAGCAGTTCTTGCAGCAGGCGCTGCACCCCGGTCGCCGAATAAAGGTCCTGGCCGCGCACGACGTGGCTGACATCCTGCAGCGCGTCGTCGACGATGACGGCGAGATGGTAGCTGGTCGGGATGTCGCGGCGGGCGACGATGATGTCGCCCCAATCCTGTGGTCGTGCTGCGACGGTTCGCGTCGCCGACATCGTCTCATCGATGAACTCCGCCCATGACAGGCCGGCCGCGAAGCGCGCCATCGCCGCTTCGACGTCGAGCCGCCAGGCAAAAGGCATGTTCTCGGCAATCCGCCGCTTGCGCTCCCTGGCGGGCAACGCCTTGTCGAGCGGCGGGTAGAGCGGCACGCCGTCGGGATCGCGCGGCCAGTCGCGGCCGCCGGTCTCGGCGATGAAGGCGCGGATCTCGCCGCGGCTCATGAAAGCGGGATAGACGAGTTCCTCGGCGATCAAACGGTCGAGCACCGTGCGGTATTCGGCGAAATGCTCGGACTGGCGGCGCACCGGCCGCTCCCAGTTCAATCCCAGCCATTCGAGGTCGCGGAAAATGCCGGCCTCGAATTGCGGCGTGCAGCGGGCGACGTCGATATCCTCGATGCGCAACAGCAGGCGTCCGCCCGCTTGCGCCGCCATCCGCTGGTTGAGCAGGGCCGAGTAGGCGTGGCCGAGATGCAGTTCGCCATTGGGGCTCGGCGCGAAGCGGAATGTCAGGAGCGTCATCTTTCAGGCGGCATTCGGGTTGAAAGGCGCGTTTGCCAATTGGTATTTAGCCCTCCATTGCCACTTCGCGGGCGCCCTGGGAACAAGCAACGTGCAACGCATCGCCTCGCTCGACGACATTGCGACAGGGCTCGACGCGCTCTGCCGGATCGATCCGCGGCTGGAGACCATACGCGGCAAAGCGGGCGAAGTGCCGCTTCGGCTGTCGGAGCCAGGGTTCAGGAGCCTCGCTTCCATTATCGTTTCACAGCAAGTTTCCCGCGCGAGCGCCGACGCCATCTTCGGGCGGCTGGTGAAGCTGGTCGATCCGCTGACGCCGCAGGGGATTCTTGCCGCCGGTGAAGGGATTTTTCGCGAGGCCGGGCTGTCGCGGCCGAAGCAGCGCGGGCTGCTCGCCGTCGCGCAAGCCGTGGCCGGCGGGCTCGATCTCGATCACCTGTGCACGCTGGACGCCGGCGAGGCGATCGCGGCGATGACGGCCGTGCCCGGCATCGGCCCATGGACGGCCGAATGCTACCTGCTGTTTGCCGCCGGCCATCCCGACGTGTTCCCCGCGCGCGACGTCGCTTTGCAGACGGCGGTTGGCCATGCGCTCGGCATCGATCCGCGTCCGCCGGAGAAAATGCTTATCCGGCTGGCCGAATCATGGAGCCCGTGGCGGGGTGTCGCGTCGCGGCTTTTTTGGGCCTATTACCGGGAATTGAAGGGCAGGGATGCGGCGCCGCCTGTCGAAATGGTCAAAAAAGCATGAAAATCATGCGTTTTTGACGGCTTCGGCGAGAGACAATCCGCTTCACATCCCTGTCATGTCGGGCTTACAGTATCCGCGCCGTTCGGTTCTAGAAGCAAGGAGGCGAGGACGTGACGGTTGCCGTATCTCCGGATGGGCTTCCCGCGCTGGTGCTGAATGCGGACTACCGTCCGCTCAGCTATTACCCCCTGTCGCTCTGGTCGTGGCAGGACGCCATCAAGGCCGTCTTCCTCGACCGGGTCAACATCGTCGCCGAATACGAGCACGCCGTCTCCTCGCCGACTTTCTCCATGAAGCTGCCGAGCGTGGTGAGCCTGAAAGCCTATGTGAAGCCGTCGCGGCATCCGGCCTTCACCCGCTTCAACGTCTTCCTGCGCGACCGCTTCCAGTGCCAATATTGCGGCACGCCGGAGGATTTGACGTTCGACCATGTCATCCCGCGCCATCGCGGCGGGGCGACGACCTGGGAGAATGTCGTCGCCGCCTGCTCGCCTTGCAATCTTCGCAAAGGCGGCATGATGCCGGCCCAGGCCAAGATGTGGCCGCTGCAAAAACCCTATCAGCCGACGGTACACGACCTGCACAACAACGGCCGCCTGTTCCCGCCCAACCATCTGCATGAAAGCTGGATGGATTATCTCTACTGGGATGTCGAACTCGAACCTTAGAGTTCGGCAGAAATTCGCCATGCTGGTCGCCTGCCGCAGCTTTCTGCGCTTCCGGTGCTCACGTACCTGACAGACCGTGATTATCAGACACACCCTGATATCGGACCAACTCGGTCATCCCTACTTGTCAATCGCTTCGCGTTTAAGGACGGGCTTCCCCCACTCCGTCGCTGCTTCGCAGCGCCACCTCTCCCCCCTCCGGAGTCCCTCCGGAGGGAGAGGAAAGCCTGCTTGAAGGAGCGCTGGCTACTAGGCTCGCGCCGTTCCTCTACCCCGTCGATCGGGGGAGAGGTGGCTCGGCGAAGCCGAGACGGAGTGGGGGGTCGACCTGGCTCGGACGTCGAAAGCCGCGCCATTCGACTCAGCCTGCCGAATTTTTGCTCGAACCCTGCGCCGCTGAATCCAATCAATCTCGCTCAATCCCGCGCGAGCGCGCTGCGGAAGGCGACGGCGGCGAGAATGAGGCTGGCGATGGCGTTCCAGCCGGCGAGCGACAGGCCGAGGATGCGCAGCGCCGCCTTGTCGCAGGAGGGCGGCACGAATTTGTCGAGCGCGTCGAGCACGCCCTTGCCGCCGGTGTCGACCGGGCCGGCGCCGGCGGTGCAGTCGGCCGGACCTTGCCACCAGGCCCATTCGACACCCGAATGGTAGACGCCGAGATAAAGGCCGTAGAGCATCAAAAGGCCGCCGATCGCGAGCAGGCCGCGCGTCACCCAGGCCGGCGCGCGCAGCATCGAGGCGATCACCGCCAGCACCATCAGCGGCACGCCGATATAGTAGGGGGTGCGCTGCTCGAGGCAGAGGTGGCAGGGGATGTAGCCGCCGATATATTGGAAGGCCAGCGCCGAGCCGACGGTCGCCGCCATGGCGACGGCAAGAAAGAGCGCCGCGCGCGTGCGCTGGCGTCCGGTGTCGGCAATCATGGTCGCTGTCATCGATGGAGATCCGTTGTTGCGTCGCTATCCGTGGGCGTATCTGACGAGGATATAGAGCAAAATCAGGGCAGCGGCGCCGGCGCCGACAATCAATCCCAAACGCTTTTCGATGAACTCCCTGATCTTTTCGCCATAGCGGCGCAGCAGCCAGGCAAGCAGCAGGAAACGGGCGCCGCGCGCCACGATCGCCGAGACGATGAAGACCAAAAGATTGACGTGAAGCGCCCCGGCCAGAATGGTGACCACCTTGATCGGCGGCAGGTGCGCGGCGCCGGATGTGACGAGCAGCACCAGCATCAGCCCGGCGCCGGACGACTGCCATTTCTCGAACGTGGATAGGCCGCCGAAATGCTCCAGGATCGGGCGTGCTATCGTGTCGTAGGCATAGTAGCCGATCAGCCAGCCGGCTATGCCGCCCAGCACGGACGCAACAGTAGCCGTCAACGCGTAGCGATAGGCGCGTTTGGGCGCCGCCAACGCCATGGGCAGGAACAGCACGTCGGCCGGTATGAAGAACACGGAGCTTTCGACGAAGGCGATGAAGGCCAGCCACCATTCGGCGGATTTGCGCGCCGCCAGCGACAGGGTCCAGTCGTAAAGTCCGCGAAGCATCGGCTCTCCTGATTTGGTTCCGAACGGCGGAGTGGTTTTCGGGCACCGGCATGCACGAAACAAGGACCCAAAGCGCCGCAGCCGGCGTTTCCAGCCAGACGCGATAAGTTTCGTTTCTCTAGAAAGATTTTACGCGCCGCACAATGGCGGCGCCCTTACGGAACCGTAAGGCGCGGTCCGGGCGCGGCTACCACTGGTAAATCGGCAACAGGCCAGTTGACGAAAGCCCGTCCAACCGTATAGTCCGCGCCCATCCAGGCCGCCCGGCCTGAGCCCCTATGGCGGAATTGGTAGACGCGCTCGACTCAAAAGCGACTACCCAACCTACCTCCCAGCACACAGTCCACCGCGAGAACCCAGGAAAGGCAAGGCCTCATGCTTTCCGCCCTCACTACGCTTCTGCACAGAGTGTCGAGTAAATGTGCCCCTTCCGCGCCACCAGTGGCAGACGCCAAAAAGCAGTGGCCGGCAACCCACCGGACACCCGCCGAGAACTTCAAGACCATGAAGCTCCTCTACCGCGTCCATACGGTCGATGACCTGGGGCGGTGGTGGAGGATCGAGACCCGCCAGTGCCAATGGACCGGCACCATCATCAGAGAACAGACGAGGATTTCCGACTAATGGACGAGACATCATTCAAGGAAGAGTTCCGGCGCGAGACCGAGAAGGCCATCCTCCGCAAGCTCAAGAACCAGAAGCCCCACGAGAGGGCGATCATGGCGGGTATGTGCATAGCCACCCTGAAGGTTTTCGGGCAGCACTTCCAGGCGAACGGGAAGGAGCGGGTCACCCAATGAACTCCCCCTATACGACCCTCCTCAACGATGCCCTCCAGCGGGGCCTCCTGGAAATGGGCCTGATGCCACCGCTCACCGGGGCGGAGACCAGGGTGCCGGACCAGTGGGTCCTGTACGCCAAGGTCGGCGGTGCCCGTTACCGCGTCCATAGCCTCACCCAGGCAGAGTACCACGAGCTTACCGCCAAGGAGACCGCATGAACCAACCCGCTTACCTCCACGACCGCTGGGACGACCAAGTAGCCTTCGAGGAGGAGATGATGGAGACCGGCAAGCAGCGCATGAAGGCCCGCATCGACAAGGCAAGGGAGAAGCACAACCTGGGCGGCCTCCGTCCCCATCGGAGCCTCCTCTATGAGTGGGTCGTCCCCGTGTCGCAGGCCCTCCAGCGCTGGCTCAACACCCCCAAGCGCGGCACCGTGCCAATCTCCCGAGCACCCCTACAGCAGCTCAACGCCGACACCGCCGCGATGGTCGCACTCAAGGCGGTCCTTCGGATGCTTGGCATGGAGCACCGCAACCTCCTGTCCATCGCCATGGAGATCGGCACCAATTGCGAGCACGAGGCACGGATGCAGTTCTGGAAGGAGAGCGACCCCGAAGACTGGCGCACCCTCCAGCAACGCTTCCGAGACCGGAAGTCAACCTCCATCCACCAGCGCCGCTCCACCATCGCCATCTTCAACAAGTCCAAGCACGATGAGCTGGGGTGGCTCGACTGGACATCCACGGAGCGGGAGCGGGTGGGCCTCACCATGATCGATATGGTGATCGAGGGCACCCAGCGCTTCCACGTTGTGGGCGATCCCGCCTGGGAGCCTTACCGGATCAAGGGAGGAGCCTGGGCGCAACGACCCAAGGTCCTCATGCCGGACAACGAGCTGGCCCAGTGGATGGATAGCGCCCTCGACGATGAACTCCTCCACCAGCCGGCCTTCGCACCGACCCTCATTCCGCCCCTCGACTGGGATGGGCCTCGCGGTGGCGGCTACCATACGCCCTTCGTCAAGTCCCCAGTGCTCATCCGCTTCAAGGCCAACCACGAGGAGCAGCGCCAGGTCGCCCTGGAGGAGTTCGAAGCCCTGGACATGCCGGAGGTCTACGCGGCGGTGAACTACGTCCAGCGGACGCCCTGGGCGATCAACACCAGGGTCCTTGAGGTGGCCGAGCGCATCTTCGAAAAGGACCTCGCCATCGCCGGCATCATCCGCCAGGAGAAGATCGACCCCCCGGCCTTGCCCGAGGGTGTCGTCAAGGATACCCCAGAGTACAAGGCCTGGGCCAAGATCGCAGGGGACATCCACGCCGAGAACGCCTTGCGGGTCTCCAGGTTCATCGCCCAGCGCCGGACCCTGACGCTCGCCCGGAGGCTGGCCGAGGAGGGGGAGTTCTTCTTCCCCCATCACCTCGACTTCCGGGGCCGCATGTACAGCATCGTGTCAGACCTCTCGCCGCAAGGGAGGGACCTGGACCGGGGTCTCCTGACGTTCGGGAGGGGGAAGCCCGTCGAGGAGGACGATGAGCAGTGGCTCGCGATCCACCTGGCCAACGTGCATGGGGTGGACAAGACGGACTACGCCGAGCGCATCAAGTGGGTGAAGGACCGTGAGGCCCGCTGGCGGCAGATCGCGGCGGACCCCCTGGACAACCGGCTCTGGGCCGACGAGGACGACCCGTGGCAATGCCTCGCGGCGATCTTCGAGTGGGTGCGCTGGCTGGACGAAGGCCCCGGCATGATCAGCTCCCTTCCGATCCGGGTGGACGGCACATGCAACGGCATCCAGCACCTCTCCGCTATGGTGCGGGACGAGGAGGGTGGCCGCAAGGTGAACCTGGTACCGGGCAACCGGCCTAGGGACATCTACATGGACGTGGGGAACATCGTGCAGCAACTCCTGGACGACCAGCCCCTCAACCCCCACGTCCGTATGTGGGGCCGTCTCTTCGGGGCTACCGTCCCGAGGGAGGTGGCCAAGCGCCCCGTCATGATCGTGCCCTACGGCGGGACCAGGAGCGCCTACTTCAAGTACACCCTGGCGTGGCTCAAGAAGCACGACAAGGACGGCGCGGCGATCCCCAAGGACCAGCGCAAGGATGCCGTCAACCTCCTGGTGGACTTCCTCCTCAAGGCGGTCAAGGAGGTCGTCATCCGTCCTATCGAGGTGATGGAGTGGATACAGCACAACTGCGCCATCGCGTCCCGGAGCGGCAAGGCCCTTTGCTGGTGGACCCCTGCTGGCTTCTACGTCCGGCACTTCTACGCCACCGAGGAGGAGTACCGGATCGAGACCAAGCTGGATGGTCAGTTGCTCAAGCTCCGGGCCTACCGGGAGACCAAGGAGCTGAACACCGCGAAGCAGTCCTCGGGGGTCGCCCCGAACTTCGTCCACTCGATGGACGCCTCGGCCCTCATGACGTGCGCCAACATGCTCCGGGAGGCAGGGGTGGAGTGCTTCACCTGCATCCATGATGCCTACGGCACCGTGGCGGGGGACATGTGGACCCTGGAGCAATGCTTGAGGGAGGCCTTCATCTTCACCCACGAGCAGCCCGTCCTGGCCCAGTTCCTGGACGCCTGCAAGTACGTGGCCAACGGGGATGAGACCGGAGAGTGGAGGGAAGTGCCCCCGATGGGTTCGCTGGACCTGGGGCAAATCAGGCAGTCGGACTACTTTTTCGCCTGACGCTACGCATCTGCACATAATGCCGACCTACTTGATAAAAGGAGATAGCAGCTCAATGATCGTCAATTCGCTGTCATCGCGCATCGACCCTACGCAACTGCACATGGTGTCCCGCGACACCGTGGCGAATGCCGCTCATGCCCTCCTCCATGGGGGCTCCCACGAGAAGGGCGAGGTGGTGGTTGCCGCCGCTGCCGTCCTCTTCGCCGTGATGGCCGAGCGGGCTGCGATGGACCCCCAGGACCTCTTCCGCCTGGGCCGCCGCATCCTGACCGCGCCGTCCGACTTCCACACCAAGCCCAACGTCCAGATGGAGGCCCTCCGCGACTACGCCGGCCTGCACATCCGCGACCAGCCTGTCATCTAAGGAGACCACTCATGGCCAACTTCCATTTCAGTCACTTCGGCACCTTCGTCCACCCGTGGCTCAACAAGCCGGACACCGAGTACAACGCGGACGGCCTCTACCACACCGACCTGGACAGCTCCGGCCCCGAGGCCGAGAAGTGCGCCGCCGACATCGAGGCAGCCTCCAAGGCCTACCTCGCGGAATACACCAAGGACATGAAGCCTGCCGAGGCCAAGAAGTGGTCTCTCTACCTTCCGTTCGAACGCCTGGAGGACGACGAGGGCAACCCGACCGGCGTCATCCGGTTCACCTTCAAGCAGAACGCCAAGATCAAGTCCGACAAGGAGCCCTCCGGCTTCAAGACCGTGAAGATCGAGCTGCGTGACAGCCAGAACCAGGTCATCGACGTGCCGGTCTGGAATGGCTCCGAGGGCCGCACCCTGTACTCCATGCGGGGCATCGCGGTGTCGTCCTCCAAGACTGCCGGCGTTCGCCTCGACCTCGCCAAGGCCCAGATCACCAAGCTGAAGCGCGGTGGCGGCGGCGGCCAGGGCTTCGGCACCGTGGACGGCGGCTTCGTGGCTGACCAGGCGGATGCCGGGTTCGACAACAAGGCTCCCCAGGACAACGGCCCGGACGAGACGGGCGGCGACTACTGATGATCGACTTCGTGGTCCAGATCATCATGGCCATCTGCATGTCGGCGCTCATGGGGACCTCCTTCGGTCTCCTCGCCGGCATCACGGTGGACAACGGGGTGGTCGGGCTACTCTCCGGCCTGGTGGCCTTCTCCGTCAGCATGTCCCTGTTCTTCGACTCCGAGAATGGGCGTTAGCAGGGGCAACTGGCGGCAGGCTCGCAAGACATCCTGGAACCGTACCGACAAGTCACCGGAGGCCGTTGGCCTTCGGCAGGGCTTCCGGTCGGGCCTGGAGGAGATCAACGCCCGCCACCTGGAAGCTCACGGGGTCGAGGTTCGCTTTGAGACGCTGAAGGTGCCCTACGTGGTGCCGGAGACGCGGCGCACCTACACCCCGGACTTCCCACTACCCAACGGGATCATCGTGGAGACGAAGGGGAAGCTGGAGCCCAAGGACAGGGCCAAGCACCTCTTCATCAAGCTCCAACATCCCGAGCTGGACATCCGGTTCGTCTTCCAGCGCCCCCACGACAAGATCGTGAAGGGGTCCAAGACCACCTACGCCATGTGGTGCGACAAGTACGGCATCAAGTGGGCCACCAGGGTCATCCCCGTGGAGTGGCTCAAGGAGCCCGGACCCACCCGAAAACCCGAGGAAGTTCTCAATGGATAGCTCCACCATCGACCGCGTGGCCGCCCGCCCTGCCACCCTCCTGACCTGGCTCGATAAGGCCAACAAGCAGGCCATGGCGGCGATTCTCGCAGGGGACATGTCTCCCCAGACCACCAAGATGTTCCTCATCGGCAGCGCGGCGGCGGTCGCCATGTGGCTCCGGGGCCGGCTCCACTATGAGCGCCCCGAGTACCTGGCCCACGTCCTCAACATCATGGATGCCCTACCGAAGGACGCCGAGGTCCTCAAAGACCCCCTGGACAAGCTCGCCCAGGCGGAGGTGGAGGGGACCGCTTGATCCGCTACAAGGACCGCAAGGAGACCAAGCTGGTCATCCTGCACGACAGCCACACTCAACCGGGCACCGCCATGGATGTCCCGAGGTGGGCGGCCCTGGCGCATGACGGCGGCCTCAAGATGGGGCTCCTGGCCGTGGGCTACCACTACATCATCGAACGCGATGGTGAGCTGGTTCACTGCCGGGGACGCGAGAAGATCGGCACCCACACGCCGGGTCTCAACCTGGAGTCTATCGGGGTCTGCCTGGTGGGCGGCAGGGAGGAGCCTGGCGGAGACGGGGTGGACAACTTCACGACCGCCCAGCGCCACACCCTTCTGAGCCTCCTGCACGAACTGCGGCAGGCCTACCCCGGCATCAAGGTTCGGGGCCACACCGAGGTCCAGCGCTATCGACGCGCCGGCCACCCAGCCTGTCCTCCAATCGACATGGACCTCCTCCGGGAGGACCTCGACCTCTACGCCCAGGGCATCGTGCTCTAGGCCCACCCTCCCAAATCGAAAGGCTACTTCATGCGCTTCTATGCAGCGATCACCGGGCTTGTCTTCGCGGCACTCGTCGCCCTGACCGTCCTGTTCGGCTCCTGGTACACCATCGATGAGGGTGAGCGGGGCATCCTCCTGACCAACGGCAGCTTCACCTCGGTCGAGGGTCCGGGCCTGCACTTCAAAACCCCGTGGTTCCAGTCGGTGCGCAAGATCAGCACCCGCCAGGGCAACCTCAACTGGGAAGGCACCTCCGCCCTCCTGTCCTACTCCAAGGACCAGCAGACCGCGAGCCTTGCCGTGACGGTGACCTATCATGTGCCCGAGGGCGACGTGAAGGATGTCTACCAGCACTACGGCAGCATCGAGACCCTCTTGAGCCGGACCATCGAGCAGACCGTACCGGCGAGCGTCAAGACGGTGTTCGGCCAGTACACGGCGGTCAAGGTCATCCAGGAGCGCGGCACGTTCAACTCCGAGATCGCCAAGGCGGTGATCGAGGGCGTCAACGGCCCCATCGTGGTCGATAGCGTCCAGGTCAAGAACATCGACTTCTCGGATGCCTACGAGCAGACCATCGAAGCCCGCATGATGGCCGAGGTCGAGGTCCAGAAGCAGAACCAGGTGCTCGCCCAGGAGAAGGTGAAGGCGGACATCGCCGTCGCCCAGGCCAGGGGTCGCGCGGACAGCCTCAAGGCGGAAGCCGACGCCAACGCCTACAAACTCAAGGCCGAGGGTGAGGCCAGCGCCTTCAAGCTCAAGGCTGAGGGTGAAGCCACCGCCGCTGCCATCGAGGCCCGCGCCAAGGCCCTGGCCGCTAACTCCGCCCTGGTGGAGCTGACCAAGGCCGAGAAGTGGAACGGCGCTCTGCCGGTCACCATGCAGCCGAACGCGGCGATCCCCTTCATGAACGTGGGCAAGGGCGAGTAGCCGTGGGCCTCACCTTCACCATCGCAACCGCCTGGGTCCTCATCGTGCTGGCCATCACCGGCTACCGATGGGGAGCCCCCGAGATCACCCGGAGACCCTCATGACCAAGACCAAGAAGCTGTCCGACGCGGACATCATCAACCTCGGCCCCCAGCAGCGCCTCGTCTACGACTACCTGATGACGGGCCGCCAGCTCTCCCGCCAGGTCGCCATCAACACCCTGGGCGTCCAGGAGGTCACCACCCGCATCTCCGAGCTGAACAAGCTGGGTCTCGACATCCAGACCGAGTGGAAGCGGGACTTCGGCGGCACCCGCTACAAGGCCTACTGGGTCGAGGTCGGGGTGGACGCATGAGCGAGCGCCTCAAGATCACCGTCTTCGACGCCGGCAACCGGAAGCGCAAACTGGGCTTCATGTACGCCGACAAGATCGGCCAGATGCATGGCAAGTGCTGGGAGTTCGTCGCCTGCCAGTACCCCTTCCACGAGCCCTGGTACATGAGGAACCCGGACCCTACGGAGACCGTGACGACCGTCCGGTTCACCGTGGCGGACTGCGAGGAGACCGCTCCCGGTAGCCTTGGCTGGGTCCGCCAGATGGCCCTGGTGACCGACGCTCCGCTCACGGACCTCATGCGTCTCTCGGGCTTCCACCTCCCCGGCGAGACCGACCGGGAACATGCCATGAGGCACAACTCCTACCGTTGGCCCTGACATGCAGGAGGACAGCACGGTCATCTCCAAGGGGCCGTGCCCAGAGTGCGGCTCCAAGGACAACCTCGCGACATACAGCGACGGCCACCAGTTCTGTTTCACCCCCAACTGCGGCCTGCGGCGCAAGGCGACACACTCCATGGATACCGACGACCCAGGCTTCGGGGCGGTCCCGACAAGGACCCCCGAGGCCGCCATTCCGTTCACCACCGAGTACATGCCGGATGGCCTGAAGTCCCGAGGCATCAAGCTGGAGACCCTCCAGCGCTTCGGGTACTTCGTCCATAAGGAGCGGGGCAAGACGCGGCAGATCGCGCCGATCTACAACCAGAAGGGCGAGCTGGTCCACCAGAAGTCCCGCGACAAGGACAAGCAGTTCTGGTTCGACCCCGTGGTGGACAATGCGCCGGCCCCGAGGCAGTGCCAGCTCTACGGGCAGCACGTCTGGGGCGACAAGTACGACCGCAAGGTGGTGATCACCACCGGGGAGCACGACGCTCACAGTGTGGCCGAGGCGATGGCCTTCAAGGTGCCCGCTGTCTCGGTGGTGGGTGGAGACGGCTCCGCCCTCGACCAGCTCAAGGCGAACTACCGTTGGCTCGACCGCTTCGAGGAGATCATCCTCTGGTTCGACAACGACGAGAGCGGCCAGAAGGTCGTGGCCGACTGTGCTGCCCTCTTCGAGCCTGGCAAGGTGAAGACCATCAAGGTTCAGGGCGTCAAGGATGCCAACCAGCTCGCCCAGGCCGGCAAGAGCGGGGACATCTACGCGGCGGTCTATGGGGCGACCCTCTGGGCTCCTGACGGGATCGTCAACGCGGCCCTCTGCATCACCGACATGGATGAGCCCGAGGCCGAGACCATTTGCTCCTACCCCTGGCCAGCCACCGAGGCGATGACCCGTGGCATCCGGGAGAAGGAGGTCATCTACCATGTGGCCGGCACCGGCATCGGCAAGACCTCCATCATCGTGGAGATCATGGAGCATCTCCTCCAGAACAACATCAAGTTCGGGGTGATGCGCTTCGAGGATACCCGCCGCAAGGCCCAACTCGACCTCATGTCCGCCAGGGCCAACCGCCGACTCCACCTCAATCCCCTCCCCAAGGAGGAGCTTCGGACCCTCCATACGGCAGTCTTCGGATCGGGCCTGGTGGAGCTGTTCGACCCCGAGGTGGCCGAGTGGTCCTTCAACGCCCTGGAGCGCTACATCCGGTACATGGCCAAGGGCCTGGATTGCAGGGTCATCTTCATCGACCCGCTGTCCTTCATCGTGGCCGCCGTGGATGCCCAGGACGAGCGCAAGGCGCTGGACAAGGTGTCCTACAACTTCGCTCGCCTGGTGAAGCAGACCGGAGCCAACCTCCAGATCACCCACCACCTCAATCGCGGTGAGGGGAAGGCCTTCGAGGAAGGCGGCCAGATCAGCCTCAAGAACATCCGTGGGTCTGCCGGCGTGGCGAACTTCTCCATGGGCGTCCATGCCTATGAGCGGAACCAGCAGGGCGAGCGCCCAGACCTCACCCAGGTCCGCATCCTCAAGAACCGGCATGTCGGCACGACAGGTGTCGCGGACGTGCTGAAGTGGATGGAGGACGTGGGCCGCCAGGTGGCTACCAACGAGCCATATCCAGACAACGATAACGACGAGAAGGCTCCGTCCTTCCCAGCAGTACAGGGTGATTACTGACGTGAACGACAAATTGCAGAAAGAGATCGAGGAGGTCCGCAAGGAGGTCCACGTCCTGGGGGTGAGGCTGACCCTGGCCCAGGCATGGGTGGGCTTCCTCAACTTCGCCTATGACGCCCTCCTCCACCATGGGGTCAACTACCGATCCCTCAAGGAATACACCAACTCAACGGAACTCGACGATGCCCAGAAGCTCCCGGTCTCGGCAGCCCGCGACAAGATCGTCGGCTGGCTTGGAGGCCTCCAAAGCGCCATCCATGCGGCGGTCAGGAGGAAGCAGTTCAAGGTCCATACCCACGACCCTAGCTGACATCGACGGGGAGCCGGACGGCGAGAACTACCTGGCTCGAGAAATCCACGAGGACGGCTTCAACCCTGACCACCAGGGCTTCATCGGCTTCATACCCCCCAAGGACGGCCCCATGACACCCATCGAGAAGACGGCGAAACGCATTGCCGCCGAGCTGGTCCTGACGCCGCGCTCCAAGCGCCCCAAGGGGTATGACGAGGAGTACCTCCGCCAAACCGCTGGGTGCCGCTCCTGGCACCGCCTGAAGTGCGCCCACTGCGATTGCTGGAAGGCAGACTGAAATGACCCTTCAAGAGATTGTCGAGATCATCGGCAGGATCACCTACAAGCCTGGCTGGTCGCTCCTCCTCGGCTGGGACGGCGGCAGGCCCTACCTCCAGGTCGAGGTCTCCACCGAGGCGGAAGCCTCCCTGGACAGCCAGAAGCGGGACGGCACCAGGGAGCCCTGGAAGTCCCGCAAGCAGCACCTCTCCCTCCACATGTGCCGGCAAGAGGTCGTCGGCGCGGCGTTCGGCCTCATCAAGGATGCCGAGCTGCATGAGGTCCACGAGTGGTTCCGCTATCGCGGGGCCTCCATCTTCAACCCGCACCTGGACCCCGATGTCCTGGCCGAAGTGGCGAGGAAGAAGACCTCCTTCGTCACCCGTCTCAATGCCATGAGCATGGAGGAGCCTGGATGAGACTGGCGTTCGATATCGAAACGAACGGCCTCCTCCCAGAACTGACAACCATCCACTCCCTGGTCCTCAAGGACCTCGACACGAGGCAGCTCTATAGTTGCCACGCGGAGGATGGGCCGTACTCAATCCTGTACGGGCTGTCACGCCTCCAGGAGGCCGACTACATCACCGGCCACAACATCCTCTCCTACGATATCCCGGCCATCCAGAAGCTACACCCCTGGTGGAAGCCGGAAGGCACCGTCCGCGACACCCTCATCATGGCCAAGATGATTTGGCCAGTGGACCGGCTCAAGGACCTGGACTTCCCGAGGTGGAGGGCAGGCAAGCTCCCCGGTCAGCTCATCGGCGCTCACAAGCTGGAAGCCTGGGGCTACCGCATGGGGCAGATGAAGGGCGAGTACTCCGCGACGGTCAAGGAGTACGCCAAGAAGCTGAAGGAGGAAGGCCTTGACGCCGTACCAGAGGAACTTCGAGTCCTGGTCACCGTGGACAGTAAGGGCGAGCCCACACTCGACCCCTGGCTGGCCTGGAACAAGCCCATGCAGGATTACTGCGTCCAGGACGTTGAGGTCACCCACGCACTCTGGAACCTCATCCAGGGACACTTCGACGGCACCGGAAAGGCAGCCGGAGGAGTAGGCTGGTCGGAGCGCTCCATCGACCTGGAGCACCGCACCTGGCTGCACATCGACAAGGAGACCCAACGCGGCTACGGCTTCGACAAGGAGGGGGGCGTCAAGCTCGCCGCCAAGATCAAGACCCGCCAGGCCGAGCTGGAGAAGGAGCTGGTCAAGGCGTTCGGCTCCTGGTGGGAACCGCAAGACGACCCGAAGACCGGCGCAGCGCCGGCCAGGGCCTACAGCGAGAAGCTCACCCAGTTCCCCGACATCACCGTGCGCCGGGTCTCCGAGAAGACGGGCAAGGAGCTGACGCCCTATGTCGGCCCGCCCCAGGCCCACTATTCCCCGGACGCTCCCTTCGTCCGCATCAAGCGGGTCACCTTCAATCCGAAGTCCAGGCAGCACCTCGGGGATCGCCTCCAGGCTGTCTACGGCTGGGTGCCCACGGAGTTCGGCGGCAAGAACAATGACCAGGCCAAGGTGGATGAAACCACCCTGAAGACCATCCCGGAGTCGGTCCTCCCGAAGGACCTCCGGGAGGTCATCCTGGAGTTCTTGGTCAATGCCAAGACACTGGGTCAGCTCTCGGACGGTAACAAGTCCTGGATCGGCCTGGTGCAGGAGGATGGCCGGATACATGGCCGGATGGACACCCTGGGTACGGTATCCCACCGCGGCGCCCACAAAGATCCGAATAAGGGGCAGGTACCCTCCGTCACCAAGGCGAAGGACGCGGAGGGTGTCGAGCGGGAAGTCCTGGGCTGGAAGGGTGGCTTCGGGGTGGAGTGCCGGACCCTATGGGGACCTGGCAAGCCCTTCCCCTGGCAGACCGGCGTGGACTGTTCCGGCTTGGAGCTACGGCTTCTCGGCCACTACCTCTGGGAGTTCGACGGTGGGGAGTTCGCTCGACGTGTCTCGACCCCAGGCCTGGACATCCATGCGGAGAACGCCAAGATCACCGGCCTCTCCCGCGCCGCTACCAAGACAGTGACCTATGCCTTCCTCTACGGGGCAGGGGCCTTGAAGATCGGCCTCGGGGTCGGGGTGCCGGACGAAGAGATCGACGCCCTGGCCGACAGTCCAGCGGCCAAGAGCTACATCGCCTGGGTCAAGCGGACCATGAAGGGCAAGTTCATCATGCCCGATCGCTCGACGCTCGCCCACACCATGCGCGGCCAGGAGGTCAAGAAGGCCTTCCTGGAGGGCATCGCCGGCCTCAAGGACCTCAACAAGTCCCTGACCGACCAGGCCAAGGCGCAAGGCTTCATCGTCGCACTCGACGGTCGCAAGCTGTCCATCCGCAAGGAACACGCAACGCTCAACCAGGCCCTCCAAGGCGGGGGTGCCATCGTGTGCAAGGAGTGGATGCTGGAGACCGACCGGGTGCTCAAGGAAGAGGAGCGGTGGGTGGAAGACAAGGACTTCGGCCAGATGGCCTGGGTCCACGACGAGTTGCAATTCGAGCATATGGAAGAGGCCCAAGGTGCAGTCATCCAAGCGGCCTCCAAGAAGGCAGTCCAGAACGTCGCCCAGTCCCTCGGCTTCCTCGGAGCCCTCGATACGGACGGGCGCACCGGACACAACTGGAAAGACTGCCACTAAGGCCAGGTCCAGGGCCTCCTCGGGGGGCTACTTCGGGGAGTACCCGGACGGCCTATGGGAGATCGTGGACAAGGCGTGGTTCGACCCGCCGTCCATCTCTTCGAACTACTCGCGCGAACGCGCACCCCTCATCGCACTGGCCGCCTCCCTGGGGTGGATCAGCATCATCGCCCCTGACGGGCTCTCCCTCTCTCGCTCCTGGCACGTCACCGCTGAAGGCCTCTCGGCTATGCGGCACCGGGACCTCATGCAGCCGAAAGGAACACCGTAATGCTCCTCGCCTTCGTCATCTACCTCATGGTTGCGATCAGCGTGGCCACCTTCACCAATATCGAGATCAAGGCCGTCGAGCCGGCGCTCGCCCGGAAGCTCCTGGTCATCTACCTCCTGCCCGCCGAGTTGGCCTGTGGCGTCATCATCTCCGTGGCCGAGTACCTCAATGGGGTCCGCGTCAAGGAGATCGTGGAGGACTGGTACCTCCTGGCCGCCGAGGTGCAGGAGGCCTGGAATGGCTACTAAGAAGACCATCATCCTCCTCGACGGGGACACGATGGCCTTCAAGGCTGCCGCCGCAGTCCAGCACCAGGTGTTCTACCCCTCCGGCATGGTCGAGCCTATGGCCCGGACCTGGGAAGGGGAGTCGTGCATGGACAACATGATCGACTGGATACGCCGGAGCCTCAAGGCTGACGAGCTTCGCGTCTTCCTGTCCTGCCCCACGGCTGACAACTGGCGGCTCAAGGTGGACCCCTCCTACAAGTCCAACCGCAAGGACAGCGTGAGGCCGATGCTCCTGGAGCACCTCAAGAACTACCTCCGCCTCCGCTACGACGCGACCAACCTGGCGTACCTAGAGGCCGACGACGCGATTGGCATCTGGGGGACCGCCCCCGAGCTGGCCGAGCATAACGTCATCATCGTGGGCCGCGACAAGGACTTCGCGACGATCCCCGGCCAGCACTACCAGCTCCGGGACGATGACGAGAACGGCAAGCCTATCGTCCGCACCGTCACCCCCATGGAGGCGGCCAAGTGGCACTACACCCAGGCCCTCTCGGGGGACGCGGTGGACGGCTACCCAGGGTGCCCTGGCATCGGCAAGACCCGCGCCCAGCGCATCGTGGAGGAGCCGGTCAAGCTCTACCCCAAGGAGGGGGTGATCCCTCGGGGCAAGGACAAGGGGCAGAAGACCATCAAGTGGCACACTGGGGAGCCGTGCTCCATCTGGGAGGCCATCGTCTGCAACTACGAGAAGGCCGGTCTCACCGAGGCGGACGCCCTCAAGACCGCTCGCCTGGCCCGCATCCTCCAGTGGGGCGAGTACGACCTCGAAACCCATACCGTCACCCTCTGGGTGCCCGGAAAGGAATAACCATGAACGTATCTGAATTGCTTGGACCTGGGGCGGATCGCTCCGGGGCCATCACCGCTGGCAACACCGCCCAGCAGCTCGCGCCGGCTAACCCCAGCCGCCGCTCTCTCACCTTCCAGAACATCTCCGCAGCGGACCTCTGGATCAACCCTCATGGCAACCCGGCGGGCATCGACACGGCGGGTAGCTACAAGCTGGTCTCGGGAGCCTTCTACCAGGTCCAGACCAACAAGGCGGTCAGCGTGATCGGCGCGACGACCGGCCAGAAGTTCACCGCAACGGAGGTCTGACATGGACAACGCAATGGAACCCATCCAGCCGGACATCCCAGGACCCGGTGAGAAACGCCTGGAGCCGGTCGAGGTGGACGTGATCGACAACCTCCTCAACGCCCAGGCCGCCTACCTGGAGGCCATCGCGGTCGCCGGGGATCACTTCGGGCTCCGACTGGACGATGACATCGCCACGGAGATCACCAAGAAGCTGGCCTTCCCGATTGGCTTCATCATGTCGGGCGTCGCGGCCAGGAGGGTCTGATGCTGGTGATCAACCTCTGTGCCGGCCCTGGCGCGGGGAAGTCCACCACGGCAGCCGGCCTCTTCAACATCATGAAGCTCAAGGGCCACAACTGCGAGCTGGTCACTGAGTTCGCCAAGGACCTGACCTGGGAGGGGAGGTTCAACACCCTCTCTAACCAGCTCTACGTCCTGGCCAAGCAGGAAGCCCGCCTGTCCCGTCTCGTGGGGAAGGTGGACTACGTGGTGACCGACAGCCCGCTCCTCCTGGGCCTGGTGTACGCCAACGAACGCTTCGACAAGGAGTGGTATCGGCAGGCGGTGCGCGGGGCCTTCGACCTCTACGAGAACGCCCTGTTCTATCTGAAGCGCGTCAAGCCGTACCAGACGGTGGGCCGCAACCAGACCCTTGATGAGGCCCGCGTCCTGGACCAGGCCATCTGGGGCATGCTGGGGATGCAGGGTCTCACCGTCACCATGGTCCCCGGCGATGAGCTGGCGGCCAGGGCCATCTATCAACACGTCTTCGGGGAGCCCGCCGAATGAGCAACCTCCGCAAGGACCTGATGTTCCAGGTCTTCCTCCACGTCAATCGCGAGCTGACCGACTTCCAGCGGGAAATCCTCAAGCTCATCGTTGGGCCGGAGGCCTCGCCTGCCACCATCCAGGAGGCCCACCTCCGCATCAACCAGCAGATCAAACTCCTCACGGATGCCGGCTGGAAGCCCAACAAGGTCACCGGGGAGCAGGTCCTCAAGCCGAACCACTACGACCGCCTCCCGATGGAGCCGACCTACTTCCTGGTCGAGTCCGGGGGCTACCACTGGTGCATCGAGAACGCCGTCAAGTATACCTCCAGGTTCCCCTGGAAGAACGGCATCGAGGACCTCGGCAAGGCAGGCAGGAACCTCTTCATGTACCTGGCCTACCTCGCGGGCGACCCAGCATGGTCGCGGTGAAGCAACCCCGGATCGGCCTCGACCTCATCGACTACCTCCGCAAGAACTTCCCGCCCAAGTGCATCGGTCCCGACGAGACCATGGCGGAAGCCCAGCGCTACGCCGGCAAGGTGGAGCTGGCCCGGAAGCTCATCCGCATGGGCAAGGGCGATGAGGATCACGACCTCCCTCAAGACGACGAGGACTAGCCATGTGCATTGGCGGCCAGCCTTCAGCACCAATCAACAAGCCGGCCTATGCGCCGGAGGAGGCGGACGCCCACTTCGTCTCCAAGATCAAGAACCCGGACGGTACCGAGCAGACCCTCAAGCAGGGCGGCCCGGTGGACGCGACCCCAGCGGTTGCCGTCAAGCCGACCGTCAAGACCACCCCACACCCGATAAGGATGTAACGACAGCATGTGCCTTGGAAAGCAACAGAAAGCGGAGGAGCCCGCAGCGGCCCCAGCTCCGCCCCTCCCGGCCCCTGATGCTCCCGCCGTGGGCCAGACCCGCAAGCAGGAGACGATGGACAACTTTGGCGACGACGCCCCGAACTACCGCGTCAAGCGGACCTCGAAGAAGCCCACGGTGACGCCCTCCGGCTCCATCCAGATGTGAGGTGATCCATGGACACCCTAAGTGACACCGACCTGGGGATCACCGCCGAGGACTTCTACGAGAGCCAGCTTGCGGATCGCACGGGTCCGGTGGAACTGGGTCGTCGCCTGGCTGCCATCTCCAGCCCCTCCACCTTCCCCCCGGAGCAATACAAGACGGGCGACCCTCTGGAGGTGACCAACCAGTCCATCAACGCAAACGCCATCAACACGCTAGCCTCCAAGATGATGCTGACGGGTCTCCCTCCGGGGCAGGCCGGCTGGAAGTTCATCCCGAGGGAAGACAAGATCGACCCGGAGATCAAGCAGGACCCCGAGATGTACGGCCAGGTGCTCTACGCCCTGTCCCGCCGTGAGGAGATGCACCGGGTCCGCCTCGAAGCCACCCAGGCCCGAGCGGCGATCACCAAGTACTACAAGCTCCTCCTCCTGACCGGCAACTCGGCCTGCCTCTGGCTGGAGATCGATAACCCGGTCATCTACAACATGCACAACTACGTGGTGAAGCGTGACGCCGGGGGTGTGCCCCTGGTGGGTGTCATCAAGGTCTCCGTGTCCCGCATGGTGGCCGACCAGGACATCATCGACGCGGCGGACTTCCACAAGGCCAAGGTCGAGCCGGGGAGCAATCCTTGGGATGACGAGATCACCATCTTCCACTGCCAGAAGCTGGTCGTCCGTGAGGGCGGCAAGAAGGAATACGTCTACTGGCAGGAGGTCGAGGGCGGCCATGTGGTGGAAGGTACCGAGGCGGTCACCGACTTCGACACCCCGACCATCCACTTCGGCGGCATGATCCCGGAGTATGGCTCCAACTGGTTCCTGCCCTACTGCCAGGACTACGAGGGCGACATGATGGCGGTCGAGAACTTCTCGGCGGCGCTCCAGGACGGCGGCGCGGCAGCAGCCCGCTTCCTGACCCTGGTGGACCCCAACGGGACGACCGAGATCAAGGACATCCTGGAGGCCGACAACCTGGACGTGGTGCCAGGCCGTGAGCAGGACGTGAAGACCCTCCGAGCCGACAAGGGCGGTGACCTCGCGGTTACCTCCCAGGAGTGCGAGAAGGCCGTCAAGCGTCTCGGCCAGGCGTTCCTCATGTTCTCCTCCGTGCAGCGCACCGGGGAGCGGGTTACCGCCGAGGAATGGCGCATCCTCGCCCAAGAGATCGACCAAGCGATGGGTGGCTTGTGGTCCGCCGTCGCGCAGACCTCCCAGAAGTACTTCGTGCTCCGCTTCATCATGATGCACGAGGAGGTCGAGGACATCGGGAAGCTCCCCGAGGGTCTGGTCCGTACCAGCATCATCACCGGCATCGACAGCCTAAGCCAATCATCCGAGGCCAGCCGCCTCCGGGAAGGCATGGCGGAAGCCAAGGAAGTCCTGGGCGATGCCCTTGCCCAGTTCATCAACCCGACCGGCTACCTCCGCCGACTGTTCGCCTACAAGACGGTCAAGACGGACGGCCTGGTCAAAGACGACAACCAGGTGGCGGCAGACACCGCCCAACAGAAACAGGACGCCATGCAGAAGACCCTCCTGGAGAAGGCCACCGGCCCTCTCGCCCAGGGCGGAGCCGACATGATCGGCAAGATGGTCGAGCAAGGCAACGTACCAGAAGGAGTGATGCAGAATGGCTGAGAACGCCGAGTACACCAGCCCGGAGACGCCGTTCTCCATCTCCATGGACGCTGACAGCGGCGACCTGGTGAGGAAACCCAAGGACGCCGTTGCGTTCGACAGCGACGACCTTCCAGCCGACGAGGAGAACGACGATGTGCGCACCGACGGGACTACCGATGGGGCTGACGGAGACGAAGCTGAAGGAGCTGACGAGGAGGGAGCAGCAGAGGATGACGGCGAGGGTGGCGAGGAAGACCTGGGAGCCTTCGACCCCGAGGACGCCGACAGCGTAGCCAAGTTCGACGCCAAGTACCTCAAGGAGGACGGCTTCCTGGACCTCGACGGGGTGCTGACCCAGGAGTTCTGGGCCAACCAGGAGGCCGGCAAAGAGGGTCTCAACGACGACACCTACGCCTACCTGGAGGCCCGTGGCATCTCCAAGGCCCAGGTCAAGCAGATCGAGGCCATGGCCCAGACCCAGAAGGCGTCCGACGCCGAGGGAGTGGTCAAGTCCGACAACAAGCTCTTCGAGGTGGCTGGCGGCGCGGACAAGCTCCAGGCGGCCCTGAAGTGGGGCAAGGACGGCGGCTACACCCAGGAGCAGCAGGACCGCTTCAACAAGATCACCAAGGGCAAGGACCAGGCGGCCAAGGAGGAGGCGGTGCTCGCCCTCATGGCCCGCTTCGAGAAGGCCAACCCGGTGACCAAGCCGAAGCTGCCCCTGCGCGACGGGACCAAGGGCCAGGGTCAGAAGGCTCCCTCGGTGAAGCCCTTCAAGGACCGCCAGGAGATGAAGGAAGTCCGTGACGCCATCAAGCAGGGCGACACCAAGGCCTGGGCGCTCTACAACGCCCGCCGCTCCGCCTCGAAGTTCTGACCATGGGATGGCTCGCAGCAATCCCCCTGGTCGAGTACCTCGCGAAGCAGCTCTCCGACTGGTCGGCCCGCCGAGACCAGATCAAGCAGGCGGAGACCGACGCCAAGGTGGCCGAGCTGAAGGCCAAGGCCGAGATCGCCGCATACAAGGTCAAGGCGGACATCGAGTGGGACCTGAAGTGGGCTGACCAAGCGGGGTCGAGCTGGAAGGACGAGTTCATGCTCATCCTCTGGTCGATGCCGATGATCGGGCTCTTCATCCCCGGACTCCGGCCCTTCGTTATCGAGGGCTTCGACTACCTGAAGCTCTTCAACCCTGATGCGCCTGCCTGGTACATGGCAGGATGGGCCATCATCTTCGCCGCAGTGTTCGGCCTCAAGCAGGCCACGGCGCTCATGCTCCCAGGTCAGGCTGGCAAGCTGGCCGGCATCCTGGCGAACATCCCGGACGACATTCCCGATGAGGTGGCCGGCAAGGCTCAATCCTCCATCGATGCCGTCCTGAAGGCAGGCAAAGCCGCGCTCAAGTAGCACGTCCCGACCCTACGCACCTTCACACAGTTGCCCTGGAGGATGGTCCTCCGGGGTTCCCTCATTCATGACAAAGGAACCCGAATGAGTTCACTTACCGACGCCCGTACCCTCCCTGGTAAGAAGGCCGGTGGTACCGATGAACGCGAACTGTTCATGCGGAACTTCACGGACTACACCCTGGAGGCCTGGGAAGAGACGTTCGACTTCAACGACAAGACCCACGTCATCAACATCTCCGCCGGCAAGTCCGAGGTCTTCCCGATCATCGGTCGCAAGCGGAACGCCATCGAGCACATCCCCGGTGAGCGTATCGAGGGCGGTGGCATGGAGCACAACGAGGTCGAGATCAGCCTCGACGCCATCCTCGTGGACTCCGCCTTCATCGCGGAAATCGACGAGCTGATGGTCCACTACCCGCTGTCCCGTCCGTATGCCCGCCAGATCGGCGAGAGCCTGGCCTCGGAGAGCAACAGCCGCATCGGTCGCGCCATGGTCAACGCCTCGCGCGTCACCGTGCCGCCGTATGTGGGTGGTCCGGTTCCGGGCTACGCCTGGCATGCCAACATGGCGACCGACCCGGCCCAGCTCGAAGCCGCTGCCTACTCGGCGGTCGAGTACATCCGCAAGAACGACACGGGCGGCGGCGAGCCGACCTACTGGCTCCCGTGGCAGCAGTACCTCCTCCTGTCCCGCTACACGGGCATTGACAGCGAGGTGACCTCCGGTGCGGGTAACCGTTCGACCGGCAAGGTCGGCCTGGTCGCCGGCATCCAGCCGCGCGGCACCAACTCGGTCCCGAAGACCAACATCACCACGGGTCGCGCCAAGTACCAGGGCGACTTCACCAAGACGGTTGGCATCATCTCCAACCCGATGGCAGTCGGTACGCTCCGCCGCCGTGGCCTCCGCGTCACGATGGACAACCAGAGCGACCGCCTGGGCACCCTGATGATCGGCTCGAAGTTCGAAGGTCACGACAAGCTCCGCCCGGAGTGCGCCTTCGAGGTCGCAAACGCGGCCCGTCCGTAACCCTCTGCCGGCCCCTGGGAGCAATCCTGGGGGCCACCCCTCCCAACCATACGGAGCACGTCATGGCCTCCCTGGAGACCCCCAAGCGCATTTCGGCCCTGGATGCCGTGAACCTGATGCTGGCCAACATCGGGGAGAGCCCGGTGACCATCCTCGGGCCTACCGCCAAGCCTTCCGCCAAGGACGCGGAGACGAAGCTGGCCGAGGAGAGCATCAACATCCAGTCCCAGGCCTACAACTCCTTCCGAGAGGTCAAGCTCACGCTGGACCCGGACACCCTCACCGGGGAGATCGCCCTCCCTGACAACATCCTTTCCTGGTCGCCCGTGGACCGGAACCTCCTGGACCTCCTCACCGAGGCGGATGGCAAGCTCTACAACACCGAGAAGAGCACCTTCGTCTTCACCGAGCCGGTCTATGTCGAGGCCGTCCTGGCGCGACCCTTCGAGACCCTAAGCCAGCCGGCCCGGTGGTTCATCGCCTGTAGCGCGGCCATCGCGTTCGCGAACACCAAGCAGCCCGGTGGGCAATACCTTCGAGTCACTGCCGAGACCTTGAACCAGGCGAAGCGAGCCTTCGAGGCCGCCGACCGCCGCCTCCGTAAGGGAGGGCTCCGGGTCCACAACCCACACTTCCGCCGATTGAGAGGTAACAGATGAGCACTGCCTCCTACAGCAGCCTCATTCAGGGCATTTCGCAGCAGGCCGAGACCTCGCGGGGTACCGCCAGCGCCGACGACCAGGTGAACTGCCTTAACGAGGTCCTGGACGGGGTGGTGAGCCGGATGGGCACCGTCTACAAGGCGAAGATCGCCAAGGACTACAACGAGCCCTTCTTCCACGAGATCACCCGCAGCTCCGGCGAGAAGTACCTCGTCATCATCGAGAGCGGCGACATCAAGATCATCAACAAGGCGACCGGAGTCCTGTCCTCCATCTCGGGCAGCATCGCGGCCTACCTGACGCACACCGGAGACGCCCGCAAGGCATTCCAGGCGGTGACGGTCGGGGACACGACCTTCCTCCTCAACCGCCAAGTCTCCCCCGCCATGGCTGCCACCTTGAGCCCCGCGCGGCCCAACAAGGCAATCGCCCACTTCAAGGCAGGAGGCTACAAGGTCACCTACACGCTCACCATCAACGTAGCCGGGGTGGACTACTCCACGACCTTCACCACGCCGGACAACTCGGCGGCTGGCAACGCGGCGTTCATCACGACCGACTACCTGGCCAAGCAGTTCAAGGACAGCTTCAACAGCACCTTGATCCCGGCCCTCAATGCTGCCGGCAAGACTGGCTTCACGATCACCCAGTACGGCTCGACGCTCATCATCTACGGCGGGGCCAACACGTTCGACATCTCGACAACGGACGGCGTGGGCGACAAGCAGTTCATCTCCCTCAAGGACAACGTGAAGGCGATCACCGACCTCCCCGCTAAGTGCGAGGACGGCTACCAGGTGTCGGTCGCCGGAGACGGCTCCGAGGAAAGCTCCAAGTACTTCCTGAAGTACCAGGGGTCTGTAAGCACTGGCCGCTGGGTGGAAGTCGTCGCGCCTGCCACCAAGACCGACATCAACGCGGCCACCATGCCGCAAGTCCTGACCAACACCGGGCCTAACGCCTTCACTGTGGGGACGGCTGCCTGGGGCAAGCGCCTGGCTGGGGATGGGGTGCTGACCGCACAAGACCCATCGTTCATTGGCGAGTTCCCTTGCACCCTTCAGTTCATCGGCGGACGCCTCGCCGTGGTCACCGAGTACCAGGCCACCATCAGCCGCTCCAGGAATGCATACGTGTTCTTCCCGGACACCGTGCAGACCAACCTGGACAGCGCCCCGGTGGACTATGATGTGTCCAATGGGTCCTCCACCCTGACCACCCATGCCATCGTCGGCGGGGGCAAGCTCCAGTTCTGGGGCGACCGGCAGCAGACCTACCTGGATAGTGGGCAGGACCCCATCCGGGAGGACACCACCGAGATACTGCCCCTGGCCAATTACGAGTTCGACGGCGAGGCAGCTCCCAAGACGGTCGGCCTGGGCTCCATCGTGTTCGGCACCCAGGTCGGCCTCTTCGCCAAGATCGTGGAGGTCTACTTCCGGGGCGGCAGGCCGGACGGCGAGATCGAGATATCCGCCCACGTCCCGAAGCTCCTCTCCGGCTCCCTCAAGCACATTGCCGTGGGCGAGAGCGCCAAGAAGGAGTTCTTCCTGACCTCCGGGGCCTCCAACCTGGCCTACCTCTACCAGTGGTACAACCAGGGCAACGAGCGGGTGCAGTCCGCATGGAACCCCTGGAAGTTCGAAGCTCCGACCCGCGTCCTCTTCGCCTCCATAGAGGGCTCCACCGCATGGTTTGTCTTCAAGTGGCCGAGCGGTACGACCCTGGAGTCCGTCATCCTGGACAGCACCGGGGATGAGAGCACCCAGAAGTTCCCCATCCGTCTGGACCACCGGCTGAGTGAGACGGCGGCCACCCACAACGGGACCTACTTCGTGATCAACCTCCCGTATCCGGTGCCTCTGGCCAAGCGGGGGACCTTCAAGGCTTGCGAGCGGCTGGACGTTGCGGATGTCTCACAGCGTGGCCGCGAGATACCTCTTGAATGGGTCTCCGACACCCAGGTCCGCGTCCTGTCAGCCAACCCAGCATTGACCTGGCACTTCGGCTCCATCCCGGTCGCAAAGCGGAAGTTCTCCAAATTCATCGCCAAGGACCAGAACGATGAGCCGATCCTCCATGACGAGCTGACCGTCCGGTCGATCACCATCGGCCACTACAAGACGGTCGCGTACACGGTGAACGTCACGGCCTACGGGGAGACGGTCTCCCAGCCTTACACCTCGCGCATCATCGGAGACCCGGATGTCCTGAACAACCAGGTGCCGGTCAAGTCGGGCAAGCATCGCGCCCAGGTCGGGCAGCCCACGGATGATGTCTCGATTGAGCTGGTGAACGATACGTTCTTCCCGGCCACCTGGACCTCCGCCAAGTACGACTACGCTCTGACATTGAGGGACGCAGCATGAAGGTGACCGTCGAGGACGCCACCATGGAGCACGTCTTCTCGGTGCTGGACGATATCCGCCTGGAGGACTACGCCGAGTGGTGGGCCGGCACCGGGGAGCCCTTTGAGGAGGCCGTGACGCGGACCTTCGAGCTGGGTGACCCCAAGCGTGTCGCCCTCCTCGACGGCATCCCGTTGTGCTTCTGGGGCTGGCACCCGGACGGCACCGTGTGGCTCTTCGCTACCGACCAGGCCGTCAACTTCGCCCTCCCGATCCAGCGGCACCTCCGCCCCGAGCTGGCCCGCATCCAGGCCGAGCTTCCAGTCATCAAGGCCACCGCCGACGCCAGGAACACGGTCCACCATGTGTGGCTTCGGTGGTGCGGCTTCGAGGAACACGGGGAGGTCCACCTGGCCCCCTTCGGCCTCCCCTTCAAGGTATTCACCAGAAAGGCATCACCATGTGCGTCGGCGCAATCGTAGCCGTTGCCTCCAGTGTGGTCTCCTTCGCCGCCGCCCAGGCCGACTACCAGGCCCGAGCCGAGCAGTGGAAGCAGAACTACGTCAACGCCCTGGCCTCTGGCCGTGAAGAGCAGCAGCAAATCCAGGTTCGGATGATGCAGGAGGAAGCGGCCCACTCCCAGAAGGACCAGGCTTCCAGGATCGAAGGCGCTGAAGTCGCGGCAGAGGCGGAAGTCTCGGCGGGCGCGGCAGGCGTCGGCGGCATCTCCCTGGACAACATCCTGACCGGCATCAACCGCAAGGTGGACATGAAGGTCCAGGCCGACAAGACCAACTACCTCAACACCGCCACCCAGCTCACCGAAGAGCTGAAGGCCACCAACACCAACATCAAGAACCGCATCAACTCCGTCCAGAGGCCGACCGCGCCGAACCCCCTCGGGTACGCGCTCCAAGGCATCGGCGGGGCACTCAAGGCATCGGCGCAAGCCGCATAAGGAGACGACATGGCACGAGCATCAGTCAGGGAGGTCTCCGGCCCCTCCGCCCTCCAGGGCATCGCCGCGCCGGTCAACACCTACGTCAGACCCGCTGAACCGGCACCGAGCAGCCTCCACCAGTTGGCCGAGGGTCTCGCCGCACTGGATGACGGCCTGGGCGACTTCATGGCCAAGCGGAAGACTAAGGACGACGAGGCGGACAAGCAGCGGGCCATCCGGGACGCCTACCTCAACAACGGGGAAGGCTTCGACGCGGCTGTCAAGGCAGGCACCATCCCGCCCCACGAGAGCCCCACCTACATGAAGTGGTACAAGAACGCCCAGGGCGATGTCCGGGGGCGTCAGCTCACCGACCAGTTCGACGTGGCATATAACCAGTGGGAAGGCCGCAACTCGGGAGACCCAGAGAAGTTCAAGCAGTTCGTCAGCGGCTTCCTCCAGGAGCACGTTGGCCCGGAGACCGACCCCGAGGTGCTCGCCGGCCTCAACCCTCACATCGAGAGCATCTTCCAGGGCGGCTACGCGAACTTCACCAAGGATCGCTCCGATGCCGTCTACAGCGGGGCTCTGGCAACCACCGGGGCCTCCATGACGGATCACATCGGCAAGGCCGAGGGTGACGCCAGGGCGACCGGCAAGGGCATCGACTACGAGACCCTCTGGGGCACCCTCATGTCGGAGCGCGGCGAGGCCCTGAAGCGGAACCTGGAGAAGGACGTGGACGGGTACTTGGTGGACAGCGTGATCCTCCAGGCCGAGGAGTCTAGTAACGAGGACCTTCTCACCCTCCTCGACCGCAAGCTCCCCGGCAAGGAATACGCCATGTCGTCGGACCCGGAGGTGCGCAAGAAGATATACGCAGCCCGCGAGCATATCGGCTCCAAGCTGGCCTCCGCAGCCACCACCCAGGCGGCCCAGGAGGAGAAGGAGGACAAGGCGAGGCACAACGCCCTGGTCGCCGGGGAACTCACCAAGATCAACGCCGACCCCAAGTACCAGATACCGGAAGACACCCTGAAGGAGATCAGCAAGCGCGACCCCGAGTTCCGCTCCAAGCTCCCAGGGTATCGTCGGAGCATCCTGGAGGGTGACACGGCGGAGGACCCAGAGGCGCTCATGGAGGCTTTCTCCAAGATCGACACTGGGGCAGGCGGCACGGCCTATGTCCTGGAGCTGAAGGCTAAGGGCGTCATCAAGGACCCCAAGACCCTGACCCAGATGCTCGACCGGGTGAAGACCGTCGAGAAGGCGGCCCAGTCGGACGGCATCCTCCAGTCGCCGGCCTACAAGGACACCGTGAAGATGATCACCAACGCCACGGGCGAGGGGCCGATGAACTTCATGGATAACATCCGGGGTCTGACCGACGATGGGGCCAGGGCGCTCTACGACTACCGCTCCCAGCTCCTCCAGTGGTCCGCCGACAACCCCAACGCCGGCATCATGGAACGCGAGAAGGCGGCCATGGAGATTGGCAAGTCGATCCGCGACCGCATCGTCTCGACCCCGATGGGCGAGCAGCAAGGCACCTATCCGCAGCCAGGCGAGAAACCGCAAAGCCCCGCAGAGGCCCCTAGCAGCCCCGCCAGCGAGCAGCAGCCCGCCGAGCAGCCGCCAGCAGCCGAAACGCCGAGCGATGCCTCTACGCCCCTGCCTCCCGGCCCGCGAGCGGACGCTGCCAATGAGCTGGCCCGCAAGTACAAAATCACGCCGGAAGCTGCCCACCAGATGCTCCTGGACGAAGAGCAGAACGACGCGGCACCCGCAGCAGCGCCGGCCCGGCCCGAGGCCACCCAGGAGGAAGCTCCGGTGAGCGGCTTTGGGATGCTGGGCTCTGTCTTCAGGGGGATCGGCTCCATGCTTGGTTTCGGGGGTGGCTCCAAGGAGCAGCCCCAGAGTCCCGACGACCGCGGTTCCCTCCCTGAAGAAACTCGCACCAGGCTGACCAACCTCCTTCAGAACCCTCCCATGCTCGAGGACGGAAGATCCTCCGCCGGCAATACTCCAGTGGCGCCTCTCTTGAACCTCATCGGCAGGACCGAGGGTACGGATAAGGGCGAGGGGTACAACGAGACCCTTGGCTACGGTGCATTCACCGGGGGCAAGGTCAACCTAACCGGCATGACGCTGGACCAGATCGACCAGCTCCAGACCCGAATGCTGTCCCACCCCGACAACAAGTACGACTCCTCGGCGGTGGGCCGCTACCAGATCATCAGGACGACTCTCCGGGGCCTCCGGCGTGACCTGGGACTGTCCGGCGACGAGGTGTTCGACAAGGACATGCAGGACCGGCTTGGAATGGCACTCTTGGAGCGCCGTGGCCTCTCCCAATGGCAGGCTGGTCAAATGTCGGACCAGGAGTTCATGCGCGGGCTCTCCGCCGAGTGGGCTTCCCTGCCGACCGCCTCGGGCCGTGGCACCTACCGGGGGCAGCGCGTCGGGGAGACAGCCTCGGGCGTCCGCACGGTCCTCGATCAGGTGAGAAGCGGGAAGGGCGTCCTAGACCCGGCAGCCGGCGTGGCGGAAGCGACTACTCCCGCAATCCCCAAGGCCTACTCCAAGATACCGGAGAGGGACCCCATGGGCCTCACCAATCAGCGGGCACAGTTCATGGAGTGGAACTCCGACCCTGTGGCCAACGAGGAGGCCAACCTCAAGTCGGTGAAGCCAAAGCTGGCCGCCGTGGTGCGCCGCGCCAAGGAGCTGGTCGAGGGGACCGACTTCGTGGTCGGCTCCGGGCGGAGGACTTCCGAACTCCAGGCAAAGGCCGTCAAGTGGGGCTGGTCGAAGACCAAGGACAGTGACCACCTGGATGGCTCCGCGCTGGACCTCTGGCCTCTGGATGAGGATGGGGCGGTCGTGTTCGACCCCCGCCGTCAGGCCCAGATCGTAGTGGCCATGAAGCAGGCTGCTAAGGAGCTTGGGGTCACCCTGGACATCGGGGCCGAGTGGAAGGGCTTCAAGGACCGTCCGCACTTCGCCCTCAAATCGTAATCATAAGGATACCCCAGCATGTTTGCATGGCTGTGGCCGTTTGGCCGCAAAGACACTCCGGCTGCCTGCCCGGTGCCGGAACCAGTGGTCGTCCGTGAGGCGGTCCACACCGAGCCGGCCCCAGCGCCGCTCCCTCCTGTCCCTCCGGTGGTCCCAGCCACGGGGGATGTCTACTACGTCTACCGCCCTCTGTTCGACCTCTTCGGCAAGTCCGAGGGGACCGACAAGAAGCGGGGCTACAACGAGACGCTGGGCTACGGAGCCTACACCGGGGGCGACGTGGACCTGGTGAACATGACGTTGGCCGAGATCGACGCCCTCCAGACCAAGATGCTGAAGCATCCGGCCAACAAGATGAACTCCTCGGCGCTGGGCCGGTACCAGATCGTCCGCACCACCCTCCGCAAGATCAAGAAGGCGATGGAGCTGGTGGACAGCCTGAAGTTCGACGCCAAGACCCAGGACTTCTGTTGCCTCTACCTCCTCAATGGTCGGGGCCTCGCGAACTACATGGTCGGCACCCTCTCGGAGGACGCCTTCATGACCAACCTGGCGAAGGAGTGGGCCTCCATCCCGACCCCCAAGGGCACCGGCTACTACAGCAACCAGTCCAAGACCCCGGTCACCCCGGCCCAGGTCCGCGAGGTCCTGAAGGAAGTCAAGAAGCGGGCGACGGCCTAATCGCTAGTATCCACCAGGGGCCTCCGCCGCGTAGGGGGCCTGTACTTCTCCAAGAGCCGGACGGCTGTGCGGTCCACGGTGACCAAAGCCCCTCGCAGGTTCAGGGTCACCTTCCCGTCCTCCCCATCAATCCGGGTCACCTCTCCGGTCAGTTCAATCTCCTGGCCGCGCTTCACCTTGGTATGGTCTCGGATTGAATGCGGGAACCCGTAAGTGGGCAGGCTGACGGCTACCCAGTCTTCATCCACGCGCCTCCGCACCGTGGCGGTGATTGCCACCTCATCTCCAATACCAATGCCCCGAGCCATACACGGATGGTGGGGCTTTGACTGCCCTAGTCAAGGGGTAGCTAATATTCACAGGAGTAATATATGGACCCGATCCAGGCCCCCGAGGCGGATGAGACTGCCGGCATTCAAAGGGCCTTCACCAGGGCAGACGCCAAGCTGGCCCAGCTCCAGAAGGACGGCAAGCTCGACCAGATCGGGCAGCAACCCATGGATGCCCAGGCGGCGGCAGACGAAGCGGAGCTGGTGAGGAACCAGAGCCCCGAGGGCACCAATCCCCTGGAGCGCACCGCCAAGGCCGCCGTCCTGGGTGCCGCCAAGGCCGGCTTCGAGACCTACGATTTCTTCGCGGGCGAGACTCCCGAGGACCAGAAGTCCGGCATCAGAAAAAGCGCCGAGGCCCAGGACCGGGCGTTGCGTCGCCACTCGGTCGGCTATGGGCTGACCTCCGATGTCTCCCAGATGGTCACCGGGCTCATCGGCGCGGGGAAGCTCATGGCTCCCCTCAAGATCGCCAAGTACTCCCGGTTCGGCTTCGAGGTGGCCAGGGGTGCGGCGGCGGGTGCCGTGGTGCTGGACCCGCACGAGGAGCGCCTTAGCAACCTCATCGAGTCCTACCCAGACCTCCAGAACCCGGTCACCGAATACCTGTCCGCCAAGCCGACCGACAGTGCCGCCGAGGGCCGCTTCAAGAATGCCCTGGAGAGCATCGGCGCGGACCTGGCCCTGGTGGGTGTCATCAAGACCATCAAGTACCTCCGGGCCGGCAAGAACGCCGAGGCCGCCAAGGAGATCAAGGCCCTCGAAGCCTACGAGGCCAACAAGCAAGCATTCGGCCTGCCCGAGGCCCCCTCCGTGGGTGGTGAGGTGCGGGCTCCCGAGCCCACGGTGAAGCCGGGGGCGACCATCGAACCGGAAGGAAAGCCCAGTGTCGATACAGGAAGCAGCAGTGCAGCTCCTCCCGCACTACCTACTCGGAGTGCAGATAGCGTTGACTCTCCTGGTACTGTCCCTGGAGAGGTAATCCGGGAGCAAGTCGGCACCAAGCCCGTCCTAGACGAGAAGGGTCAGCCGGTCCTCCCCACCGCCAAGACAGGTCCCGCCCAGATCACCACTCAGGAGATACCCGACGCGGACGTGGAGGCCATCCTCAAGAACTCCGCAGCGGACGCCGACGCGATCAAGAAGTTCGGCTCCAAGCAGGCCGCCGTGGACAGCGGCTACAAGTTCGGCTCCGCGCCGCTCCCCTGGCAGAAGCTCCACACCACGGGCAACGCCGCGTCCCTCATCCAGCGCTCCGCCGAGACCCTGGCCACCAGGTTCAACAAGGCCAAGGGCGGTGCAGTCCTGAAGGATGCCCGCGTGAAGGCCCTGGCGAACGACCTGTCAGAGGCCTACGGCGAAGACCCGGCCATGATCATCGGGCAGCTCGCCAAGGCAGGCCAGGAGGCCCCCATGATGGCGGCCCGGATGGAAGCCGCGCTGCGCATCGGCAACCGCATGTTCAACGACGCGGACACCCTGGCGGCCAAGATACGCAACGGGGACCTCACCGAGTTCGCCGGCAACCGGGATCACGCCATTCAGGAGTTCAAGGCGAGGCTGGGCGTGGCGTTCGATACGCTGGCGGCAGGCAACTCCGTCCTGTCCAACTCGGGCCGCACCCTCCGCAGGGCTCGCACCCAGTTCCGCATCCGTCCGGCTGACCTTCAGAAGCTCCGGGGTCTCGATCCCGAGAAGGCGATGATCATCATGGAGAAGGCCGGGGGTGACCCCAAGAAGGTCGCCATGCTCCTCAACGATACGTGGGCCAACCGCGTCCTCCGCGAGGGCACCTGGCACCTGACCAACGGCCTCCTCTGGATGTGGCCCACCCACCTGGTCAACACCACGACCAACGCCTTCATGCTCGCCGCGAGGCCGACCGAGAAGCTCTTCGGTTCGACGGCCATGAGGTTCCTCGCCAAGGACCCCGGCAAGCGGGCGGAGATGACCTCCGTCTCCAGGCAGGCCATGCGGGAGTACTACTACACGGTTGCCTCACTCTTCGACGGGTGGAGCAACGCGGTGGAGGCCTTCCGTCGCGGGGACAGCATCCTCTCGCCCCAGAACACCGAATTCTTCGACGCCGGGGGTGCCATCCAGACGCAGCCCCTCCCGTGGAAGCCGGTGAACTCCGTCTGGGACTTCGCCCAGAACGCCTGGATGTCGGCCTCCTATCGCAACGTGGTGGGCCTCCCCACTCGGGCACTCGGCGGCGCGGACGAAATGTTCAAGACACTCCGCTACCGGGCAGTCGTCCAGTCGAAGGCGGCAGTGGATGCTACCGACCTCGGGCTCAAGGGCCAGGCCTTCAAGGATTACGTCCAGAAGGCACTCGACAACGCGATCGATCCGGCAACGGGCAGGGCGCTCGACGCCAACGCCATCCGGGAAAGCCAGATGGTCTCCTTCCAACAGGACCTCAACTACGAGACCACCTTCGGCGGGAGCATCGGGCGCGGCCTCCAGAACCTCCGCAAGACGGCACCGATTACCTCCCTGGTGCTGCCCTTCGTGAAGACCCCGGTGAACGTCATCCGGTACGGCATCAAGCTGACCCCTGGGCTGAACCTCGCCCAGAAGGAGTTCCGCGATGCTCTCCTGGGCAAGGTTGGTCACGAGGCCCAGGCTCACGCCATCGGCCAGATGACCCTCGGCAGCATGTTCATGGGCATGGCGGCGCATCTCGCGGCGACTGGCTCCCTGACTGGCTCCGGGCCGAGCGACTACAAGCTCAAGCAGGAGCTTCTGGCGACGGGGTGGAAGCCCTACTCCATCACCTGGACGGGGGACAACGGCAGGCGGAAGTACTTCCAGCTTGGACGCTTCGACCCAGCCGCGACGGTCATGGGCCTGGTGTCCGACATCGTGCATCTCCAGGCCAAGAACCCGGATGCCGACTATTCGGACCTCATCATGGCGACGGGCGTGGCGGTGGCCAAGAACCTGGGCGAGAAGACGTTCCTCCTCAACCTCAACACCATGATGGACGCGGCGCTCGATCCCGAGAACAAGCTGCCGAAGTTCCTGGGCCGGACGGCGGGCTCCATGCTCCCGTTCTCGTCGCTCATGCGTGGCCACAATCCCGACCCGTACCTCCGTGAGGCGCGGACCTTCGTGGACAACGCCATCCGTGGCCTGCCTGGTGCCTCCGAGACCCTGCCTCTCACGCTCGACGTGTGGGGCGACCCGGTGGAGCGCTACGTGGGCGTCATGGATAGCCAGGAGAACGACCTGGTGGAGGCGGAGCACAACCGCATCATGCTCCAGACCGACAAGGGCATCGGCAAGCCCAGCCCCAAGTTCGAGGGGGTGGACCTCCGGGACCTCTCCCTGGCTGACGGCAAGAACGCCTACCAGCGCCTCCAGGAACTCTCCGGGCACATTCCGGGGCAGCCCTCCCTCAAGGCGGTCCTAGCGAAGATCATCAAGACCAAGGAGTACCAGGACCTCGTGGACGGGGACTCCGAGATCAAGGGGACGCGGCTCAATGCCCTCGGGCAGGCCGTCCAACGGTATCGAGAGTCGGCCAAGAAGGTCTTCCTCCAGCAGAACCCCGAGCTGCACTCCCTCATCGGGAAGCGGCAGCGAGAGGTGCGCGGGGCCGTCCTCACCAACCAGCAATCCAAGGGTCAACCAGGACCGGCAGCAAGCGCCATCCTCAAGGCCCTGACCTACTAAGGAGCCGGAATGGCTTATAGCTACAGCGACTTCCCGTCCAAGGTGGCGGGGAACACCATCACCGTGCCCTTCCCCTTCGAGAGCCGAGCCCATGTGTCGGTGACCGTGGGGGGAGTGCTGGTGGCGGCCAACAAGTGGTCCTGGGTCAATGACGGCCTCATCTCGTGCCTGGCAGGGTTTCCTGCCGGGGCGGGGAGGGTGCAGCGCACGACCCCGGACTCCAGCTTCGCGGGGCAACTGGTCGGGACCGCCGTCCTCGACTACCCCATGATCAACTCCAACTTCACCCGTGCGCTCTACATCCTTCAGGAAAAGGCGGACGTGGAGGCCGACCGCCAGGCCCAGATCAATGCGCTAGGTCAATCCGTGACGGACAGCCTGGTGACCTACGCCACGAGCCTTGCGGCGGCCAATGCGGCGCGGGACACGGCGATCACCAAGGCGGGGGAGGCTTCGGCTTCCGCCACCACTGCATCCACCCAGGCAGGCACCGCGACGACCCAGGCAGGCAACGCGGCGGCGAGCGCCACGCTCTCCCAGAAGTGGGCGGCCAACCCCGAGGACTCCGTGGTGAGCGGCGGCCTCTACTCCGCCCTCCATTATGCGGCCAAGGCGGCAGCCTCCCTGGCCAGCGTCGTCAACGGATTGGCTAGCTGGATACACGGGGCCACCTCCAAGGCCACCCCAGCGGATGCCGACGAGTTCCCGCTGTCCGACAGTGCGGGGGCCTGGGGCCTCAAGAAGACCACCTGGGCAAACATCAAGGCAGCAGTTCTCCCTACACGGCTTGGTGTCGTGGCCCAGAGCATAACGGATTGGAACAACGCTCTCGACAACGGCTGGTACATGGGCGGTGGCGCTGCCAACGCACCGAATGGTGACCCCGGTTGGGCTCTTGGTAACGTTGAGGCTCACGGTGCCACCGGCTGGCGTACTCAAACTGTCCACCTCTTCACGGTTGATGGTTCGGCAGACACCAAGGTTTGGCGACGGGCGCAGGACAACGGGACTTGGGGCGCATGGTACAAACTCCAGCTCTCCCAGGCAGAGCAGGACGCCCGCTACGCTCCCTACCGAGGGATCACCATCTCCACGGCAGCTCCCTCGGGCGGCGCGAACGGCGACCTCTGGTTCCAGGTCTGACCACCATGACAGCATACGCCAAGACTTCAGGTGGGGTGTGGGCACCAGACATTCCCTATGCCGACAGTGCGGGTGTCTGGAAGGTGGTCAAGGAGGCCTACGCCAAGGACGCTGGACTCTGGAAGCCCACTCTCAAGTACCCCACGTCCTTCCTCCTCCATGCGGACGGAGTGAATGGGTCCCAAGTGATCCCGGACAATTCGGCACAGGGCATCGCCACGACCGTTCAGGGTGCGAACATCAAGATCAGCACCGCTGCGTCGAAGTTCGGAGCCTCCTCCATTATCTTTGGGGACACGGACAGTGCGTTATACGCCGTCAGCTCCTTGTTCGACACCACGGTCGATTTCACGATGGAGTGCTTCATCAACATTGTGGCACGGAGCGGAACCTTCCAGTGGCCGGTGTTCGATCTACGGTCTGGGTCACCCGGCCTGCGCGTCAGCATCAACAACAACGAGAGCCTAAACTTCTACACCAACGAGACCATCAGGGCATCAACCGGGGTGCTGACAGCGGGGACTTGGTATCACCTCGCCCTTACGCGGGCATCGAGTGTGTTCCGCATGTTCCTCAACGGCAGTCTACAAGGATCGGCCTTCACGGATGCGGCCACCTCCTATCCGGGGGGTACCATCACCCTTGGGCAATACGTTGGGAATTACAGTCCGGGCATCCAGGGCTACCAGGGATATATGGACGAGGTTCGCTTCACGAGTGGGCTGGCCCGCTACACGGCCAACTTCACGCCACCTACCTCCGCGTTCTCCCCGTTCGACTAGTGCCAGTAGACCTCCACCCCGGCCAGCCACTCCAGTCGGTACTTGTGGAACCATGGGCGGCGGCACCAGGTCACTGACACGCCCGGCATCTGCCTCACTCGGTGATTGAAGAACTTCGCAGCCTCCGGTGTGAAGTAGAAGGTCTTGCCCCTCCGTAACATCAGGGCGTCCATCGGGTGTCCTGCGTCAGCAAGGCATAGCTCAAACAGGGACAGAAGCTCCTTCTGTATCCTCCGAGTATCCTCCGCACCTTCTACCTTCAACCACGGCTCTTTGTTTAGGAGTTGCTGAAGTTCTCTAATCATCCACAGCTCGAAAAGGAATTAAACATTGCAGTTCTTGGTCGTAAATAACGATGGCACCCGCGCCGTCAAGGGCGATCCTGGCTGGCTCATTGGTGACACCCCCGAGGACAGCCGCCGCCTGACAGAGGAAGAGCTGGTTGACCTGGGCTTTGGCCTTAAGCTCATCGACCAGCCTCCGCCCTTTGACCCGGCCAGTCAGGTCCTCACCATTGCGCCAATCGATGAGTGGCCTGTGGACGAGCGGACGGCCACTGTGACCTACACGGTGACTGACCTTTCACCTGAAGAAATCCGGGAGCGGATGCCCACGCTCAACCCGGCGCAGATACGCCTCGGCCTCCTCTCCGTAGGCATCACCGAGGCCATGGTCGAGGCGGCAATCGGGAACGATCCGGCATCCCTTATCGACTGGCGCATGAGGCCCTCCTACCGCCGCCTTCACCCGCTGGTCCTCGCCCTTTCGGCCCCCAACAAGTTCAACCTCCCTGCCGACCAGGTGGACGCCCTCTGGGCCTGGGCGAAGGACCTCTGACCATGGGCCGCGATGACGACGACCTGGACGACGAGACCCTGGCGAACCTCTACCACGAGTCCGGCAACGTGCGGGACATGGAGGGTCCGGGGATCGGGGACAACCGCCAGATGGAGCCCGACGAGGCCCTGGATGACCTCGACCTCGACGACCTCATGAGGGAAGGGCGCAAGCTCCTCCTCTCGGACCTCATCAAGCTGGTCAAGTCCGGCCAGGCCACCCCTGCCGAGAAGAACACCCTCCGGCAGATGCTCAAAGACAACGGAATGGTCATGGGAGACCCCAATGAAGGAGCCCAAGCAGGCGGCCCCCCGAAAGAGAAAGCGCCGCTCCCCTCCTTCGGCGACCCTGACTACGCTCGAAGGTAGCCACGAGTACATCAAGACCCTCCAGCGGCAGCACAAGATCACGCTCCGCAAGGTGGCTGCCATCGAGCGGAGGGTCTTCCAGGAGCAGCCCCAGGAGCAGCCCCAGGTGGGCGGCCTCCTCGGGTGGTTCCTGTCACTCATCCACGGAAAGGTTAGACGCGATGGCACAAGGGGATGAAGCACTCCTCCGGGAGCTAGTCGCTGGCCTGGCCGTGACGCAATCCCAGCAGACGGAGATCAACCGCAGGCTGGGCAACATCGAGAAGAAACTCGAAGACGACCTGGTGAGCCCCGAGCGGGTGGCCAGCATCGAGACACAGCTTGAGGAGCGGAAGAGCTGGCTGACCTGGATATTCCAGACGGTCGGCTCCGTGGTGGTCATCACCATCCTGTCCCTCCTCGGAAACAAGATCGGCATCCCGGTAACCAACTGATGCCAACCAACCCTGAAAGGAACTACTGAATGCCCGGTACTATCCAAGTCGGCGGTAAGGCCCTCCTGCCGTTCATCATCAACCAGACGGACCTCCTGGCCGGCACCTCCTTCGAGTTCGTCGCTCCGTTCGACGGCTTCCTCGACGGCGTGGACGGCATTGTGCAGGCGGCCATCGGCACTGGTGGCACTCTCCAGGTCATCAACAAGACGACCAACGTGGCCGGCGCGGTGGCCAACGTCGCGAACGCTGCCGCCAAGGGCACTCCCTTCTCGGCCAAGGCCAACGACCAGGACGCCACCCGTCCGATCAAGAAGGGCGAGCGCATCCAGCTCAAGCCGACCGGCTTCGCCACCTCGGGCGCGGTCAACGGCTACGTCACGCTGAACCAGGGCATGTAAGCCCTACCACCAAGAGACTGACCTCAAGGGGAGCCTTCGGGCTCCCCTTTTTTGTTTCCGAAGGAACCCTCCATGAGCGACAACGAAAAGCGCACCCCTATTGCCACCGTCAAGGACTGCACCGGCCTGGAACTCCAGGTGGGCATCAAGGTCGCCTGGGGTGTCGGCGGCAGATACAACTACGGCCTGGCCCTGGGTGAGGTCGAGTCCATCGAGCAGGTGGACTACGAGGCCAAGCACTACGATTACGCCGAGCGCAAGTACATCACGGCTCCCGCCATCAAGTTCGAGGTCAAGGTCAAGTCCCTCCAGTCCGGCAGGAAGGGCAGGGTCTTCACGAAGCATCGCGAGGAAGACGCGCTGGAGTTGGTCGCGATCACCAACCAGTGGTTCGAGGGTAACCGTGGCTGACCATGAGACACGGCAACCCTGACGCTGACCCAAGGATCAAGAGGGCGAGGCGGGAAGCAGCAGCAGCCAAGAGCAACCTCCGCCGAGTCATCCGCCAGGTCCAGGCCGAGTGCAAGCACCCAGTGGTCGCCCACGCGGACACGAAGCTATCGGACTACTTCTCCCCTCTGCCTGCCACCCGCATCTGCACCTCATGCGGCTTCACCGAGAAGGTTACCTGGGGCACGGCCACCAACTGGTCCGGGCGTCGAGCTGACCCGTGCGGCAAGGAGCTTTCCTACAAGGAAGCCTACGCGCCCCTGAAGCTTGCCAAGAAGCCGATCATCCAGTGCAGCCATGACGACCTCCATAGGTATCGTAATGACTGACCTCCAGCATAGTGACGCTGGCGCCCTCATCGTTGACCCTCTCAAGGCCCCGCCGATCGCCAGGGCCGCGGCCGCCAGTACCTCCCTCACGCCCCTCCACTTCGGGGATCCAATTCGGGATGACTTCCGGGTCTTCCTGACTCTCCTGTGGCGCTACCTCAAGCTACCCGATCCGACGCCCCTCCAGCTCGACATCGCATGGTTCATGCAGCACCACCCCAGGTCGGGGGAGATCGACCACCTTATCATCATGGCCTTCCGTGGCGCGGCGAAGAGCTGGATCACGGGTGCCTACGCCCTATGGACGCTCCTCCGCGATCCCCAGAAGAAGGTCCTCGTGGCCTCCGGTTCCGTCCGCCGCTCCGTGGCCTTCGTGAACTGGTGTCTGGGCCTCATCACCGAGTGGCCTCTCCTACAGCACCTCCGCCCCAAGCCGAACCAGCGGCAGTCCTCCCAGGCGTTCGATGTCGGACCCGCGAGGCCTGACCAGACGCCCTCCCTCTTTGCGGTTGGCATCACGGCCCAGATCGTCGGCTTCCGTGGCGACTTGATCATCGGGGATGACGTGGAGACCAACACCAACTCCGCCACCCCAGACATGCGCGAGAAGCTGTCCGATAGCGTCAAGGAGTTCGACGCCATCATCAAGCCAGGCGGCCAGATCATCTTCCTGGGAACCCCCCAGACGGAGGCCTCGATCTACAACGGCTTGGTGAAGCGAGGCTACATCATCAAGATTTGGCCAGCCAGGTACCCGACCGGGAAGCAGCGCCGGCAGTACGGCGAGAAGCTGGCCACCTGGATCGCCTACCAGCTCGACCGCAACCCGCGCCTGGCAGGGACCTCCACCGAGCCTACCCGCTTCAGCGACGACGACCTGGCAGCCCGTGAGCTGTCCTGGGGCAAGGCGGGCTTCGCGCTCCAGTTCATGCTCGACACCTCGTTGAGTGACGTGGACAAGTACCCCTTGCGGCTGACTGACATGATCGTCATGAGCCTCGACCGCAGGACAGGCCCCGATCTTGTCTCCTGGGGCTCTGGGGACCACCTGGCGCTCAAGGACGTGGAGTGCATCGCCCTGGACGGCGACCGCGTGTACGGCCCTGCAAGCGTCTCTGACGGCTACAGCAAGTACGCCCGCAAGGTGGCCTTCATCGATCCCTCCGGTAAGGGCAAGGACGAGACGACCCTCACCATCGCAGGGGTGCTCCACTCGACGCCCTTCGTGCTCAAGCAGCGAGGGTGGCTGGACGGCTACGGGGAGAAGACCCTGAAGGAGATCGCCCAGCTCCTCGTGGAGTTCGACGTGGCGGTCTGCCGGGTGGAAGAGGACTTCGGCCAGGGCATGTTCGCAGCGCTCCTCCGGCCCTACGTCAAGAAGGCCTGGGAGGACAAGAACGGCCAGCTTCCAAAGAGGCCAGGCGACACGCGCACCATGACGGAGATTGTCTCGGAGCGGGCCGCCAAGGTCCAGAAGGAGCTTCGCATCCTGGAAGTCTTGGAGCCCATCTTCCAGGCCAACCGCATCGTGATGGCCAAGGAGGTCCTCCAGGAGGACTACAAGACGACCATGGGCCGCGACGGCACCGAGCTGCGCGACCGCTACAGCCTCATGTACCAGATCACCCGGCTCACCCGCGAGAAGGACTGCCTCACGCACGACGACCGCGTGGAAGGCCTTGCGGGCGTCTTGGCGATGCTTCTGGAGGAGCTGGGGCTGTCACCACGGGACCAGGCTGCAAAGGCCGAGGAGAGCCGCACAGACGCCTTCCTGAAGCGCCTGGAGGCACAAGAGGCCAGCTTCATGCGGAACGCCACCAGGCGGCCTCTAAGGGCCGGCTTGAGGGGCGGTGGAAGGCGCTGATTGTGGCGACATTGTGCATCAATGCCGACCTACTTCCATCAAGTCATACCATTAAGTAGTAGCCTAGAGTGGAGGCCTTAGAGAGGGGGATGGAGACCCCATCTCCCCCTCATTGCTCCATGAGGTTTCCCTCTAGGCATTAGTGCTCAAGGTGATTGACTTGATGTCCCTCCCTGATGCCCACCCCTCTAGTCGTACCTGGTGCCTGTCCTCCCGGTAGTAGAGGGGTGGGGGATGCTATCCCTCCCTCCTGCTCCTGGTGCTCAAAGTGACTGACTTCCTGTTCTTCCTGCCGTACCTCTGGGACTACCTCCAGCTCCTCGTCGTGAAGTTCCTGGGGTGAGGACCCTCCTCGTCCTCCTCATGCTCCTCCTGCTTGCCGGATCGCCCCAAGGGGTCGGTCACGCGACACATCCGATTTACGTGACAGATGGCGGCATTCCCCCCGTGGGGGGTCGGGTGGCTCCGCTGCCGGCCTCTGGGCCTCATCGAGCCTGACCAGACGGCCTAACCCATTGATTTCATTAGTGGTATCGCTCGATTTCCAAACTAGTAGCCATGCCACTATGGCCCATCCTGCCACCCTCTAGGACTTTCTTCCTACGGTGGGCTCTCCCTCCCTCGTGTGATCCTATCAGTGACCACATCCAATCACATTGCCCACCATCTCCCATGGGTCTCATGCCAGTATGGCGCGGCCTCATGTCCCTGCCTCATGCCACGACCTAGCGGCATGCCTCATGCCTTCCCTTGGGTCTGGGTCTGGGTCATGCCTCATGGTCGCGTCGAGCGGCCTCCCTGCCTTCCCTTGTGTCGGCCTCATGGTGCGGCCTCATGGTTGATCCGCGACCATACGCATATGCACCATGTCGCCGGCTTGCGGGCGGCCTCTGGCGGCCTCATGAGGCCTTGCCATGGGGTATCGAGGGGAAGATGGTCCACCCTCAAACCCTTGCATCATAGGGCTTTGAGACCCTCCCTGAAAAAAAGTTCGCTATCAGTGCATTTTTTTGTTGCACACTGTGTGCGAATGCGTATGATGACCCTCATTCCGCTCCCCCTTGGAGCGAGGGACTTCCTAGCTTACGGGGCTTCGGCCCTAGGGCGGCCTCTGACAGATAGGCCTAAGCACATACCATCTGTTCGCTCGGGTTGAAGAAGCTCGGCGCTGCCCCTCCCATAAGGCGCTTAGGTAGCTAGGTGGAAAGCACGGGATGAGGGGTGGAAAGTCGGTCTCATGGCATTGGTAGCCATGGCTGAACGAGACACCACACGAAACCGACGAGGCAATCACCTTGCGCACCCTCCCTTATGGTAACTCATTCCGTGACCACCACACGGGCAACAAACGGACTGCCTACCAGACACAAGCTAGGGTCTTCGAGGATCGCGAGCTTGAAGGCGACGACATGCCAGTCTTTGACAGATGGGCAACGGGTGGGCGCGGCGAGTATGAGCGGCCAGAGCGGTATGAGGATCGCGTGACCTCGCGGCGCATCAAGAGGCGGTGACAGCAGGCACGACACTAGGCCCACCATCTGGCCGCCGGAGCGCACCGGAGCCGCCCATCTCTTACGACACACGCAACCGCCACGGAGCCCACCCTCATGGTGCATACAGTCCCCATCTCTGACACTCTGGCCTCCTCCCTTGCAGAATGGCTGCACCTCGTGGACCTGGCCCTGCCCAAAGGCATAACCGTGGGCAACCACCTGGCGCTCGCCCTCCACTTCGCCGCCCAGGGCTTCAGGTCCCAGGACGCAGCAGACGCCATCGTCGTCCGCATCTCTTCGCGCTGACACTACGCATCTTCACACGAACCATGAGGTGACCATGACGCTCGCATTTGATACACTGGGCTACTCGAAGCATTTGCGCGAGGCCGGCGTTAAGCCTGCCGAGGCAGACGCCCACGCAGAGGCCGCAAGGGACTACATCATGCCCCAGATCGCCACCAAGGCAGACATCGCGGAGCTGAAGCACCTGATCGAGCGCCAGACGCTCTCACTGACTGTGCGCCTGGGCACGATGCTGGGTCTCGGCCTGGCGATCATCGCGGGCCTCCAGAAGTTCCTCCAGCCCTAACCCTCCCAGACCATCCGCACCGGAACCACGTCAGGGCCGCTTTGTGCCCTGACCCTACGCATCTTCACACGGAGGAACACACCATGTTCAACATCAGGACCATCAAGGTCGGCGGCCTCCGCTTCATCAAGGTCGGTCGCCTCTGCATCTCCTTCTGCATCCAGAGCGAGTTCAAGGAGTTCGGTCGATGAGGGGAGGTTGGAGACAATGGTCCTACCAAGGCGGGCAGTTCGCCCTCATCAAGGACCTCGTAGCTACCGGAGCGCACCGGATCGAGGCGTGGGGTAACAGCAAGGAAGGCTGGTGGCCATACCTGGTGAAGGACAACGCGGGCGTCCAGATCGGCCCCTACTTCGGGCCTGACGATGGGTCCCGCCTCAAGGACCTCAAGGCGGCAGCAGGCCGCGCATATGGGATCGACCCCAAGGACGTGAAGCTGGGCCGCAACTGGGCCTAGCTACGCCTCCACACTACGCATCAACACACGGAGCAACACCATGGAACGAACAGCTCACACCCAGGCCATGATCAAGTGCATTGAGGAGCAACTTTCAGGCAAGCCGGACACCGAGGGCTGCCGGTACATCCTGCGCACCCTCTCGCGGGACCAGTTGAACAGCGTCAAGGATTTCATCCTGTCCTTCAACGAGGCCTACGAGGACGACGAGGTGGTGTCATGAAGGACCTCCTCCGGGACATCGCCAGCGGCCTCGCCATCGTCGCCTTCTGCATAACGGTCTGCATCTGGGCCGGAGCACTCGCATGACACGCTCCGCCACGCCCGAAGAGACCACCCAGCTTGAGCAGCTCCTCGACGCCATCGGCATGGAGCGCCTCCTTACCGCACTCTCGAACATATGCGCCGAGAAGCAAGCCCATGTCGAAGCCAACTGGCAGGACAAGGCACTGGCTACCGCCTGGGGCCGCATGGCTGACCGCCTCGACGCCTTCCTCACTCGTATACCTGGAGAACTCGCATGAGCAGTCACAACGAGGTCGCCCACGCCTGGGCCAACCAGACAGGCAAGCACCGCAAGGGTCACGCCATGTTCTACGAGGGTGACACCATCTACTCCTGGGGTCATCACTTCGCGATTGCCCGCCGCGTCCAGACCGCCGAGGGGATCGTGGTACTCCTCACCAACCGGACCTACTCGGTCTCGACTACCCAGCATACCAGCAAGGTCCAATCGGCTTCACTCCACTTCAAGACCTTCCGGGTGGTCAACCCTCGGGGCGAAAACCACCACTTCAACGTCCGGCATTACCTCCAGGAAATCTCGGACACCCTGGAGAAGTCTAAGCGAGCGCGGTCCAACAAGGCGTGGCACTACGACCGCGCGGTAGCCATGATCGAGGAGGTCAAGGACTACATCCGGGTCTTCGAGGTTGAAGGCTTCGAGTCCATCAACCTGGACCCCGAGGGGATCGTTACCGGCGTCCGCGAACTGGCCGAGGCCTCACGACGCATGGAGGAAGCCACCAGGCTTGCCCGCGAGCACCAGGCCAAGAAGCGCTACCGTGAGGAGGTCTGGCCCAAGCTCAAGGCCTGGCTGCGCAATGAAACCGGCCCCGTCAGGTTCAACACTCACACCGCCCGCCCGCTGCCCCGCATCGAAGGCGACCAGGTGGTGACCACATGGGGTGCCACGGTGCCTCTGCCCATCGCGACCAGGCTTTACTGGATGGCGGTCAAGTGCCGCCGTGAACACCAGGGCTTCGTGCCCACCATCGAGTATCGTGTCGGCGACTTCACCCTCCGCCACATCAAGAAGAACGGGGACATGGTGGTCGGGTGCCACGACATCCCCTTCTGGTTCATGCACTACGCGGCGCGGACAGGGGGCATCCCCTCCCAGCCCCTCTATGTGCTGGCTGAAGAGACCCGCAAGTCTCTCGCTTTGATCTAACCCTACGCATCTTCACAGAAAGGAAGGACAATGACACTCCACCACACCATCAGACAGCGGGCCTTCGACACTCCGCCACCGGAACGCGTCTTCACGCGGCACGGCTACGGCCAGGTCGCCACGGGGAAGAGCCCCGAGGAAGCCACCCAGGCTCTCTGGGAGAAAATCCGCCAGGCACGGGAGGCATGATCATGAAGCACACCCGGACGCTGCCCACCCTCGCGGCTGCCCTCATGCGCAGCTTCATGCCGCCACCGTCCATGCCCATCAGCCTGGACCCGAAGATGATACCGCTGTCCGACCGCAAGCCGCTCCCCGCTGACGCCACACCGGCACCCAGCGTCGGCCCGGTGTCGCGCCAGGTCCGCCGCCAGGGCGAGCGCCAGGAGGCCAAACGTCAGCGCAGCCGCGACAAGCTGGTCCAGCGCATGGCGGCCAAGGCCTGGCGCAGCAAGCAGCGCAGTGCTCGAAAGGCCACAGCATGACAAAACGTACTGCGGTCGTACAAAACGTACTTGACGGGGACGTAGGAATATTGTCCCATAGTGAGCGTCAAGTCACTCCTCACCATGTCCCGAGGGATTACACCCTCATTACCCACAACCGCACGACGACCTTCGTCCAGGAGGAAGGCTTCAAGCCCTCCATCATCGGCAAGGTCGAGCAATACGTGCCGGGGAGGTTCCGTTGCGTACTCTATACCAAGCCTCCGAAGACTTTGGAGGCAGCCCTCAAGCTTCCGCCTACCGAGGGCACCCTCCTCGAACATCGGTACACGCGGCGGTCACTCGCCGTCTTCGCCCTCAAGACGCAGCACGAGGCCCGAGCATGAAGCTCCTCCTCAAGCGCCTGGGCGAGCTGGCCAGTGCCGGCACCCCATACGAGCTGGACTACCTGACCATGAAGTCCGGCTTCGTCTACCGCCACTGCCAGGTCCTCTCGCACGACGAGGAGACCCTCATGGTCACCCAGGAGACGTTCCCGGAGACGGCACTCAGCCTGTCCGAGATCGCTTCCGCCCGCATCATCCTCATCTGATCAATCACAAGGAGAGACTGACATGACGAAGACCCCGAAGACCACCGCCGCCCCGAGCCTCATGGACGCCATCAAGGGCGGCGAGGAGCTGGAGAAGGCGAAGCAGGAGAACACCGAGACCTCGACCGAGGGCGGCCAGACGGAAGGCGGCACCGAGGAGGGTAAGCAGGAGGAGCCCAAGCCCGTCGCCTGGGGTGCCTTCCAGATCGAGGTGGGCATCGCCCCGCCGTCGCGCTCTCAGGCCAACACGAAATACGATTGGTCCACATTCCCCGCGCCGAGCAACCCGAGCGACCCCAAGACCTGGCCTTCGGTCTTCATCAAGGATGTCGGTGGCAAGACCATCAGCGGCAGCATCAAGACCTTCAGGGACCGCCTCCAGAAGGAGGGCAAGACGGCACCCGAGTTCACCGTGTCGGTCTCCAAGGACCCGAAGGGCGTGAGGGTCTTTAGGAAAAAGTAACCATACGCATTCGCACACACTGCCCATTGACGTAGTGTGTTTAGAAAAGTTAATAGTGGATCACGGCTTTGTAAGCGGGGTCGTGGTCCACAGGGGAGGGGCGCTATCCGTCCTTCGAGCTGTCCTCCCCGGGACCATCCAGGAAGAAGGACTTTTCAGGAGCATACGAATGAGCAAGCAGATCATCATCACGAAGACCGGCGAAGAGGGTGCCATCTTCATCGACCACCTGGAGGGCAAGGTCCTCACGGCGGCGGACGAGCGTCCCGAGTGGGCGGACGGCCTGGCCAACGCCATGCTGGCCGAACGTTCCGGCTGGTACGAGAAGCGCCTGGGCAAGCAGCTCTCGGCGGAGCTGGCGCGTCCCGAGACCATCGCGTTCGAAGACCTGGAGTGGATCGGCATCGACGCCGAAGGTGATGAGGTCCACCTGGAAGCCGACCAGGACTACCGGATGGACAAACTAGCGGAAATGATGGGCATCGATCGCCAGGACTTCGACGGCGAGAAGAACTTCAAGAACGCCATTGCCTCGGCGGAGGTCGCCCACACCTACGCCACCCAGCCCACCTCGGAGGCCACCTTGGAGGAGGCTGAAGGCCAGTCGTTCACGGAGGCGGCCAAGGCGGCAGCGAACGGCTAACCACAATTGTTAACCGGGAGGGGGTGGCTCTTGTTGCCCCCTCTTGGCACCTGATAGCGGCAACCGTCGAAGACCGTAACACGAGGAAACACAAGTTGATTGCCCATACGATAGCCCACCCATCCGCTGTGGCGGCCATCATGTTCGCCCTGGACTGCTTGGAGCCCTTTGAAATACGAGACTACCTCCTTGCCTGGCGTAGGAAGGAGGACCTGACCCCATGGGTGGAGGCCCATGAGGAGGACAAGCGGAGGGCGCTGGACTTCAATACAGATATGACGTAATTGTGCGTATGCGTAGTGCATAAGGGAGACGTTGAATGACGCCGGAACAAGAAGTTTTGAGGGCCTACCTGGAAGCCAACAAGAGGGTCCAGGCCACCCAGACAGACGGGCAGATAATGCCGCTGGCTATCCTCAATACCCTATTGGGTGCGGCCATATGGGGCGATGATCCGGTACGTGGTGGTCCCGCCACTCTTGAAGAACTGGCAGGGAGGCTGGGTATCGGTCCGACCACCCTGTCAACACACCTTCGGTACCTGGGCGACAAGTACCGGAGCGACAAGGATGGTCTCGGCCTGGTACAGGTGGAGGAATATCCCCTCAACCGTCGCATGAAGACCGTGGGGCTGACCCATAAGGGGAAGGCCTTGGTGGACCAACTAGCGTACATCCTAAGCGGGGTACGGGGGAGGGTGCATGCCAATTCAGCCTAATGGCAGAAAGTTCTTGGTGACGGTCAACAGGGCCGCCGCCAAGGAGGGCTATCAGCGCATCAGGAAGGCCGCCGACACCTACAAGGAGGCTCAAGACCTAGAGAGGGAGATCGAGGCAGCCCTGACGGCCTACGGTATGTGGCCCGTTCCTGCCACCCAGGAGCCCCTCTCCGAACCGCTCGAAGCCTACCGTCACGCGGACACCAACGAGTACCGCAATCCGACCCACAAGACAGGCACCCTCCGCGAGGCAGCCCGCATCGCGCTGGAGACCCACTGGCATGGCATGAGGTCCGCCAAGTCGGTCGAGCCCTGCTTGTGGCGCATGGTCTACTTCTTCGAGGCTCTCGGGAAGTACGACATCGACATGATGGTGAGTGCCGACCTCCACGCCTTCGTCAAGAAGCTCCGTGAGGGTGGCAACTCCCCCTCCTTCATCAACCAGCAGCTCTCCCACTTCCACATCGTCAACGAGATCGCGAGCAAGCAGACGCCGGCCCTCTGCACCATCGTCCTATCGATGCCCCGCGAGGCGACACGCATAGTGGAGAAGTGGTGGCTGCGCCCCGAGGACCAGGACCGGGTAAGCACCTGGCTGCGCGACCCTCTGTCCACCTACACGGATGCTATGTTCGCAGACCTCATCGACTTCATCTGCTACCAGGGTCTCCGCGTCGAGGAAGCGCTCCGCCTGGAGCCGCGCCTCTTCACCGGCCTCAATGGAAAGGACCCCTGGCTCCAGCCCGATGGAACCAAGACGGTCAACGCCCAGAACTCCATCCCCGTCTTCCCGGAGGCCGCCGAGGTGGCCAAGAGGGCAGTCGCCAGGGCCATCGACAATAGGTGGGACAAGCTCTTCCCGATCACCCCGAGGCAGGCCGCCGATAGGTGGGGCAAGGTGCGGGCATTCCTCCAGGTCGAACACATCCCGACCGCCACCATGAAGGCGCTCCGCCGCACGTTCGCCTGGTACGCCAACGACCGGGGGATGCCCACGGCCACCCTCCAGCGTGTCATGCGTCACCGTCAGATCAGTACCACGGCGGGCTACCTGGAGCTTATCGGGGGCGGGGACCTGTCTCGCAGCCGGGAGTACTTCCGCGTCGAGCAGCCCGAGCCAGAGGCACCCAAGGGGAGCAACGTTGGGGAGATCATCAAGGCCTATGTCGCCACGGGTGCGAGCCCCGAGGACGTGGCCAGGTTCGCCAGGGAGTTGATGGTATGAAGGCGCGGACACCCAAGCCAAAGCGTGAGTACCTGGAGATGCTTGATGGTCGGAAGTTCTTCTCGGAGGACAACTGGCACACCATCTGGCAGTACCGGGGTCACACCAACGGCAGCAGCCACCGTAAGGTATTAGACAAGGGGGAGGCGGATCGCATCCGCTTCCTCGTCATCGCCCAGGGGAGCGCCGGACCATGAGGACACCGCCCATCACCGAGGAAGAGTTCCTGACAGCGCTGGCCGATTGCTCCGAGGGAGGACCGTTGTTCCATGTTGACCCGGACGATATGGGGGCCTTCCTCCACGCCCAGGTGAACCTCACCCAACTCGTCACCGCGCTCAATAACCTGACCTTCGAGAAGGAAACCTTACGTAGGGTGGACGAGCAATGAAGCACCCATACCACGACACCCTACGCGCTGCCGCCATGGAGCTGGGGCAGGCAACCCTAGGGGCGCACTTCGGGACCAGCGAGGCGCACATCCGCCATCGCATCGCGAAAGCCAGGAAGTTTCTGGATGAGGCCGAGGCAATGATGGTGCCCCCTTCCGGGGTCGAACCGGAACTCCCGAAGGAACCGGATTTTGAGTCCGGCGCGTCTACCAATTCCGCCAAAGGGGCATTACGATGAGGGCCTATAGCGGAGGGGTCCTTATGCCGTCAACTGACAACTCAACCACCTGGCTCGTGCTTGGAGCCATCGCCCTAGTCGTGGCCTACAGCATCGGCAAGACTGACGGGAAGTCCACGGCACACCAGGACGCGCTCAACGACCTTCAGCTCAAGTGCCAGGCCCACGGCGAGTATCTCATCTGCCCCCAAGAGCTGACCTGGAAGTAACCGCCACCAGTGGCAGACGACCTCCGAGCTAACTCCTTGAAATACCTAGCTGCCACCAGTGGCGGCTCTAGTCTCAAAATCGAGTTCCGCAAGGAGTGCTGGTTCGATCCCGGCTAGGGGCACCACCACCTTTGGATGCAGCCTTCCTCAGGCGAGGCCAAAAAATCGCTGACGCTTTTCGATGCCAGCGATCTTGTCCAGCATCTCGATCAGGTCGTCGGACTTTTTCTTGTGCTCCAGAAATTGAGCCTTCTTGAAGGCATCGGTCAGCGTAGGCGGGCGCCCTAAGAAAAACAGCTTATCCCTCGAATAGACTTGCGTTATCTGGTTAATCCAATCCACCATCCAAGGCGGAGCGATCATCGACGCGCAATTCGGTGAAGAACGCATTGTCATCGGTGTGCAAAAATATATGCAAAGGTCGGGCGTCAGAGAGATAAGAGCCCGACCGCTTGTCTTGTTGGTGACCAAACCGTTAGTTATCCAGTCTAAGCTTCCATCACCAAAGATGAATTTCTTGAGAGGTGACCGGAGAATAATAAAGCATTGATTGGAAATTATGCCATTTAGACATAATTTCTTTGCAATACGATATCTTTGAGACATATTTATTTTACCTACCTCCTCACTTGGTGGTAATCCCATCATTCCAGGATAATTCTCATACCGTGATCTGCTTGCTGGGCTTCGAATTAGGATAGAATATATAAGGAGCAGTAAGGTGCGATGGTTTCGTTCGTCTATTTGAAAGAATTTGCAATAGTCCTTTAAAGATCTATCTTTTTTGAAGAGAAGCTGAGCGATCTTGAGCCAATCCGACGGTGAGTAACCCAGCGGCTTTAGTTTCCTAAAGGCCAGGATTGTGTTGTGAACCTCGTTGTCAACGTCAAACTCGTCTTCGAACTTGTGCTCCCACTCGCCGACCTTAAAAAGCGTGTGGCCGTGGATTTTGTAGCCGATCTTTCTGTTCGCAGCCCGCTTGCGGTCGACTGTCCCGCTAGGTTCGATCCATGAGACGTCGCCTGCTTTGTCAGTCCAATAGCTTTGCAACCCGACCGGCCACCAATGATGGTTCTTCGAAGTGTCGGCGCTCGACATACATTACCCCGCAACCCAGCGCCATTCTAGCGATCAGACGCCAGAGTCTTCAAGGCAACTCCGCCAACATCCCATCTAGCGATAGACCAACCTTCGCGGCAGGTCTAAGCACTATCGGCCGTGCGTCGATATTCGGGTGGCTGAATAACGATCGTGATCTTTGTGGAGGTGCCCGGTCATCGTCAGCGCGTCGCGTCGCGAACAGCAGGCGCAGGCCGATCACGGCCAGCCTGCGCCTTTGTCGCGCGGTCAGAGCGAGTGCTTGTAGCCGATCGCGATGTTGAGCTTGTCGCCGGCGAGATCGTCGTAAGGCGCCGACGTCGTATCGGTCTTTTTCCACGAATAGCCGAGGTTGGCATAGACGGCATTGGTAGAGTCGATGTTGTAGGTCACGCCTGTGGCCAGCTTCGGCGTTTCCCAGGTGGTGCTGGAGGCGTTGCGGTAGCGGAAGTTGAAGACATTCCACGTCCATTGCTTGGACAGCTTCCAATCTCCAGCGAGATACAGGGCGTAGTAGGGTATCTGCGCATTTGCGTCGGCGTCCTTGACGATGCCGGTGTCATGCCAAGTGTAGCCGAGCGCAACGCTGGGAGTGACAACCCGGCCGGTCGCTATGCATTACTGCATCTGAACCTGCAGTGTTCGACGACGGAAGATCAGCCAGCCCAAGCTGCAGGCGAGCCCGACGTTCAGCAACGCCAAAGCGGCGAGAGCTGCAAGGGTGCCATGAGGGCCGACTTGCTCCAACAACAACGCTCCCACGGACGGCGCTGCTGCCTGAGCGATCAAGCTGGGCATAGCGAGACGTCCCATGAGCCTCGCATATCCCGCAGGGCCAAACAGAGCGAGCGGCAGCGTGCCCCGCGCTATCGTTTCGAGGCCGATACCAGCCCCGTAGAAGGCAAGCGCCACAGCCACAACCGGAACCCCGACCCAGAGCGCACCAATGCCGATGGCGACGAATGTCACGGACGCGAACTTGGTCCAGATGGGATGATGGTAGCGGGCGATGAACATCTCGACAGCACGCGCCGACACTTGAGCGGGGCCGACGAGTGCCCCGAGCCCAACGGCGGCGACAAGCGCCATGCCGCCAGCCTGCAAGATGGTGAGCAGATGAACTGACACCGTCGACGAAATGACCGCCGCCAACGTCAGCGTGGCAGCCAGGAGAACCGTGATCGGAACCGAGGTCGCCGCAGAAGGGACCGCAGCCTGTGTCTTTCCCGGCCGGTCCGGGACGCTCGGCGGAGGCACCCCACGCGGCAGCATTGCGAGATAGAGGGGGAGGGCGAACAACAACTGTACCGCGGCATAGACGAGGCAGGTGCCGCGCCAGCCCGTCTCGCCAATCAGGAAGGCCGAGATCGGCCAACAGATGGTGCTGGCGAACCCGCCGAACAACGAGAGGGTTGTGATAGCGGAGCGCGCGCCGTGCCCATAGAGCCGCCCGAGGGTGCCGAAGGCGGCGTCGTACAAGCCTGCCCCCATGCCAAGTCCCACAACGACCCATGCCGCGATGTAGGCGACGAGGTTTGGGGCGGCCGCAAGCCCGATCTGGCCGACGCCGATCGAGCACGCGCTGAACGCAAGTACGTTTCGGCCGCCGTGCCGTTCAATGGATGAGCCGACATGAGGCGAGATCAAGCCGGCGACGAGCAAGCCGAGCGACAATCCGCCAACGACCCAAGTCAGCGGCCAGCCAGTGTCGGCGGCTACCTTCGGTGCGATGACCGCCGGCAAGTAGTAGGTGGACCCCCAAGCCATGATCTGGGTCAGTCCAAGGACGGTTATGATCGTTCGCCGACTGCGCTCCATCGCGGTTTGGTTCGTTCATGCTGCTGCGTTGCAACCGCAGCCGCTCTTGCCAGCGGCTTTCGCTTCAGCGTCGGCGACACAACAGGCGTCAGCCTCGGAAGGAGCTGGGCCACCACAACACCCGCCACCCGTCGCGCGTATGGTTGAGGGAGGGACGGTGCAGACGCCTGTTTCGGGTAGCACCAGTTGCACGGCATCCGCAGCCGCCATCTCGCCAGCGAGGGCTGCCGCGACCGACCGTACCTGTTCATACCCGGTCAGCAGCAAGAAGGTCGGAGCGCGGCCGTAGCTCTTGACGCCGACGGTGTAGAAGTCGGGCTCGGGATGGCTCAGTTCGCGATGGCCGTGCGGGGGAACGTCGCCGCAGGAGTGCTCGTTGGGGTCGATCAGAGGCCCCAGCGCCTTGACGCTCTCAAGCCACGGGTCAAGGTCCAGCCTAAGTTCGCGCGTGAGGGAGAGATCGGGCCGCTGGCCGGTCGCGGCGATGATACGGTCAACAGGCCCCAGCACTTGTAAGCCGTCCCGCGTTTGACCTTCAACGGTCAGGCGGCCGTTTGAGCCGCGGATGGCCAGCGTTGCGAAGCCGGTGACCATCGTTGTGCCGCCACTTTCCACCAGCTCGCGAGCATCGGCACCCAGCTCGCCACGAGCGGGAAGTTGGTCGGCGTCTCCACCACCATAGATGCGAACAAGATCGGTACTGCGTGTCACCCAGAGAGAAGCGGTGCCCGGCTCGTCAGCAGCCAGTCTATCGAGTTCCAGCAGAGCGTTGGCGGCCGAAAGGCCGGAGCCAGCAACCAGCGTCGTGCGACCGGCATAGAGGTTGCGGTCGCGGCCGAGAATGTCGGGGATGCCGTAAGCGATCTTGTCAGCGAACTCCGCTTCACCCTCCGCCGTGATACCACCGCCCCCAAGTGGGTTTGGCGTCTGCCATGTCCCGGACGCATCAACGACGGCGCGCGCGCGGTCGCGCCTGATCCCGTCGGCGGTCTTCACGACCAACAGGAAGGGCCTTGCCTGTCGATCCTTGCTCAATACCTTGTCCGCACCCCAGCGGGAGATGCCGACCACGTTGGCGTTGGTCTCGATAGACGTTGAGAGTTCAGGCAGCCTTGCGAGCGGTTCAAGGTAGTGCGCAATCAGCTCGTCAGCGGTTGGGAACGCCTCAGGATCGGGCATCGTCCAGCCACTGCGCTCAAGAAGCCTTACCGCCGTCCGATCCACACAGTAGCGCCAAGGCGTGAACACCCGGACATGACCCCAGTCGCGGAGATTGGTGGCGACTTCCGCGCCGGCCTCGTAGACCTTCACGGGGAGCCCACGCTGAACGAGATGGACTGCAGCCGCCATGCCGACCGGGCCGGCTCCGATGACGGCGACAGGGAGGGCGTCATGGTCATTCATCGGCATTGTTTCCGTCCTTCCGGGATCATCGAAATACGAAACAAAAAAATATGCGCTATGCCGCTGCTTCGCCCTCGGCGGCACCGCAAGCGGCGTCAGCGCAGCACTCGTCAGCCAGGAAGCCGATCAGCTCCCTCATGATAGGGTAGTTGGCCCGACAGATCAGGGTCGTTGCCTGCCGCTCTTGCGTCACGAGGCCGGTCAGAATGAGGCGATGCAGATGGTGGGACAGCGTCGAGGCCGCGATGCCAAGGCTGTCCTGCAAGTACCCCACGGGCCGGCCTGCTTCGCCGGCTCTGACCAGTGTGCGATAGAGCTTGAGCCGTGTCGGGTTGCCGATGGCTTCGAGCTGTTTTGCTGCTTGTTCGAGTTTCATGGAAATAACACTGCACCCGCCGCCGGCACAGGTCAATACCTATTTCGACAAAGATCGAAATATGATCAAACGACCCGTTTACCGGTCGCGTCGATAACGACCTCGCCGTCTTCCTTGGTGAAGGGGCCGATGTCGGGATTGGGCAAAATCGGGAGGACCGCCTCAGAGGGTCGCGCAAGGACCGCGCCCAGCAGGGTCACCACGATTGGGCGGTTGATCAGGATCGGATGCTTGAGCATGGCGTCGATCAGATCGTCGTCTGACCACTTTGGGTCCGCGAGCCCAAGCTCCTCATAGGGCGTTCCCTTCTCCCGAAGCAGCGCACGGGTAGTGATCCCCATGGCTGCGATCAGCTCAACCAGCTTTGCACGTGAGGGAGGCGTCTTGAGGTATTCGATGATCTCGGGCTCTTCGCCGCTCTGCCTGATCATGGCCAGCGTGTTTCGCGAGGTGCCGCACTGGGGGTTGTGATAGATCGTGATGGTCATTCGGCGGGTTCCTCATTGGTGATGGCTTGGGGTTCCGCAAGCAGCCAGCCGGCAAGCGCCATTGCCACCAGAGCCCCGGCAAGCTGGGCTGCGATGAAGGCCGGGACATCGAGCGGCCGGATGCCCGCGAAGGTATTGGAGAGGGCGCGGGCCACGGCCACGGCCGGGTTTGCGAACGATGTCGAGGCAGTGAACCAATAGGCGGCCACGATGTAGAGGCCAACCAGCCACGGGATGGCATCAGAGCGAAAGCGGAGACCGGCAAGGATGGTGAAGACGAGGCCGAAGGTCGCAACCGCCTCAGCGATCCACAGACCAGGCCCCCAGCGCACCGTGGTCGAGAGACTGAAGAGCGGCATGTCAAACATGGCATGAGCCGTCAGTGTGCCGAGTATGCCTCCCGCGAGCTGGGCTGCCACGTAGGTCAGGGCCACATCGCGGGCCATTTGGTGCCTCAGGCTGAACACGAGCGTGACCGCTGGGTTGAAATGCGCACCGGAAATCGGGCCGAGGATAGTGATCAACACGATCAGTATCGCGCCGGTCGGCAAGGTGTTGCAGAGCAAGGCGAGCGCCACATCATGGGTCAGCCGGTCGGCCATGATCCCGGAACCGACCACGGTGGCGACCAGCATCGCAGTTCCAAGTCCTTCGGCAGCGAGCCGTCGCGGCAGGTCAGCGGACACGGTGCCGAGCCTCCATTGAGATCGTCAGCATTTACAGGTCACCGCCTGGATGACCGGCCGGCAAAGCTCCGGGGCGCCCCTGCAGCAGTCTTCCATCAGGTAGGCCAGCAGATCGCGAAAGGCGTTCATGTCGACGACATACCGGATGATCCGCCCCTCCCGTTCGGCGCGAACAAGCCCGGCGCGGTCGAGGACCTTCAGATGCGCAGACATGGTGTTCTGCACCGTTCCCAGCTGCGATGCGATCTCGCCGGCTGGAACGCCTTCGGCACCCGCTTGCACGAGCAGCCGGAACGTCTCTAACCTTGTGTCCTGACCAAGCGCGGCCAGCGCCAGCAGAGCAGTAGTCTTGTCCATCCATCCATCCATCCGGATTTGTGGATGTGTAGGTCCGCAGCATGACGGTTGGATGACAGGCTGGTGGGGGTCGGAATATTTTGGCCAAGGATTTGCGCGCCCAATCCGATTATCAGCACGCGCCACGTTCCCCTGCCGGGTCTCCGGCCTATTGGGAGCGCATTGCGGTCTTGGGACTTTCTGGAGGTGGCCTCAGAGCCGCAAGAGCTGCATTGCGGGCGTGGGGCGCAGGCCGACGACGGCCAGCCTGCGCCTTTGTTGTTTTCACGCAATTCCGGACGAAAAACCGCTACACACTTTTCCTGGAATTGCTCTAGCGATCAGAGCGAGTGCTTGTAGCCGATCGCGATGTTGAGCTTGTCGCCGGCGAGATCGTCGTAAGGCGCCGACGTCGTATCGGCCTTTTTCCACGAATAGCCGAGGTTGGCATAGACCGCATTGGTGGAGTCGATGTTGTAGGTCACGCCTGTGGCCAGCTTCGGCGTTTCCCAGGTGGTGTTGAAGGCGTTGCGGTAGCGGAAGTTGAAGACATTCCACGTCCATTGCTTGGACAGTTTCCAATCTCCGGCGAGATACAAGGCGTAGTAGGGGATCTGCGCATTTGCGTCGGCGTCCTTGACGATGCCGGTGTCATGCCAAGTGTAGCCGAGGGCAACGCTGGGAGTGAGGGTGAAGGCGTCCGTCAGCTTGATCTTGTAGCCGAGACTCGCCTCGCCGTAATATTGTGTCTTTCCACCGGTCTTGAAGGTCGGCTGGATGAATATCCCGCCGACGAAATTGTCGGCGAAATTGTGCGAGACGCTGAACTTGAAGTAGGTGTCGGCGAGCGATCGCGCTTTGTTGCTGCCATTGTCGATGGCGTAGAACTCGGGACTTCCCTCGATCCCCAGAGTCCAGGTCGGTGCTGCCGGCGGGGGTGCTTCGACAAGGTCGGCGGCGAAGCTGGATGATGCCATGGACAGTGAGATGCCCAGTGGCGCGATAATGGCACGAAAAAGCATGGTCTTTCCTCGATGTAGGAAGTGGCGGGAGATGTGTGCCGGCGATGCGGCGAGGAACCCGCTAGGCGCGCCGGATTTCAGTTGTGTGACGATGTGCCATTTGTGCAGACACAAGGACATCACGAAGTTGGGATCGCCGGATTGCCAGCCTTGGTCAGTTCGATGGGCACCCTGATCGGTCGGACGCAACAGTCGCCATTTCGACGCCATGTCGGCGGCATCCCTGGCTGGGCATCCCGCAGGAACTCGTCCGGCCCGGTGGGCTCACCAGCAATCTCATGCCGATCGGGCATCGGCGCAGCCCGGCCTGAACTGCTGTGTTGGAGCTGGCTGCTACCGCATATTCCCCGTGTGTCCCTGCGAGTAGCGCCCCGGCTGTGGCCACACCGTCAGCCCATGCGGCTCGACGCCGACGCGTATTTTCGTCACGCCGCCGCTGGTGGTGTCGATCATATAGACGTCGCTGTCGAAGCGGCCGGAGAACCATAATTGCTTGCCGTCGGCGCTGACATTGCCCATGTCGGGGCTGCCGCCGCCCGGGATCGGCCATTGCGCGACCACGGCGCGGGTGGCGAAGTCGATCACCGTCACGCTGCCCCGGCCGTTGGCCTTGCCCTGTTCCATCTTGTGCGAGCCGCGGTTCGAGACATAAAGGCGTTTGCCGTCGCGGCTGACGACGAAGCCATGCGTGCCGATGCCGGTGGGGATGAAGCCGATTTCGCGAAAACTGTCGCCGTCGATCAGGAACACGCCATCATTCATCATGTCGGCGACGTAGAAAACCTTGCCGTCGGGCGAGAGGCGGATGTCCTGCGGCATGCCCATCTTGGAGAGGTCGAGGTGGCCGAGCACCTTCTGGTTCTTCAGGTCGATCTTGGCCAGGCCGCCATCGCCATATTCGCAAGTGAAGATCGCGTAGGAGCTGTCGACCGAGAAATCGGCATGGTTGATGCCGGGGCAGGTCGGCGTCGGCAGGCTCGATTTCAGCGCCATGGTGTGCGGGTCGCGGAAATCGAGCCGCTTCATCGCCTCGTCGACGACGATTGCCGCGCTGCCGTCTGGCATGAAGTAGAGATTATAGGGGTCGTCGACCGGGATCTGCTGGCCGGGCTTGGCCGTCATCGGGTCGATCGGCGTCAGGCTGCCGTTCCTGCCGGTGCCGTTGTTGGCGACCCAAAGCGTCTTGAGGTCCCAGGACGGCACGACGTGCTGCGGCTTGCTGCCGACCGGGAACCGGCCGACTTCCTTCAGGGTGACGGTGTCGATCACCGAGACGCTGTTGGAGGAGCGGTTCGGCACATAGACACGCGGCAGTGCGCCGGCCGTAGCGGGGCTCAGATAGCCGCCCGTGGTCTGGCTGTAGATGCTGACCGGGGGAGGCAGCGGATCGGAGCAATCCTCCGGGCAGGTATCGGCCCAGGCCCGGGCAGGCATGAGCGCAGTCAGCAGCACGGCCGCACGGAAACTGGTGTGACACAAACGACTTCTGATCATCTGGATGGTTTCGTGTAGGCCGGCCCGAGTTCGCCGCGCGGACCCATAGCTTGTGTCCCGCCGTTGATCTAGCGCCTTTTCAAAAGGCTCCGCATGCGGTTGCGCAGGATGCGCGCCATGTTGCGGGTCTCACGGTAGAGATGCAGTTGCGAGGCCGCCTGACGTGCCAGCCGGTCGGCATCCGGCGTCAGCCCGACCACCAGCGTGCCCATCGGCTTGCGCTCGCTCCACAGCCGGCTCATCACCGGGTGGTCCGGAACCGCGCAGGAATCGGTCATGACGATGTTGGGATCGTCGAGATGCTGCTTGGTCACCTCGATCATCAGCAGCGTGCCCGGCGAATAGGCGGAAAGCGCCTCGTCATAGGCCGTCTTCCAGGTGTAGGCGACGCCGGCCTCGACGAAGACGACCAGGCAGGCGACGGTGCGGCCGTCGAGCGTCAGCAGATGGATGCGGCACATGTCCTGCTCGGCCAGCCTATGCACGGCTTCGCGGGCGAAGGCGGCGCGGTAACGGTCGATCGCCATCGCGGTGCGCTCGCGGCCTTTCCAGCCGGCCGCTTCAAGCGTCAGGAAGCTCTCGATGGCATGGCGTATCTCGTCCTGCCCGCGTGCCACGATGTGCTCGAGCTTGCCGAGGTCGGCGAGACGCCGCTTCAGGCGGCGGAACTCGCGATAGTGGTGCGCGCGCAGCGAGGCCTTGAGGTAATCCTCGCCGTCGGCATCGCTTTCCAGCACCGGCCGCTCGACCTTGCCGGTGGTCACCATGGTCAGGCCGCGGCTGTCGGCAAACGAGGTCATGAGGCTCGCTACCGGACCGTCGAGCTTGATGTCGGGCAGCACGAAGACCTTGGGTAGCTTGAGATGCGGCCGCGACAGCATCGAGAAGAAATCCTCGATGACGCCGACCGGATCGTCGCGATCGACCAGCGGCGTTCCGAGCGGGCCGAACGGGCTCGACCATGTGCGCATCACCGGGACGCCGAGCGGGATCGCCGGCCGCTCGACCGAGAACGGCGCCAGAAGCCGAAGCCGGTTGCGGTATTCGTCGCCGTCGCGGATGACGGCAAGCCGCACCTCGCGGTCTTCCAGCCGGGGCATCGCCGGCGCCAGGAAGCGCGGGTTGAAGAAGACGTTCGGCTCGATCGTGCGGGCGCTGAGATAGTCGAGTTCCTCGACAAGTTCGAAGCCCGCCGAGGCTGGGTAGATGGCGAGCTTGCGCTCCGGCCGGTTGCTGGCGAAGAGCTCGATATGGGCGGGGTCGACCTCGCGCGCCAGGCCGGCAAGGTTGGAGACCATGGCGCCGGCGGTGCCGCCGCTGGTCTCTTCGAGCAACGGGACGGCGGCCATCAGGCGATTTCCTTGTTTGCGGGCACGAAGATCGCCATCACGATGCCGAGCTTGCGCCAGACGGTGAAGGACAGCGCACTGGCCTCGAAGACCATGGCGAGGCTGGTGGCGATTGCCGCGCCCCAGAGGCCGAACAGCGGGATCAACAGCACGTTGAGGCCGATGTTCAGGGCAAGCGTCATGGCATAGACGGCGGCGCAGATGTTCTGGTTGCCGCTCATGGTGAGCAGGCTTTCGCAGGGGCCGACGGCGGCGCGCGCCACGACGCCCAGCACAAGCAGGAAGAGCAGCGGGTAGCCAGCGGTGAATTCGGGACCGAACAGCATCAGCATCGGCTCGCCCAGCGCCAGCACCATGAGCGCCATCAGCAACGAGGGCCAGAAGGTCCAGGACACGGTCTCGCGAGCGAAGGCGGCGAGCTTGTCCGGTTCGCCATGGGTGAACTGCGCGTAGCGCTGGGCAACGCCGGCCTTGACCGCGAAATAGACGAAATGCACCAGCGCCAGCGTCTTCACCGTGGCGAAATAGACGGCGACATCGTTGGGGTTCATATAGGCGCCGACCATCAGCACGTCGGCATTGGTGAGCAGGAAGAAGAAGCTCTCGACCAGGAATATCGGCAGCGAAACGAGGATCCACTGGCCGAAATGCACCGCCATCGGCCCGGCCGGTATCTTTTTCTCCATGCGCGAGGTGACGGCCATCAGCTGGCCGAGCGTCGTGACATAGGTGGCCGCGATCGAGGCGAAGATCGCGGTCTTGGCGTCGGGCACGTAGTGCAGGCCAAGCATCAGCGCCATGAACGCCAGAATCAGCACCGGCCGCACCAGATAGGTGGGCGAGAGCGCCAGCAGCGCCCAGGAATTGGCGCGCGCCAGCCCCTGCAGGAGATCGCCGAGCGCGATCATCGGCAGGCAGATGACGCCGAGGATGAAGGGGATGACGTAGTAGTTCTCGATCCAGTCCGAGGCGAGCCACACGCCAAGGGCGCCGAGGCCCGCGATCAGCGTCGAAGCAGCGAGCACGAACAGGCGGCTGGCGAGCACGATGCCGCGCAGTTCGGCCAGCATGCCGCGTTCGCGATATTCGGGAATGAAACGAATGACCGAGGTGTGGAAGCCGAGGCAGGCGAGGTTGCCGACGATGACCATCGTCACCCAGACCAGCACCGAGATGCCGTATTCGAACGAGCCCATCCAGCGCGCCATCAGCACCTGGCTGACGAAGGCGATGAAGGCGCTGATGATACGGATCGAAAAGGCGATCAGCGACATGCGCCCGGCTTCGCCGCGCTCGTCGGCGGTGAACAGCACTGCGTCGATGCGGCCAAGCAACGGACGCATGCGCAGCGCCCAGCGCTGCGGCAGGAACCGCCCGGCAGTCGTCGCCGCGGAAAAGCGCACCCAGAACTCTCCGTTTTCCGCCTCTTTCCAAGGTTTCGGTCTATCCGAAACACCTTAAGAAAGGGTGGGTGGGGTGCCGGCGGGCGTATGAGGGGCAGCGCGGGCTTTCGGAAATTGCGCTGAAGTGCGCAAGCCGTAGAAAGCTAAAAAGCTGCGCGGGCATGATAGCAAATAAGCAGACATCTCGTACGGGAATTCGCGCTGAATTTTCCCGTGTCGGGACAAGATTTTTGGGAATATCTGGGAGGTCATTCTCGAATTAAGGGTGACGGAATAACCTTTCTCCAGATTGCCTACGCCATGATTGCGGTCTCGTACCTTGTTGCCGTTTTGGCACTAATTTCAGGTCACTAGCTGCGAAACGCGGCCAATCGCAATCGCCGGCGCTGCCCCTCATCCGGCCCTTCGGGCCACCTTCTCCCCGTCAAACGGGGAGAAGGCAAGGGCGCTGCTTACATCCCCTTCATAGCGTCGCAGGACACATTCGGGTTCATGTCGGCGAAGGCGCCGGTGGGGTTCTGCTTCCAGGCCCAGACATGCAGCTCGTAGAACGGGCCGAGGCCGTAGCGGTTGGGGGCGCTGTTGAAGTTGAACAGCTGGCCTTCGAGCGAGGCCGGACCCTTCGAAGTGATATATTCGACGGCGACCAGCTTCAGCGTGCCGTCGGCCATCGGCTCGTACATGACCGCCTCCGGCTTGGCGACGTCGACGGCGTCGTCCTTGAGGTAGGTCGCATTGACGTAGTGGATGCCCATGGCGCCGCCGGTGATGCCGCTGGCGCAGGGGATCGGCGCGTAGCCTTCAGCTTTCGCCACCGCGACGTCCTCGAAGCGGCTGTCCAGCGCCCGCACCTTTTCGGCAAGCGGATTGACGGTTTCGGCGTGGGTGGCGCTTGCCGCCATGACGGCCAGGGCCGATGCGCCGATGAAATATCTGGTCAGGCTGGGGATGCTCACTGTTCTCTCTCCAATTCCGTTAAGCGCGCGCGCAAGGGCAGGGCCGGTCTTTTTCAAGGCCGGGCCTGCGACGCTTGGCGCGCGTGTCATTCGAAGGGCGAGACCGCGAGGTCCCGCCAGGGCCGGTATGGAACATCAGTAATGCCACCAATATTCCCAGTATTCGCGCGGCAATTCCCGCTCACGGAGGCCGATGTCGCGCCTCAGATGGTGATCCTGCGGGAGAGGCCGGCGGCGCCTGTTTCGCACAGGCGAAAACAGTGCCGACACGAGCCGCCGCATGAAGCCGCGCCGCGGTGCGAGAGTATCCGCCGCGGCGGATACTCCCTCGCTGTCCGGCATGACAACAGGTCCGCCATCGACAAGGACGATCGTCTCATCGTTTTGTCGTTCATCTGCCCGATCAGCGATAAAAGTAGGGGTCAAGGACCCGCACCTCCGTGATCTTGTCGACGGGAAGCGCATTCTTCTGCGCGGTGCTGCGGATCGCCTCCGGCGAGGGCGCGTCATAGATGCAGAAGCTCTTCGACTTGTCCGGCGAGACGAAGGATTGCACCCAGGTTACGCCTTTCTCGGCGTTGCGGGCGATGACGCCGCCCATCGCGGTCGCGCCGGCGTCGTTCATCGGCACATGAAGCCCATCGGGAAAGGTACGTTCAATCAGGTAACGAGGCACGATAGGGGTTCCTTTCGTTGGTGAGTTGCGCTCGGTTCAAGCGCGACCCAGCAGAAATCACCTTCGCGGAAGGCGCGCATCGGCACCTTTCCCCATATTTGACGGGACGATTCCCTATCTTTGGAGCGTTCTATGTGGAAGCAGGCACTGGAACGTGTGGAAGGTCACATTTCCACAGCTTCGTACCGACTATCCAGCGGCATCCGCCGCGCCAACAATCCCATTCGCGAGAGTGACGATGCTTCTGGAAAGACAGACGCAACTGAACCAACTGGAGGCCGTGCTGGCCGGCACCGTGCGAGGCCACGGCCGCGTCGTGGCGCTGTCCGGCGAAGCCGGCGCCGGCAAGACGACGCTGGTCGAGGCGTTCACGGAGCGGATGACGGCAGGCGTGAAGCTGTTGCGCGGTGCCTGCGAAGACCTCTCGATTCCCGACCCGCTCGGCGCGCTCTACGATCTTGCGCGCGAGGCGGGATGGGAGTTGCCGCAGGCGATCGATGCCCGTCAGGGGCAAAGGCTGCCGTTCTTTTCCGACGCGCTCGACGTTTTCGAGACGAAGGGTCCAAGCGTCCTGGTCATCGAGGATCTGCACTGGGCGGATGATGCGACGCTCGATTTCGTGCGCTTCCTGGGCCGGCGTATCGCGAGCACCCACATCCTGCTTCTGATCACGGCGCGCACCGACCGCAGCGAGGGGCAGATGCGGGTGCGCCGGGCGCTCGGCGAAATCCCGGCCGGCAACGTCCATCGTATCGAGGTCCCTTTGCTCAGCGAGACGGCCGTCCTGTCGCTCGCCGAGGCCGCCGGCCGCGACGGCGGCGCCATCTACCGCGCCACGGCAGGCAATGCCTTCTTTGTGACGGAGTTGCTGGCCGGCGAGAAAGACGGCCTGCTGCCGGTCAGCGTGCGCGACGCGGTGCTCGCGCGCGCCGAGCAGCTCTCCTCCGGCGCCCGCTCGATGCTCGACGCGGTCTCGGTGTTCCCGCGCCGCGCCGACGCCTGGGCGCTCAGCGGCCTTTGCGGAATTGCCGCCGCCGGCCAGCTCGCCGAATGCGTCGCCAACGGCCTGCTCGAGGATTTCGGCGACGGCTATGCCTTCCGCCACGAGATCGCCCGCACGGCGATCGAGATGGCGCTGACGCCCAGCAAGAGACGGGAGTACAACGAGCGCGCCTTGGCAGCGTTGCGGGAAAATCCGCAAGTCGCCACCGCAAGGCTGGTGCATCATGCCGTGGAGGCGCAAAGCCTGGACGTGGTGCGCGAGCTGGCGCCGGTCGCCGCGCGCGAGGCTTCCCGCGTCGGTGCCCATCGCGATGCGGCGGGTTACTACGAGGTCGCCCTGCGCCACGCGGATATCCTGCCGATCGAGAAGCGGGCGGAGCTTTATGAAGGCCATGCCTTCGAGTGCCATCTGATCGGCCGCATCGACGCGGCGATGGAAGCGCAGGACCGGGCGCGCCAGCTGCGCCGGGCGCTGGGCGATCGGCTCAAGGAAGGCGACTGCCTCAGGTGCCTGTCGCGCTTTGCTTATCTGCTCGGCGATCGCGAGGCAGCGGACCGTTTCGGCGAGCAGGCCGTGGAGCTTCTGGAGACCGCTCCCGACAGCGCCGAGCTGGCGATGGCCTACTCTAACCTCTCGCAACTGGCGATGCTGGCCGAGCGGCTCGAGGACACGCTTTCGCTCGGCGGCAAGGCGGCCGAACTGGCGGAGCGGCTCAACCGGGCGGACATTGTCTGTCATGCGCTGAACAATGTCGGCGCCGCCGGACAATGGCTGGATTTTGCCAAAGGGCGGCGCGATCTCGCACGCAGCCTTGGGATTGCGCTGTCGGGCAACTTCCAGGAGCATGCGGCGCGCGCCTTCACGAACTGCGCCTGCGTCGAGATGAATAGCCTCAACTTCAAGGAGGCGGCGTCGTTCCTGGATCGCGGCATTGGCTATTGCGTCGAGAACGATCTCGCGACATGGCGCGACTACATGCGCGGCGTGCAGGCGCAGCTTTTGCTTCGGCGCGGCTTTTGGGACGACGCCGCGACAATGGCGCATGAGGTTGTCGACGACGACGCAACGACGCCGCTCGTGCGCTATCCGTCGCTGGTGGCTCTGGCGAGGCTGCGCATCCGCCGCGGCGACCCATCGGCCGAGCCGATCGTCGAAGAGATGAGGCGGTTCCTGGACAAGGGCATGGAGCTGCAGCGCCTTGTGGCGTTTGCCGAGGTGCTGGCTGAGTTGGCCTGGCTTGGACAAGCCGACAGGCAGGAAGCCTTGCGCCTGATCGCGGTTGCCGAAAGCCTCGCGCCGACGCCGGCCGTGTTCGGCGAACTTGCCACCTGGCGGCAGCTGTTGTCGCCCGGATCCGACCCCGGCGATACGAACGGCATGGCGGAGCCGCACCGCCTGCAACTGACCGGCGACTGGCGCGCCGCCGCAGCGCTATGGGCCGAAATGGGGGCGCCTTTCGAACAGGCACTGGCCTTGCTGCGCGGCGACGAAGCGGCGCAGCGCGAAGCGCTTGCCATTTTTGAGGACCTTGGCGCGAGGGCGGTCGCGCAGCACGTCCGCGGCCTTATGCGGGAAAGCGGCGTCAGCCACATCGCGAGAGGACCGCGACAGGCGACGCGCGCCAACCAGGCCGGCCTCACGCAGCGCCAGATGGAGGTGCTGCAGCTGATCGAACGCGGCTTTTCCAACAAGAAGATCGCCGCGCATCTGACCATCTCGCCAAAGACGGTCGATCATCACGTGTCGGCGGTGCTGGACAAGCTGGAGGCCGTCTCGCGCGGCGAGGCGACGGCGGCCGCGCGCGATTCGGGATTGATCTAAACTTGATTGTACCGCACAAACCAATGGTGATGGAGGAGCCAACTTACGTCATTCCCGCCGCGCGGCTGAAAGAGTTCGTCGCGACTATTTTCGCGACCGCCGGCTGCGCGCGGGACGAAGCGTATCGGATCGGACACTACCTTCTGTCGGCCAATCTAGCGGGCCATGACAGCCACGGCGTGATACGCACTCCGCGTTATCTCTATTGGCTGCGGCAGGGTTATGTCCTACCGGGGCAGACGCTGACGGTGGTCTCGGAGGGTCCCTCCTTCGCCACAGTGGACGGCAATTGGGGCTTCGGCCAGACAATCGGTCCGTTGGCCGTCGACACGGGCGTGGAGAAAGCCAGGGCCGCGGGCGTTTCGATGATCGGCCTGCGAAACTCCAGCCATCTCGGCCGGATCGGCGACTGGGCAGAACGGGCCGCCGATGCCGGTCTGGTTTCGTTGCATTTCGTCAATGTGGGCGGCGGTGAGCTGGTTGCGCCGTTCGGTGGGATCGATCGACGGTTTTCCACGAATCCAATCTGCATAGGCGTTCCGTCGGACGGCAAGGAACCTATGTTCCTGCTTGATTTCGCGACGTCGCTTGTTGCCGAAGGCAAGGTACTGGTCGCATCGAACGGCGGCAAGCCAGTGCCGGAGGGAGCACTGGTCGGGCTCGACGGAAAGTTCACCTCGGACCCGTCAGCACTTTACGGACCGATCGTGCCGGGCGGCGTTCGGGACTTAGCGCATGGCGAGGGCGCTCTCGTCGCTTTCGGTCTGCACAAGGGCTCCGGCCTTGCCTTCATGTGCGAAATCCTGGCGGGCATCCTGGCTGGAGGCGCGACGTCCGGTCCTATCCCTGGCGGCAAGCGCGGCCGCATAAGCAACGGCATGCTGTCGATCTACCTTGACCCGGCCCGCTTTGGAGAGCCGGATTTCCTGCAGAGAGCGCGCGCTTACGCCAACTATGTGAAGGCCTCGCGACCGACCACGCCCGGTACTCCGGTCCTGGTTCCTGGCGAGCCGGAAGCCCGGTCCCGCGAGGAGCGCCTGCGCTCCGGCGTTCCGCTGCAGAAGCAGACATGGGATGCGATCTGTGCAGCCGCGTTGTCGCTCGGGGTCCAACCTCCGACGTTGTAGGACGCGATCTTCGATAGAATTGTTTGCCGCGTCGTGTCGATATCCGACGCCATGACTGCAGGCTTTATGGATGAATTGAAGTTAAGGTCGTGCAGTTGGAAGTAGTCGGGCACGCCGGGCACGGCTTTGAACCTGTTCAGCCCCTTGCGAAAGTTGTCTGGGACTGGGATCATATCCGTTGAAAAGTCCCGGCGAAAGCCGGGACTGAAGACCTGCTCAGGCGAACGTGCCGTGGCAGTGCTTGTACTTCTTGCCGGAGCCGCAGGGGCAGAGCTCGTTGCGGCCGACCTTGCCCCAGCTCGCGGGGTTCTTCGGGTCGCGGTTTTCCGGCGCGACGACGGCGTTGGTGTCCTGACGCATCAGAAGCGCGGTCTCGCCGCCCTGGAAATCATCCTCGCCGGTGGAGCCGTCGATATGGCTGCCGAACATCTCGGGGGCTTCGGGCGGCGGCGCGTCCGCCGCCTGGCGCACCAGCTCGACGCGCATCAGCTGCGCGGTGACGGCTTGGCGCAGGTTGCCGAGCATGCCCTGGAACAGCTCGAAGGCCTCGCCCTTGTATTCCTGCAGCGGGTCGCGCTGGGCGTAACCGCGGAAGCCGACGACGGAACGCAGGTGGTCGAGATTGACGATGTGCTCGCGCCACAGATGGTCGAGCGTCTGCAGCACCACCGAACGTTCGACATAGTTCATCACGTCGGGGCCAAAGCGATCGGCGCGCTCCTTGGCGGCGGCGTCGGCCGCGGCCGCGATGCGCTCGCGGATGTCGTCCTCGGCGATGCCCTCTTCCTTGACCCATTCCTCGATCGGCAGGTCGAGGTTGAGATACTGCGCCGCTTCCTCCTTGAGGCCGGCGACGTTCCACTGCTCGGCATAGGCGTTTTCGGGAATGTTCTTGGCGACGATCTCCTCGATGACGCCCTCGCGCATCTCGGCGATCGTCTCCGACAGGCCTTCGCCGTCCATCAGCTCGATACGCTGCTCGAACACCACCTTGCGCTGGTCGTTCGAGACGTCGTCATATTTCAACAGGTTCTTGCGGATGTCGAAGTTGCGCGCCTCGACCTTCTTCTGCGCCTTCTCCAGCGCCTTGTTGATCCAGGGATGGATGATCGCCTCGTCTTCCTTGAGGCCGAGCTTCTGCAGCATGCCATCCATGCGCTCGGAGCCGAAGATGCGCATCAGGTCGTCCTGCAGCGACAGGAAGAATTTTGACCGGCCGGGATCGCCCTGTCTTCCTGAACGACCTCTAAGCTGGTTGTCGATGCGGCGCGATTCGTGGCGTTCGGTGGCCAGAACGTAAAGGCCGCCGGCGGCCAGCGCCTTTTCCTTCAGGCGCTCGACGTCGTCGTTAATCTCTTTTTCCCGAGCCTCGCGCTCGGGTCCGGGCGGCATGTCGCCCAGCTCCTCGGCGATACGCATCTCGGCGTTGCCGCCGAGCTTGATGTCGGTGCCGCGGCCGGCCATGTTGGTGGCGATGGTGATGGCGCCGGGCTTGCCGGCCTGGGCGACGATAGCCGCCTCGCGCTCGTGGTGACGCGCGTTCAGCACTTCGAAGTCCTTGAAGCCATCCTTGCGCAGGCGTTCGGCCAGCTGCTCGGATTTCTCGATCGAGGTGGTGCCGACCAGCGTCGGCTGGCCTTTGGCGCTGGCCTCGCGGATTTCCTTGACGATCGCCTTGTACTTCTCTTCGACCGTACGGTAGACCTCGTCGTCCTCATCCTTGCGGATGACCGGCAGGTTGGTCGGGATCTCGGTGACCTCGAGGCCGTAGATGTTGCCGAATTCCTCGGCCTCGGTCAGCGCGGTGCCGGTCATGCCGGCAAGCTTCTTGTAGAGGCGGAAATAGTTCTGGAAGGTGACGGAGGCCAGCGTCTGGTTCTCCGGCTGGATCTGCACATGCTCCTTGGCCTCGAGCGCCTGGTGCAGGCCTTCGGAGTAGCGGCGGCCCGGCATCATGCGGCCGGTGAACTCGTCGATGATGACGATCTCGCCGTTGCGCACGATGTAGTCGCGGTCCTTCTGGAACAGAAGATGCGCCTTCAGCGCGTTGTTGACGTGATGGACGATGGCGACGTTCTCGACGTCGTAGAGCGACTCGCCTTTCAACAGGCCGGCGTCGCGCAGCATGTTTTCCAGCTTCTCGGTGCCGTCCTCGGTGAAGATCGTCGTCTTCTGCTTCTCGTCGACCTCGTAGTCGGCCGGGCCGAGCTTCAGCATGAAGGCGTCGATGGTGTTGTACATTTCCGAGCGGTCCTCGAGCGGACCGGAAATGATCAGCGGCGTGCGCGCCTCGTCGACCAGGATGGAATCGACTTCGTCGACGATGGCGTAGGCATGGCCGCGCTGCACCATCTGCGAGCGCTCATATTTCATGTTGTCGCGCAGATAGTCGAAACCGAGCTCGTTGTTGGTGGCATAGGTGACGTCGGAGGCGTAAGCCTCGCGGCGCTCGTCGTCGGAAAGGCCGTGGACGATGATGCCGACGGTCAGGCCGAGGAATTTATAGACGCGGCCCATCCATTCGGCGTCGCGGGTGGCGAGATAGTCGTTGACGGTGACGACATGGACGCCCTGGCCGGCAAGCGCATTGAGATAGACCGGCAGAGTGGCGACCAGCGTCTTGCCCTCGCCGGTGCGCATCTCGGCGATGCCGCCATTGTGAAGCACCATGCCGCCGATCAATTGTACGTCAAAGGGACGCATGCCAAGCACGCGGCGGGCCGCCTCGCGCACCGTGGCGAAGGCTGGAACCAGCAGGTCGTCGAGCGCGGCGCCGTTGGCGAGATCCTGGCGGAATTTTTCAGTGCGTCCCGAGAGCTCGGCGTCGGAAAGCGCCCGCATCTCGTTTTCCATGGCGTTGATGGCTTCGACCCTGGGCCGGGTCGACTTGACACGGCGGTCGTTGGAAGAACCGAAAACCTTACGGGCGAGACCGCCGAGACTGACCATCCAATGGTCCTTTCGATAGCAATTTAGCCGTTTGCGACAGGCGCCTGGCGGGCCCATCAAATCCGCGTGAATGCGGACAAACGCAAAAAGCGCCCGGAAAACGGTTCTGGACGCCAAGTCGATGGACAGATAAGAGGGGGCTCAATCGATGTCAACGCCGCGTTAGCCCTATGGGCAGCGCCAAATTCCGCCACAATCCGACTGATTTGGAACCCTTCCGCTCACGCGGTCCTTATTGGCAATCCCCATTGGAGTTATCTTGATGTCCCTGTCGTTCCGCCGCGCCTCGCTCGCCAGCCTCGGTCTGGTCTTCGGGCTCTCGGCTCTTAGCCTGTCGCCGCTGATGGCGCAGGAGACCAAGCCCGCCCAGGACGCCACAGCGCCGGCGGCGGCTCCGGTCGATCCCAATGCCGTGGTCGCCACCGTCAATGGCGAGAAGCTGACCGAGGCCGATCTTCAGCTCGCCGAAGGCGAACTGTCGCAACAGTTCGCGCAGATGCCGCCCGAACAGCGCCGCGCGGCTGCCCTTTCGGCCGCGATCGAAATCCGCGTCATGGCCAAGAAGGCGGTCGACAGCGGCCTCGACAAGGACGCCGACTTCCAGCGCCGCATGGCGTTCCTGCAGGCTCGCGCCCTGCATGGCGAGGTGGTCGAGAAGGAAGTGGTCGACAAGGTGACGGACGCCGAAGTGCGCGCCCGCTACGACCAGGAGATCGCCAACACGCCGCCGGTCAACGAAATCCACGCCCGTCACATCCTCGTGAAGACGAAGGAAGAGGCCGAGGCGATCATCAAGCAGCTCGACGGCGGCGCCGACTTCCAGAAGCTCGCCAACGAACACACCAGCGATCCAAGCGGCAAGACCAGCGGCGGCGACCTCGGCTGGTTCGGCCCGGGGCAGATGGTGCCGGAGTTCGACAAGGCGGCCTTCGCGCTCGACGTCGGCAAATATTCGAAGGAGCCGGTGCAGTCGCAGTTCGGCTGGCACGTCATCAAGGTCGAGGACAAGCGCGCCAAGCAGCCGCCGGCCTTCGACGACGTCAAGGACCAAGCCAAGCAGGCGGTGATCCGCGACAAGTATTTCGCCATGGTCAAGGAGCTGCGCGCGGCCGCCAAGGTCGAGATCCCGGACGAGAAGCTCAAGAAGGACATCGACACGCTGGAAGCCGGCAAGTAATCCGCTTGCGGCTGGATAATTCTAAAGGGCGCCTTCGGGCGCCCTTTCGCTTTCGGGGGTCAAGCGTTCATTATACCCCGCGTGATGTAGCGTATGGCGGCGCGGATCAGCGCGTCGTCCTCGTCGAGCCGTCCGGCCAGAAGATGCCGCCAGGCGAAGGAAGCGATCAGATCGGCGACGATCCCGGCATCGACATCGGCCGCCACCTCGCCCCGCGCCTTGGCGCGCTCGATCATCCGGCCGGTATGGCTGCGGCGTCCTTTCGAATATTCTGCAAGGGCGGCCGCGGCTGTCTCGTCCGATTGCGCCTCCGCGATCAGCGAGCGGAAGATGTTGCCCGACGGGGTGTCGCGCCAATGCGCGAACAGGTTCTGAAGGAAGCCGGCCAGATCGTCCTCGATGTTCCCGGTGTCGGGCGTCTCGACGCGCTTCTGCCGCTGGTAGACCTCGATCAGCAGCGCCGCCTTGCTCGGCCACCAGCGATAGATGGTCGGCTTTCCCGCCCGCGCCCGCCGGGCGACGGCCTCGATCGAGAAGCCGGCATAGCCCGCCTCGCGCAACACCGCCTCGGCGGCCTTGACGATGGCATCGGCGCTCTCGGGATTGCGTTTCGCGCCGATCGACTTGCGCCCGCGAGCGGCGGCTTCGTCCATCGAGGTCTTCCTTAGCCGGTGAATCTGGCGCCGATCATATTGGCTTCGGCGACGAAACGAAACGACGCGTTTCCAACTGCCAAGCCGCCGGCCAGGCCGGGAAGGCGCGGCCAGAACGCCCCTTGCGCCGACGCGCGCTATCGGGCAAACCGGCCTTCCTTTCGCGTTCTTGCCGCTCCGGGGTTCCGATGTCCGCTACGATTTCGCCGCTTGCACCGAAGAAATATCCAAAGATGCCGGTCATCGAGGGTGTGCGCATCGCGACCGCCGAAGCCGGCATCAAATACAAGAACAGAACCGACCTCTTGGCCATGGTCTTCGATCCGGGCACGGCTGTCGCCGGCGTGTTCACCAAGTCGAAATGCCCGTCGGCTCCGGTCGACTTCTGCCGTCAGAACCTGCCCGCCGGCAAGGCGCGCGTCCTGGTGGTCAATTCCGGCAACGCCAACGCCTTCACCGGCAAGAAGGGCAAGGCTTCGACCGCGCTGACCGGCGAGGCGGCGGCGAAGGCCGCCGGATGCTCGCAGAGCGAGGTTTTCCTGGCCTCGACCGGCGTCATCGGCGAGCCGCTCGACACCACCAAATTCAGCCATCTGCTCGCCGGCCTGGCCAAGGACGGCAAGCCGGATCTGTGGACCGAGGCGGCCAAGGCGATCATGACCACGGATACCTATCCGAAGGTGGCGACGGCGACGGTCAAGCTCGGCGACGCCGACGTCACCATCAACGGCATCGCCAAGGGCGCCGGCATGATCGCGCCCGACATGGCGACGATGCTTTCCTTCATCGCCACCGACGCGCCGATCGCCGCCCCCGCACTGCAGGACCTGCTTTCGCGCGGCACGGCCAAGACCTTCAATGCGGTGACCGTCGACAGCGACACCTCGACCAGCGACACGCTGCTCATCTTCGCCACCGGCAAGGCCGCCGCCCGCGGCGCGCCGGCGATCAGCGATCCCAAGGATGCGCGGCTTGGCGCCTTCCGCCGGGCGCTCGGCAAGGTGCTGAAGTCGCTGGCGCTGCAGGTGGTGCGCGACGGCGAGGGCGCGCGCAAGCAGGTCGAGGTCACGGTCACCGGCGCGAAGTCCGCCCGCTCGGCCAAGCGCATCGCGCTTTCGATCGCCAATTCGCCGCTGGTCAAGACGGCCGTCGCCGGCGAGGACGCCAATTGGGGCCGCGTCGTCATGGCGGTCGGCAAGGCCGGCGAACCGGCCGACCGCGACCGGCTGTCGATCTGGTTCGGCGACAATCGGCTCGCGCATGAGGGCGAACGCGATCCGAGCTATTCGGAGGAAGCGACCTCGGCCTATATGAAGCGCGACGATATCCGCATTCGCGCCGATCTCGGCATCGGCCGCGGCAAGGCGACGGTGTGGACCTGCGACCTCACCAAGGAATATGTCGCCATCAATGGCGATTACCGGAGCTGATGGCGCCGGTGTCCGGGCATCCGGCAAGCGTGTTGGCGGTCGTGCGCCGCTACGAGGCGGCGGGCTTTCGGGCCTGGCCGGCGGCCGCCGTCCATTATGACGGGACCTGGGTGGTACGGCTCACGGCAGGACACCCCGCCAAGCGCCTGAACTCGGTCAATCCGCTCGATCCGGGCGACACGCACGCCATCGAAGAGCGCATCGGCCGCGCCGCGCGGCGCTTCGACGCCTATGGCCGGCCGCTGACCTTTCGCATGTCGCCGCTGTCGGGACTGGTTCTGTCCACGCATCTCGACAAGGCCGGCTGGAACAGGTTCGACGAATCCCTGGTCATGCGGCTGCCGCTGAAGGAGGTCGGGCTCGGCGCGGCCATGGACCAGATTCCGCTCAAGGACATCAGCCGCTTCATCGGCGCGTCGCTGAGGACGAGCGGCTCGGACGCCTCGCTGCGGCCCGGCCTGTCCGAGGTCATCGGCGCGATCCAGCCGGAAGCGGGGCTGTTCGCGCTCGAGGAGGGCAACGAGCCGCTGGCGACGCTGATCTGCGTGCATGACGGCGATCTGGCGGGTCTGTTCGAGGTCGCCACCGAAGAATCGGCGCGCAAGAAGGGCCATGGCCGCAATCTCATCCTGTCGGCGCTGAAATGGGCGCGGCTGCGCGGCGCGCGCGAAGCCTGGCTGCAGGTCGAGGCCAGCAACGAGCCGGCGCTCTCGCTCTACCGGTCGCTCGGCTTCGAGGAAGTCTATCGCTACCATTATCGACGGCCGCCGGGCGCATGAGCGAGAGCAAGCCAACCGGAAAGCGTCTGCTGTTGGTCGCCGCCTGCGCGCTGGTCGACACCGACCGGCGCGTGCTCCTGGCGCAGCGTCCGGAAGGAAAGCAGCTTGCCGGCCTGTGGGAGTTTCCAGGCGGCAAGGTCGAGCCCGGCGAGACGCCGGAGGAATGCCTGGTGCGCGAATTGCATGAGGAGCTCGGCATCGAGACGGAGATCCCGTGCCTGGCGCCGCTCACCTTCGCCAGCCACTCCTATGACGATTTCCATCTCCTGATGCCGCTTTATGTCTGCCGCCGCTTCCGCGGGATCGCGCAGCCCAAAGAAGGGCAGGGACTCAAATGGGTCAGGCCCCGGCAGATGCGCGACTATCCGATGCCGCCGGCCGACGCGCCGCTGATCCAGTTCCTCATCGACCTTCTGTAGTTTCGCGGTTCGCCCTTGCGACAGCTTACCGTTTCCCGGAGACGGTGAATGTTTCCGCACGTTTCCCGGGAGCTGCTTTAGCCAGCGTTAATGGAAGATTTATCTCGATGTGAAAAATTGCACGAGGCCGTTTCGCGCGGCGATATCGTCGATGACTGGGAAACACGGCATGAGCCTCGAAAGAGACTGGGACTCGATCCGGCCCGACCGCGGCTTCCGCGCGGTGGACGCCGGCATGGGCATCCTGCGGATCACGCTTCTCTTCGGCTCGGCCGCGGTGGCGCTGGCGCTGATCGCAACGCCTTTCCTGGACAGCCAGACCCGGCCGCAGAGCGCTCGCGACGGCTTCCCTGGCGGGCTCGACATGACGGCGACCGGATCGATCGGTCATCGTCCCAATACATATACGCTGCGCCGCAGCGTGCTGCAGCCTTTGCCCAGTTCAATCTGTGTCATCCGCAATGACGGCAGCCGCAGCGGCGAGTGCTGACTTGGTTAATGATTTCGCGGCACGGCGGCGTTTCACTCGCTGTTAAGCTTTTGCCGTTAACCTTTCTTAACGGGTAAGACATTAGAGTTTCTGCATGAGGGATCGATGATCATGAAAAACCTGCTGCAGCAATTCATTGAAGATGAAACGGGCGCCACGGCCGTCGAATATGGCCTGATCGTCGTGGTGTTGTCGCTCGCCATCATCGCCGGGGTCAAACAGGCGGCCGATGGGCTCGTATGGCTGTTCACCGACAACAACAGCAAGCTGGCCAACGCCTTCGCTCACTGACGACGGGTGCGCTCAAGTCTTAGGCGGGTTCTCCAGGACAGCCTTTAGCGAGACCTTGGCCGACCCAGGTCTGAGCGGTTTTTGTTGCGAGGCGTCTGGCGCCCAGCCGGACATCCAAACAATCGAAAAACTTGCGCGGATACGGCCGTCCGGATCCGAGAATCGCTCGGCATAGATTTCGGCCGCGCGGGCAAACAGGCGTCTGCCGGCCGACCGGCGGCTGCGATCGATGAGCACGTTGGTTTCGCCCATGGCGCGGAGATCGGCCGCGAGATCGAACAGCGTATCGTAGCGCACCGCGACCGTTTCGACATCGGCGACCGGCAATGCCAGGCCGGCGCGCTGCAGCAGCGCGCCCGCGTCGCGCACGTCGGTGAAGGGAAGGATGCGCGGGCTCGCGCCGCCGTAAAGCTCCGTCTCGGCCGCAAGCATGCTCTCGCGTAGTTCCGCCAATGTGCCCGCGCCAGTAAGAGCGCCAAGGAACAGCCCGTCCGGTCTCAACGCCCGGCGGATTTGCGCCAGCACGCCGGGAATGTCGTTCACGGCGTGCAGCGAGAGCAGGGAGACGGCGAGGTCGAGGCTGCCTTCCTCGAACGGCACGGTCTCCGGCGGCGCCACCAGGCCGGGGCCGCCGGCCAGAAGCGCTTCGTCCATCTCGACGCGTACGACCTCGCCGACCTTGCCGCTGCCGGCGAGCACGTCCGCCGCCGCCGACGTCTGGCAGAACAGCGCGGCCGCCTTGCCGAAGCGGCGTTCGACGGCACCCAGCCGGTCGGCAAGGTCTTCCGCGGCGCGCCGCATCAGGAAATCGGCGCCTTCGACGGGGCGGGCGAGAGCCCTGCGCTTGCGCGCGAGCCAGAGCTCGGTGTCGATCAAGGGCTGCAACGAAAAGCTTCCTGTTGTCCGCGCGTGCCGGAGTGGTGTTAAGGTGCGCCGGGTTCCAATCACGTGGCCGATCCGGTGCACAAGATCAAGACCATAGCGGTCCAGGATATGGCCCGGCAGGCACTGGCCTGGCCGGCGCGCCTGTTGTTTCCGCCGGTTTGCGCCGGCTGCCGTCGCCATGTGTCGCAGCCTGGCGTGCTGTGCGGCGCCTGCTGGCCGAAGCTGAGGCTGCTGGAGAAGCCCTGGTGCCCGGTGATGGGAACGCCCTTCACCCACGACATGGGGGAGGGGTTTCTGTCCGCCGAGGCGATCGCCGATCCTCCGCCCTTCGAGCGGGCGCGGGCGGCCGTCGTCTATTCAGGCGTCGCGCGGCAGATGGTGCAGGGGCTGAAATATCAGGATCGAACCGACCTCGCGCCCTGGATGGCGAACTGGATGATGCGCGCCGGCGCGGAGTTGGCCGCGGAGGCCGACCTGGTCGTGCCGGTGCCGTTGCACTGGCGACGCTTCTTCCGGCGCCAGTTCAACCAGTCGGCGGAGCTCGGACGGGCCGTTGCAAAGCTCGGCGGGCTGCCCTTTTCGCCATCCGCGATCAGGCGCGTGAAGCTGACGCGCCAGCAGGTCGGCCTCGAACGGCACGAGCGCGAGGAGAATGTGCGCGCCGCCTTTCGCGTCCCGCCGGAAGCCGAAATCGAGATAGCCGGGCGCCGGGTGCTCGTGGTCGACGATGTCTACACCACCGGCGCAACGGTGCGGGCGGTCGCCAAGGCGCTGAAGAGGGGCGGCGCCGGAGCCGTCGACATCCTCACTTTCGCCCGCGTCCTGCCTGGGGACTTTCGGCCCGATGAGTCCGCGACTATATAGGTTTTAATTGTTGTTTGCCGCATGTCGCTTTCGTACCTCACTGGACGGCATGCATGAGGACTGCCGGCCAATGGCTGATGTGACGATCTATACCCGCATGATGTGCGGCTACTGCAACGCCGCCAAGCGGTTGCTCGACCGCAAGGGGGTAGCCTATACCGAGCACGACGCCTCGTTCTCGCCGGAGCTGCGCCAGGAAATGATTTCCAAGGCGCATGGGCGAGCCACCTTTCCGCAGATTTTCATCGGCGACACGCATGTCGGCGGCTGCGACGACCTCCACGATCTGGAGTCGCGGGGCCGGCTGGACGCGATGCTCGCCAACGGGAGATGACCATGGGTAGTTTCAAGGCCGCCGCCGTGCAGATGCGTTCGGGCACGAGCCCGGAACGCAACGCCGCCGACATGGAGATCCTGGTCCGCCAGGCCGCCGGCCAGGGCGCCACCTACGTCCAGACGCCGGAAATGACCGGGGCGCTGGTGCGCGACAAGGAAACCGGCGCGGCCGCTTTTACCGCGGAGGATAAGGACATCGTCGTCGCGACCGCGCGCAGGTTGGCGAAGGAGCTCGGCATTCACCTGCATATTGGCTCGACGGCCATTCGCCGCGCCGACGGGAAGCTCGCCAACCGCGCTTTCCTGTTTTCGCCAGACGGCGCCGTGATCGCCGGTTACGACAAGATCCATATGTTCGACGTCGATCTCGACAATGGCGAGAGCTGGCGCGAATCCGCGTCCTACGAGCCAGGGACGGAAGCGGCCGTGACCGACATCGAAGGGACGAAGCTTGGCTTTGCCGTCTGCTACGACCTGCGCTTTCCGCAGCTGTTCCGCGCCGAGGCGATGGCCGGGGCCGAAGTGCTGACGGTGCCGGCCGCCTTCACGCGCCAGACCGGCGAAGCGCACTGGCATGTGCTGCTGCGCGCCCGCGCCATCGAGAACGGCGCCTATGTCATCGCCGCCGCGCAGGGCGGCCTGCATGAGGACGGGCGCGAGACATATGGCCATTCGCTGATCGTCGATCCGTGGGGGCGCATCATCGCCGAGGCCGCGCATAACGAGCCCGGTGTGATCGTCGCCGAGATCGACCCGGCCCAGTCGCTGGCCGCGCGCCGCAAGATCCCCAATCTGAAGAACGCGCGGGACTTCGCCGTCAAAGCCGGGAAAAGCGAAGCGCCTCGTCTCAGGGGTGCCGCCTCTTGATCCGTTTCTCCCTGACCTGCGAACACGAGCACGAGTTCGAAGCGTGGTTCCGCAGCAATGACGATTTCGACACCCAGAAGAAGCGCGGCTTCGTCGATTGCCCGAGCTGCGGCTCGCACAAGGTCGAGAAGGCGTTGATGGCGCCCGCCGTCTCCACATCCCGCAAACAGGAGAAGGTGGCCTTGGCCATGGGCGAGGCGCAGAAGCAGGCGCTGGCGCAGCTCAAGGCGCTGGCCGAGAAGGTGCGCCAGAATGCCGACTATGTCGGCGACAAGTTCGCCGAGGAAGCGCGCAAGATCCATTTCGGCGAGGCAGACCCGCGTGGCATCTACGGCGAAGCGACCCCCGAAGAGGCGCAGAGCCTCGCCGAGGACGGCGTCGAGTTCATGCCGATCCCGAGCTTTCCGGACGACCGGAACTAAAGCGCGTCGCACCGAAACGGATTCAGGCGACGCGCTTTAGGTCGTTGTTTTGATGCATGTCGTTGTCCCAGAACCGCCGCACACTTCTGGGCGACACGCATTAGAACGGCGAACTCAGGCTTCCGATCAATTTTTCCAGAAGTTTCGCCAGCGTTTCCCGGTCCTCGCGCGTCAGGCCGGCGAGGATTTCGTGCTCGTTGGCGACGTGGGCGGTGAGCGCCTCGTCGGTGAGCTCGCGGCCTTTCACGGTGAGCTCGACGACGACACCGCGCCGGTCGTTGGGATGCGGCGCGCGCTGAATTAGGCCGGCCTTCTCCAGCCGGTCGAGGCGTGCGGTCATGGCGCCTGACGTCACCATCGTCGCCTCGTAAAGCTCGGTCGGTGTCAGCGCATAGGGCGCGCCGGAACGGCGCAGCGTCGCCAACACGTCGAATTCGCCGGACTGCAGCCCGAAGCGGGCGAATACCGGCGCGAGCCGGTCGCGCGCAATGAGCGCCGAGGCCTCGTTCAACCGCCCGATGACGCCCATCGGCGACACGTCGAGATCCGGCCGCTCCCGTCGCCACTGTTCCATGGCCCTGCCCGCTCGATCCATATTGCTCACCGTAAAGTATCTTGACATAAAGAATCTTTGCATTATCTTAGTGCAACAAGAACTGGCCGCCAAGCGGTCTCGCAGCGACAGGACCAACCAATGAGGTTTCTCTGGGATTCAGCGATTTGGCTTCTGGTCGTGACCGGCGGCCTGCTTGGCATGACGCTGCCGTTCGGCAAGCTCGCCACCGCCGCCGGGGTACCGGCCATAGTCTGGGCCTTCGTCATTTCGCTGGGCGCCGGCGGCGTGCTGCTCTTGGCGCTTCTGTTGCGCGGCGAACGCATCCGGCTGACGCCGCACAAGCTGCGCTATTTCTTCGTCACCGCGGCGATTTCCTATGCCGTCCCCAATCTTTTGATGTTCTCCGCCATTCCGCATCTCGGCGCCGGCTACACCGGCATCATGTTCACGCTGTCGCCGGTGATCACGCTGGTGTTCTCGATCCTGCTCGGTGTCAGGCGCCCCAATCTGCTCGGCGTCATCGGCATCGCCGTCGGTTTCATCGGCGCGGCGATGGTTGCGCTGACGCGCGGCGAGGCCGGCCAGCCGGCCGATTATTTCTGGGTTGCGATCGGACTGCTCATCCCGGTCAGCCTTGCCGCCGGCAACATCTACCGTACCGTCGACTGGCCGCAAGACACCGGCCCGATCGAGCTTGCCGTCGGCAGCCACCTGGCCTCGGCCACGCTGCTTCTCATTGGCATCCTCGGCCTTCTGGGCACGCATGCCTTCGCCCCGCTCGGCGCCGTGCCCCTCGTCGTCGTCGGTCAGGTTGTGTCGGCCTCGGCGATGTTTGCCTTCTTCTTCCGCCTGCAGGCGGTCGGCGGGCCGGTCTATCTCAGCCAGATCGGCTATGTGGCGGCGGCCGTTGGGTTGTTCGCCGGCACGCTCTTCCTCGGTGAGCATTACCAGCTTCTGACCTGGCTGGGCGCCGCCATCATCACCGCCGGGGTTTTCATCACGACCAAGGCGCAAAGCCAAGCCGGCGCGCCGGCGCCGGTTCGGGTCGAGCCGGCGTCGTCCCGGAGCTAATCCTCCTTGCCGGAGGATTCCGGCTGCGGGTGGCGGCGGCGATGGGTGGCGGCGGCGCGCGCCGCCTGCTCATAGATGCCCGTCATCAACTCCAGCGTGCGCGCGACGTCCTCGAGCTTCTCGGCCATCTCGGGAATGCGCTTCACCGCTTCGATGAGCAACACCGAACGGATATCGGCATAGCGTTCCGTCACCCGATGCCCCAGCGGCGTCACCTCGTAGGTCACGCCGGCCCTGCCGCTGCCGGTGCGCGTGATCAGCCCGCCCTTCAACAGCTTGCGCAGGCTGTACTGGATGTTGGGAATGTCGTCGCGATTGGTCATCTGGGCGAGGTCGCGGACGCTTTTGGGCCGGTCGTTCATCCTGATGATGTGGAGCAGCGCGTTTTCCGGCCCGCTCGCCGAAAACTCGATCACGGTGGCGAGGCACTCCGCCTGCCAGTGGCCGAATGCCTCGTAGGAGCGCATCAGCGCATATTCGACCTCGGTGACGTCGATCTCGAGCGGCGTGCGCGCCAGATGCCAGCCGCGGTCGAGCAGTTCTTCCTGTGTTTCCAGCGATTTGCGACGCTCGTTCATCAGCCTCTCCCTTGCCGCGAGGATGCGCCGATCCACGCGATTGCGTCCACATGAATTTATGATAGACTTTCTATCATAAATTATAATCAAAAATGTGAGGAGAACGTCGTCATGAGCATGCTCGACAAGTCCGCGCCTGGCACACAGCCTTTCTTTCTCGGCACCTTCGCGTCCAACTGTTCCGGCGGCATGACCGTCACCAAGGTCGCCGAGCGCTGGGACAATTCCTGGGACAACAATCTCAAGCTCGCCCGCCTTCTCGATGAAGCCGGCATCGACTTCATGCTGCCGATCGCGCGCTGGATCGGTTACGGCGGCGAAACCAATTTTCATGGCAACGTGCTTGAGACGATCACCTGGGCAGCGGGGCTGCTGGCGCTCACCCGCAACATCACCGTCTTTGCCACGACCCATACGGCGGCCAACCACCCTGTCGTCGTCGCCAAGCAACTGGCCACCATCGACCAGATCAGCCGCGGCCGCATCGGCCTCAACGTCGTCGCCGGCTGGAACAAGCCGGAATATGAGGCACTTGGGCTGACGCTGCCCGACGACCACACCACCCGCTACGGCTACGCTCAGGAATGGTTCGACATCGTGCGCGCCCTGTGGAGCCGCACGGAGGCCTTCGACTGGGACGGAACCTGGTTCAAGCTCAGGAACGTGCTCGGCGATCCGCGTCCGTCATCGCCGTTGCCGATCCTCAACGCGGCCGGCTCGGAAGAGGGGCGGAAATTTGCCGTCCGCAACGCCGATTTCCTGTTCACGCCGGCGATCGACCTCTCGCGCTCGAAGGACGAGCTCGCGGCGCTGAAGGAGCAGGGCAAAGCGGCGGGCAGGGACGTCGATGTGCTGACCTTCGCCCATGTCGTGTGCCGGCCGACGGAAAAGGAAGCCAACGACTATCTTGAGCATTTCGGCCGCGCCAATGCCGATTGGGCGGCGGTGGACAATCTGGTGCGGCTGCAATTCGCCCACGCGCAATCCTTCCCGCACGACCTTCTGGCGCTCATCCGCGACCGCATGGCGGCGGGCCATGGCGGTTTTCCGCTGACCGGCACGCCCGAGCAGGTGGCCGACGGCATCACTCAACTGCACCATGCCGGCTTCCGCGGCTCGACCTTGTCCTTCGTCGGTTATGTCGAGGAATTCCCCTATTTCCGCGACACGGTCCTGCCTATTCTCGAAGAAAGAGGCATTCGCGTCGCGCCGGCCGCGATGCAGTCGGCGGCTTAGACAAGGAGATGGCAATGTCCACGGCAGAAGGTCAGTCCACGCCAGAAGGTCCGGTCAGCGTCGCTGATTTCCGCGCCGCCATGCGACTCATCGTCGGCAATGTCAGCGTCATCACCGCCGGCGTCGGCGACGACCGTACCGGCCTCGTGGTCATTTCCGTGGTGTCGCTATCGGCCGAGCCGCCGAAGGTGATCGCCTGCGTCAACCGCTCCTCATCGACCTGGCCGATCATCGAGCGCTACCGGCATTTCGGCGTCAACTCGCTCGGGCCCCAGCACCAGCAGGTTGCCGAGCGCTTCTCCGGCTTCGGCGGCATCAAGGGCAAGGATCGTTACGAGGGCGCCGAATGGACGACGTTGAAGACGGGCGCGTCGCTGCTCTGCGACGCGGTGGCCGCTTTCGACTGCAGCCTCGACGAGATGATCGATCGCGGCACGCATTCGATCGTCATCGGTTCGGTCGAGGCGGTGAGGACGCAGGATGCCGGACAGGCCCTGATCTATTGGCGCGGCGGCTATCGGCCGTTGGAAGCCTGAGGACCCATTGATCAGACCGAGGCTTTCTCGGCCAGCACCATGTAGTTGACGTCCATGTCCTTCGAGCGCTGCCAGCGGTCGGCCAGTGGGTGATAGATGACGCCGGTGCGGTCGATCACCGTGAGACCGGCCGCGCCCAGTGCCTTTGCCAGCTCCTCCGGCCGCACCAGCTTGCCGAACTGATGCGTGCCGCGCGGCAGCCAGCGCAACACATATTCGGCGCCGATGATGGCAAGGCCAAGCGCTTTCAGCGTGCGGTTGATGGTGGCGACGAACATGATGCCGCCGGGGCGGACCATCTGCCCGCATTTGGCGACGAACAGGTCGACATCGGCGACATGCTCGACCACTTCCATGTTCAGGATGACATCGAAGACCTCGCCGGCATCGGCCAGCGCCTCGGCCGTGGTGGCGCGGTAGTCGACGCTGACGCCGGCCTCCGCCGCATGCAGCTTCGCCACTTCGATGTTGGTCGCGGAAGCATCGGCGCCGACCACTTCGGCGCCAAGCCTAGCCATCGGCTCGCACAAAAGCCCGCCGCCGCAGCCGATATCGAGGAAGCGCAGGCCATCGAAAGGCCGCGCCGCGCGCGGATCGCGGCCAAAACGCGCCGCCACCTGGTCGCGGATATAGGCAAGCCGCACCGGGTTGAACTTGTGCAGCGGACGGAACTTGCCGTTCGGATTCCACCATTCGGCGGCAAGGGCGGAGAAGCGCTCGACTTCTCCGGCATCGATGGTCGATCGGCGGGGCTCTGGCATAGACGGGTCTCCAGCGCATGACCCCGAAAATCGATATCGATTTTCGGAAAGGATCATGCACAAGTCAAAGTGCTACAGTGTCCTGCGTCCCAAAGGACGCGCGGCGCTGACGTTAGGAAGTCGGGCGCGGGGGAGGGAATGTCAAGGCAGGTTTTTTCAGCTGCCGCCAAGCTCTCGTGCTGTCAGCACGTGGCAGCTTGCTCGGACCGATGGTGAAACGGGATTGTGACTTCGCGCGAATGGGACGGCATAGACTGTTCGAAAAGGAGCGCGATCATGCCGTCCTCTATCCTCTGGCGCCGTCTCGATCTTGAAGGCCACGATGCCTGCCTGCTTTGTGCGACCCAGAGCGGTTGGCGGCTCAAGGGGCATGCCCTTTTCCTCCATGACGGCCAGCCCTGCAGCCTTGCCTATGCGGCGGATTGCGATGCCGGCTGGCGCACGCGTTCCGCAAGCGTCGACGGCTTTCTCGGCACGCAAACCCTGCGCTACGAGGTCGAACGGCTGGCCGACGGCCGATGGACGCTGAATGGCGCGGAGCAGGCGGAGGTTGCCGGGCTTGTCGATGTCGACCTCGGCTTCACGCCGGCGACGAACCTGCTGGCGATCCGCCGCTTCGACCTTGCCGTCGGCGCTGCGGCGCCTGCCCCGGCGGCCTATCTGGCCTTTCCGGAGCTAAGGCTTGAGCGCCTGGACCAGACCTACCGTCGCCTCGACGACAGCCGCTACGCCTATGCCGCGCCGAAATTCGGCTACGACCAGGTGCTGGACGTCTCGCCGTCCGGCTTCATTGTCGACTATCCAGGCCTTTGGAAGGCCATCGCGCTGCGTTGCGCATCCTCGGCCGGCTAAAGCGCGTCGCGCTGAAGCGGATTCAGGCGACGCGCTTTTAGGTCGTTGCTTGATGCATGTCGTTATCGCAAAACCGCTGCACACTTTTGCGCGACATGCATTAGATTTTCGACAGCGCGACCGCCGCGTGCCTCATGTCGACGCTGGCCGGGTCGATCGCCCTGAACCGCCTCGCTGCCGCCGATCTCGGCCATGATGCGGTCCGCCGCCGCCCGGGCTTGTTCCAGGCTCTGCCAGCGCACGACTTCCACCCAGCTTCCATCCTCGCACCTGCCGAGCTGCCGGCTTAGGAAGCCCGGCTGCCGGGCAAGACAATCCGTCATGACCCCATTGTTGGAGACAAAGCCGGCTTCGCTGCCGGGCTTCAGGCGGAAGGTGACGATTTCCAGGGTCTCGGACACGAGAATATCCAACGGGCCGTTTCGGCAGTCTTGTGGCATGACCGGCGACAGGAATCCGTCAGGATGAGTGGTGCCGGGCCGGCTATAAGTGCGCTCGCTTGCGAAGCCTTGCTGTTTTGGCTAAGGAGGCCGCGCATTTCCGCGCTTGGTCACCCTGGCGTTTCCTCCCGTTCCGGCCTTGAGCCGGCTTGAGTCAAAGGCATTTCGCTTCCATGGCGCGTATCGTGATGAAATTCGGCGGAACCTCGGTCGCCGACATCGCCCGCATCCGCAATGTGGCGCGCCATGTCAAACGCGAGGTCGATGCCGGTCACGACGTCGCCGTGGTGGTCTCGGCCATGGCCGGCAAGACCAACGAGCTGGTCGGCTGGACCCGCGAAGCCTCGCCCATGCACGACGCGCGCGAATATGACGCCGTGGTTGCTTCGGGCGAGCAGGTCACGGCCGGCCTGTTGGCGATCACGCTGCAGAACATGGGCATTCATGCACGGTCCTGGCAGGGCTGGCAGATCCCGATCAAGACCGACAATGCCCATGGCGCGGCGCGCATCCTCGACATCGACGGCGCCTTCCTGATCAAGCGCTTCGGCGAGGGCCAGGTGGCGGTCATCGCCGGGTTCCAGGGCATCGGGCCGGACAACCGTATCGCGACGCTCGGCCGCGGCGGCTCCGACACCAGCGCCGTGGCGATCGCCGCGGCGGTCAAGGCCGACCGATGCGACATCTATACCGACGTCGACGGCGTCTATACGACCGACCCTCGCATCGAGCCGAAAGCCCGGCGTCTCGCCAAGATTTCGTTCGAGGAAATGCTCGAAATGGCTTCGCTCGGCGCCAAGGTGCTGCAGGTGCGCTCGGTTGAGCTTGCTATGGTACACAGGGTGCGTACCTTCGTGCGGTCGTCCTTCGACGATCCCGATGCGCCCGGAATGGGGGATTTGCTCAATCCGCCCGGAACGCTCATTTGCGACGAGGAAGAGATCGTGGAACAGCAGGTCGTCACCGGAATTGCCTACGCCAAGGACGAAGCGCAGATTTCGCTGCGCCGCGTCGGCGACCGTCCAGGCGTCGCCGCCGGCATCTTCGGTCCGCTGGCCGAGGCCAACATCAATGTCGACATGATCGTCCAGAACATTTCCGAGGACGGCAAATTCACCGACATGACCTTCACCGTGCCGTCCGGCGACGTCGACAAGGCGCTTGCGGTGCTGGAGAAGCTGAAGCCGGAAGTCGGCTACGACGTCGTGCAGTCGGAAGCCGGCATGTCGAAGGTCTCGGTCATCGGCATCGGTATGAGGAGCCACGCCGGCGTCGCCGCCACCGCCTTCAAGGCACTGGCCGACAAGGCGATCAACATCCGCGCCATCACCACGTCCGAGATCAAAATTTCGATACTGATCGACGGTCCCTATACGGAACTCGCGGTTCGCACTTTGCATTCCGTCTACGGTCTGGATAAGCAATAGCAAGAACTGAGTCAGTTGTTGCGTGAACGCCGGCCGCGGGAGAAACTGCGGCGGGCGAAATGCCCATTGGAGAACAAGCCGCGATGCGTGATACGGCCAGTGGCCCGCGCGTTCTGCTCAAACGGCTTCGCGAGCTCATGCAAGAGCCGCTGGAGCCGCAGGAGCGGCTCGACCGCATCGTGCGCGACATCGCCTCCAACATGGTCGCCGAAGTCTGCTCGCTCTATGTGCTGCGCGCCGACTCGGTGCTCGAACTCTACGCCACCGAAGGTCTGAACCCGAACGCCGTCCACCTGGCGCAGCTAAGGCTCGGACAGGGCCTGGTCGGCACGATCGCCGCCAGCGCGCGGCCGCTCAATCTCTCCAACGCGCAGGAACATCCGGCCTTCGCCTACCTGCCGGAGACGGGCGAAGAGATCTACAATTCCTTCCTCGGCGTGCCGGTGCTGAGGGCAGGGCGCACGCTGGGCGTGCTGGTGGTGCAGAACAAGACCATGCGCCACTATCGCGACGACGAGGTCGAAGCGCTTGAAACGACGGCGATGGTGATCGCCGAGATGATCGCCACCGGCGATCTTGCCCGCCTCACCAAGCCGGGGCTGGAGCTCGACCTGCGCCGCCCGGCGAGCTTCACCGGCGTCTCCTTCAATGATGGCGTCGGTCTCGGCCATGTCGTGCTGCACGAACCGCGCATCGTCGTCACCAACCTGTTCAACGAGGACAGCGAGGAGGAGGTGCGCCGGCTGCAGTCCTCGCTCGGCTCGCTGCGCCTCTCCATCGACGACATGCTGGAGCGGCGCGAGGTCGCCTTCGAGGGCGAGCACCGCGAGGTGCTCGAAGCCTACCGCATGTTCGCCAATGACAGTGGTTGGGTGCGTCGGCTGGAAGAGGCGATCCGCAACGGCCTGACGGCGGAAGCCGCGGTCGAAAAGGTACAAAGCGACATGCGCGCGCGCATGCTGCACATGACCGATCCCTATCTGCGCGAGCGGATGAGCGATTTCGACGATCTCGCCAACCGGCTGTTGCGCCAGCTGATGGGGCGCGGGCCGGAGGATGTCGCGGCCGCGCTGCCCAAGGACGCCATCATCGTCGCCCGCTCGATGGGCGCGGCCGAGCTGCTCGACTATCCGCGCGACAAGCTGCGCGGCCTGGTGCTCGAGGACGGCGCCGCCACCAGCCATGTCGTGATCGTCGCGCGCGCCATGGGCATTCCGGTCGCCGGACAGGTGAAGGGCGCCGTTTCCATGGCGGAAAACGGCGACGCCATCATCGTCGACGGCGAGGAAGGCACCATCCATCTCAGGCCGCAATCCGACCTGGAAGCCGCCTATGCCGAAAAAGTCCGGTTCCGGGCCCGACGGCAGGAAGTCTACCGCGAGCTGCGCAAGAAGCCGTCGCTGACCAGGGACGGGATTCCGGTCGATCTCCTGATGAATGCGGGCCTTGCCGTCGACCTGCCGCAGCTTACCGAGTCGGGCGCCGCCGGCATCGGCCTGTTCCGCACCGAGCTGCAGTTCATGGTTGCCTCGACCTTCCCGCGCGCCGAGGCGCAGGAGCGGCTCTATCGTGATGTGCTCGACGCCGCGCGCGGCAAACCGGTCACTTTCCGCACCATCGACATCGGCGGCGACAAGGTGCTGCCTTACTTCAAGGGCGCGATCCAGGAAGAGAACCCGGCGCTGGGCTGGCGGGCGATCCGGCTGACGCTCGATCGTCCTGGCCTGCTCAGGACGCAGATCCGGGCGCTGCTCAAAGCCAGCGGTGGCCGCGAGCTGAAGCTGATGCTGCCCATGGTCACCGAGCTGTCGGAAGTCGCGCAGGCGCGCGAGATCATCGACCGCGAGGTCCGGCATTTGTCGCGCTTCGCGCACCACCTGCCCACCAGCCTCAAGCTGGGCGCGATGCTGGAAGTGCCTTCGCTCCTGTTCCAGCTCGACGAATTGATGAAGGCGGTGGATTTCGTCTCGGTCGGCTCCAACGACCTCTTCCAGTTCGTCATGGCGGTCGACCGCGGCAATACGCAGCTTGCCGACCGCTTCGACACGCTTTCGGCGCCGTTCCTGCGGGTGCTGAAGACGATCGCCGATGCCGGCGCCCGCAATCACACGCCGGTGACGCTTTGCGGCGAGCTGGCCGGCAAGCCGATCTCGGCGATGGCGCTGATCGGCCTCGGCTTCCGTTCGATCTCGATGTCGCCGGCCTCGATCGGCCCGGTCAAGGCGATGCTGACCGAACTTCCGCTGCAGGAACTGCAGGCCTTCTTCAGGGACAATCTGATGGCGCCCGCCCAAGGGACGCCGATGCGGGCGCTGCTGCAGGCCTTTGCCGACGATCGTTCGATTCCGCTCTAGATTCACGTGAGGGCGGTCTGCAAATGGCGATTTTCCGCGCTTCCGGCCTTCGGCGGCCGAAGCTTCATGAGTGGCGTGGCAGTTGAATTAAGGCTATGGCCGGCGCAGGCCGGTGCTCATGTACCTAAATGTACATTCCGCTCCGGTACTCGAAACTCGCTATTTTCGACTCGCCCTGACGTGAATTTCATTGAAGTTCCAAGACCATGATCAACCTGCCCCGCGACCGTATGGATCAAGTCGTCAAGCGTTTCGACATGCTCGAAGCGCAGATGTCGGCCGGGCCCGCCGCCGATCAATATGTGAAGATGGCCTCCGAATATGCCGACATCCAGGAAATGGTGGGCAAGATCCGGGCATTGCGCGCCGCCGAGCAGGAGCAGACGGACCTCGAGTCGATGCTGGCCGACAAGGCGACCGATGCCGATATGCGCGCGCTGGCCGAGGCGGACCTGCCGGAAGTCGAGAGCCGCATCGAAGCGCTGCAGAAGGACATCCAGATCCTGCTTCTGCCCAAGGATGCGGCCGACGAGAGGAACGCCATCCTCGAAATCCGCGCCGGCACCGGCGGCGACGAGGCGGCCTTGTTCGCCGGCGATCTGTTCCGCATGTATGAGCGTTATGCCGCCTCGCGCGGCTGGCGCTTCGAGACGGTGTCGGCGAGCGACGGCGAGGTCGGCGGCTATAAGGAAATCATCGCCTCGGTGTCGGGCAAGGGCGTGTTCGCGCATCTGAAGTTCGAATCCGGCGTGCACCGCGTCCAGCGTGTGCCGGAAACCGAGGCCGGCGGACGCATCCACACCTCGGCGGCTACGGTGGCGGTGCTGCCGGAGGCCGAGGAGGTCGATATCGAGATCCGGGCCGAGGATATCCGCATCGACACGATGCGGGCCTCGGGTTCGGGCGGCCAGCACGTCAACACCACCGATTCGGCGGTTCGCATCACCCATTTGCCGACCGGCATCATGGTGGTGCAGGCGGAAAAGTCGCAACACCAGAACCGGGCACGCGCCATGCAGATCCTGCGCGCGCGGCTCTACGACCTGGAGCGCGGCCGGGCCGACGAGGAACGCTCGTCGTCGCGAAAGTCGCAGGTCGGCTCGGGCGACCGGTCGGAGCGCATCCGCACCTATAATTTCCCGCAAGGGCGCGTCACCGACCACCGCATCAACCTCACGCTCTACAAGCTCGACCGGGTGATGATGGGCGAGCTCGACGAGGTGGTCGACGCGCTGATCGCCGACCATCAGTCGAAGCTGCTTGCCGATATGAGCCTCGATGGCTGACCAACTGCCCGCGGCGCTCGGGCCGCTGCTCAGGGCGGCGCGCAGGCGCCTAGACGCCGCCGGCATTGCCGATCCGGCGCTCGATTCCCGGCTGATCGTCGAGCATTTCTCCGGCACGACCCGCACCCAGGCCATTGCCGAAGCGGAGCAAAAGGTGGGTTCCGCGGCGCTTTCGGCCATCGAAGCGGCCCTCAGGCGTCGCATCGCAGGCGAGCCGGTACACCGTATCCTCGGCTACCGCGAATTCTACGGTTTGCGCCTGTCGCTTTCGCCGGAGACGCTGGAGCCCCGGCCGGACACCGAGACGCTGATCGACGCCGTCCTGCCCTTCGCCCGGGCAACGGCCGAAAGGCTCGGGGAATGCCGTATTCTCGATCTCGGCACGGGCACCGGCGCCATCGCGCTGGCGCTGCTCGGCGCCGTTCCGGCCGCGACTGCGACAGGCGTCGATATTTCGCCCGATGCATTGGCCACCGCGGCCGGAAACGCCCGGGACCTGGGGTTCGGCGAGCGCTTCAAAGCCTTGCATTCCAACTGGTTCGAAAAAGTTTTGGGCCGTTACCATGTAATTGCCTCGAACCCTCCCTATATACCCAGCGGAGACATTGGAAATCTGCAGGACGAGGTCCGCGATTTCGACCCGCGCCCGGCCCTTGATGGCGGCACGGACGGTTTGGACCCTTACAGGGTCATCGCCGCCGAAGCGGCTGCATTTCTGGAAGCGCAAGGCAAGGTAGCGGTCGAGATCGGCTACACGCAGAAAAACGAGGTCAGCGGAATATTCGCGGCAACCGGCTATGTGTTAACCGGGACACATCGCGACCTCGGCGGCAATGACAGAGTTCTGGTGTTCGAGCGTTGAAAGCCCTGATGCAGTGCGAAAAAACCGCTTGGCAACACCGGGGAATGCAGTTAGGGTCCGGCTCAACCGGATGAGACGAAGCAGGCAGTGCTCCCAGCGATTCGGTTTTCCTTGGAAATAGCTGCCTTCTTGCGCAAACGACGCCCAAGCTTCGTGCGGGAATCATCTGGCAAGTGATGTAACCGGAACAGGATGGCACGTGGCGCCAACGCAATTGATGCGGGCGAACGCCGGTGAAGAAACGAAACGGCTGGCCGCATGAGCGCCTCCGTTCGTGAAGAGTTTTTCGAAAATTCACTATGAAGAGAGTCTAATGAGGCCACAACAGCAGAACAGGCGCATGCGCGGTCGCAACAACAATGGCGGCGGTGGCAACAACAACAACAACCGCAAGGGGCCGAATCCCCTGACCCGCACTTACGAGAGCAACGGCCCGGACGTGAAGATCCGCGGGTCGGCTCAGCAGATCGCCGAGAAATACGCCACGCTCGCCCGTGACGCGCAAAGCTCCGGCGACAGGGTGATGGCGGAGAACTATCTCCAGCACGCCGAGCACTACAATCGCATCATTGCCGCCGCGCAGGCGCAGATGCCGATCCAGAATGTCCAGCAGAACCGCGACGACTTCGATGACGATCTCGACGAGGATCGCGAAGAGTTCGACAATAACGGCGGCAATGGCGCCGAGGCGCCGGCCGCGGCGAACGGCTCCGGACCGCAGCCGGTGATCGAAGGCACGCCGGCCGAACTCGCCTACAACCAGGAAAGCGGCCGCGACAACAACAATCGCCGCGACAGCGGCCAGCGGGACGGGGGACAGCGCGACAACAATGGCCGCGACCGCAATCGCGACCGCCGCAACGGCGGCTTTGGCCAGAACGGCCAGCGCGGCGAGCAGGGCGGCCAGCAGTTCGACCAGAACCGCCGCAATGAGGCGCAGCCTGAGGCAGCCGGCGAGGCTGGTTCACAGGCCGAGCAGACGCCGCAGTTCGACAGCTTTTCGCCGGCAGCCCTTGCCGCCCAGGCCGAGCTCAACGAAGCCGCCATGGACAATGGCGGCGGTCGCCGGCCGCGGCGGCCGCGCCGCCCGCGCGGCAGTTATGCCGATCAGGCGAGCAGCGGCGAGCAGGGCGGTCAGCCAGAAGGCGCGAGCCCCGAAGGCTCGAGCGCCGAAAAGTCAGCCGAAGCGCATAGCGCCATAAACAATGGCGACGAGGCCAGCACCAGGCCGGCCGAAGAGGCAAGGCCGACGAGCGAGCCTGCCGCCGGCGAGCCGGCGCCGGTTGCCAGCGAAGCAGGCGAGCCCGTTGCCGCCGACGCGAACAACTGATCCAGAGGCCATTTCGGATATTGCAAACGGCGGAGAGCATTCTCCGCCGTTTTTGTTTTTGCGGGCGATGGAATAATATGGCGTGCCGATAGAGCGTTTCGCCGTTTCACGAAAACGGCGAACTGCTCTCTCTTTTTGCTTTACGCAATTCCGAACGGAAAACCGCATCACACTTTTCCTGGAATTGCGCTAGCCAGACGTCTTGAGAGCCTGCCGCCCGCGCACCATATCTCGCCAGGAAACAGGGTTCGGCTCTTATGGGCGGGCCCGTCACCGCAATCTGATCCGGTGCCGCAAAGCGGGCCGGTGATGGAAGGAGACAGAGAATGAATCTTGAGAAATACTCGGAGCGCGTGCGCGGCTTCATCCAGTCCGCGCAGACCATGGCGCTCTCGCGCAACCACCAGCAATTCACGCCCGAACATATGCTCAAGGTGCTCGTCGACGACGACGAGGGCCTTGCCGCATCCCTGATCGAGCGCGCCGGCGGCAATGTCCGCGACGTCAAGCTCGGCGTCGAGGCGGCGCTCGAAGCCATGCCCAAGGTCGAGGGCGGCAATGGCCAGCTCTACCTGGCCCAGCCTCTTGCCAAGGTGTTTTCGACCGCCGAGGACCTCGCCAAGAAGGCCGGCGACAGCTTCGTCACCGTCGAGCGGCTGCTGCAAGCGCTGGTCATGGAGAAGTCGGCCAAGACCGCCGACATCCTGTCCAAGGCGGGCGTCACCGCGCAGGCGCTTAACCAGGTCATCAACGATATCCGCAAGGGTCGCACAGCCGACTCGGCCAGCGCCGAGCAGAGCTATGACGCGCTGAAGAAATACGCGCGCGACCTCACCGCCGACGCCCGCGCCGGCAAGCTCGATCCGGTCATCGGCCGCGACGACGAGATCCGCCGCACCATCCAGGTGCTGTCGCGGCGCACCAAGAACAACCCCGTGCTGATCGGCGAGCCGGGCGTCGGCAAGACCGCCATCGCCGAGGGCCTGGCGCTGCGCATCGTCAATGGCGACGTGCCGGAATCGCTGAAGGACAAGCAGTTGATGGCGCTCGACATGGGCGCGCTGATTGCCGGCGCCAAATATCGCGGCGAGTTCGAGGAGCGGCTGAAGGCCGTGCTCAACGAGGTCACCTCGGCCAACGGCAACATCATCCTGTTCATCGACGAGATGCACACGCTGGTCGGCGCCGGCAAGGCGGACGGCGCGATGGACGCATCGAACCTGTTGAAGCCCGCGCTGGCGCGCGGCGAACTGCACTGCGTCGGCGCGACCACGCTCGACGAATACCGCAAGCATGTCGAAAAGGATGCCGCGCTTGCCCGCCGTTTCCAGCCCGTCTTCGTCGACGAGCCGACGGTGGAAGACACGGTTTCGATCCTGCGCGGCCTGAAGGAGAAGTACGAGCAGCACCACAAGGTGCGCATCTCCGATTCCGCGCTTGTATCGGCGGCGACGCTTTCCAACCGCTACATCGCCGACCGCTTCCTGCCGGACAAGGCGATCGACCTGGTCGACGAGGCGGCGTCCAGGCTGCGCATGCAGGTCGATTCCAAGCCCGAGGCGCTGGACGAGATCGACCGCCGCATCATGCAGCTCAAGATCGAGCGCGAGGCGCTGAAGGTCGAGAAGGACGAGGCTTCGAAGGACCGGCTTGCCCGGCTGGAGAAGGAACTCGCCGACCTCGAGGAGGAATCGAGCGAACTGACCACGAAGTGGCAGGCCGAGAAGCAGAAGCTTGGCCTTGCCGCCGACCTGAAGAAGCAGCTCGACGAGACGCGCAATGAACTGGCGATCGCGCAGCGCAAGGGCGAGTTCCAGCGCGCCGGCGAGCTTGCCTATGGCAAGATCCCGGAGCTCGAGAAGAAGCTCAAGGAAGCCGAGTCGCAGGACGGCAAGACCGGCATGGTGGAAGAGGTGGTCACACCCGACCATGTCGCGCATGTCGTGTCGCGCTGGACCGGCATTCCGGTCGACAAGATGCTGGAAGGGCAGCGCGAGAAGCTGTTGCGCATGGAGGACGAGATCGGCAAGCGCGTCGTCGGCCAGGGCGAAGCCGTGCAGGCGGTGTCCAAGGCCGTGCGCCGCGCCCGCGCCGGGCTGCAGGATCCGAACCGGCCGATCGGCTCGTTCATGTTCCTCGGACCGACCGGTGTCGGCAAGACCGAGCTCACCAAGGCGCTGGCCAGCTTCCTGTTCGACGACGAGACGGCGCTGGTGCGCATCGACATGTCGGAGTTCATGGAAAAGCACTCCGTCGCCCGGCTGATCGGCGCGCCTCCCGGCTATGTCGGCTATGAGGAAGGCGGCGCGCTGACCGAAGCGGTGCGGCGCCGGCCGTATCAGGTCGTGCTTTTCGACGAGATCGAGAAGGCGCATCCGGATGTGTTCAACGTGCTGCTGCAGGTGCTCGACGACGGAAGGCTGACCGATGGCCAGGGCCGCACGGTCGACTTCCGCAACACGCTGATCATCATGACGTCCAACCTCGGCGCCGAATATCTGGTCAACCTCAGCGACGACCAGGATGTCGATGCGGTGCGCGACGAGGTGATGGCCGTGGTGAAGGCCTCGTTTCGGCCGGAGTTCCTCAACCGCGTCGACGAGGTGATCCTGTTCCACCGCCTGCGCCGGCAGGACATGGACCGCATCGTCGAGATCCAGCTCAAGCGGCTGGAGAACCTGCTCGTCGACCGCAAGATCGTGCTGTCGCTCGATCACGACGCGATCGAGTGGCTGGCCTCGAAGGGCTACGATCCGGCATATGGCGCCAGGCCGCTGAAGCGGGTGATGCAGAAGGAGCTGCAGGACCCGCTGGCGGAGAAGATCCTGCTCGGCGAGATCCTCGACGGCTCGACCGTCAAGGTCACCGCGGGTTCCGACCGGTTGAACTTCCGCTCGAAGCCGACGGTGGTGGCGACGGAAGCCGCCGCCTGACCCCGGGCAAGTTGAAACGAAAGGGCGCGTCGCATCGGACTGGTGCGGCGCGCTTTGTTATTCCCGGCGACCGCGCATAATCGGCTGCCGATTCGAATGGCTGGGAAGAACTCGATGAAGCTCGACGACTATAACGGCTTCTGCGCCTCGCTGCCCGCTGCGACGCATGTGGTCCAGTGGGGCGGGGCCCATGTCTGGAAGGTCGGCGGCAAGGTGTTTGCCATTGGCGGCTGGAACGAGGGCGGCCAGCTTTTCGTCACCTTCAAATGCTCCGAGATGGCCTATGACGTGCTGAAGGATCAGCCGGGCTGCCGGCCGGCGCCTTATCTTGCCTCGCGCGGCATGAAATGGATCCAGCGTCAGACAAGCCAAAGCATGGATGATGCGGCGCTCGAGGACTATCTGCGCGAGAGCCATCGCCTGGTCGTCCTCAAGCTGACCAGACAGGCACGTAGCGAATTGGGGCTTGCCAAAGGCTAAAGCGCGTCGCGCTGAAGCGGATTCAGGCGATGCGCTTTAAGACTTTGTTTTCATGCATGTCGTTATCGCACAACCGCTGCACACTTTTGCGCGACACGCATCAGCTGATATTCCTCAAGGCACCGGAAAACCGCCATCTTCATGCCCGGTTCATGTTGGAACCTTAACTTGGGTAACTGGTTTGCTGGCGAAGGGTTCGCCCGCCAGAAGCCCAGTCGACCGGAGAGCTTGACCCGCATGCTGCGCTTGATCTTTTCCCTTTCGGCACTCGCGGCCGGGCTGGTGTCTTCCTGTGCGTTCGCCACGCCGAGCGTGGATGGCGCGCAAAGCGCGCGCCCGACCGAGCGCGGCGCGCTGATGCTGGCTCAAGAAGGCAATATCGACATCTACTACGACGCCAGGGGCAACCGCGTCCTGGTCGATGCAGATACCGGCAAGGTCATCGCCATCCAGCCGCCAGGCAGCAGGCTCGATCGCCGCGCGCTTCGCCGGCAGATGCGCATGCAGGAACTCGGCCCCGCGCCGGCCGAGGACGACGACCGCTACTATCTCGACAATCCCGAGGACATGGCCCGCTTCCGCCGCCGGCAGCTGGAGGAGAACGGCCGCGTCATCCCGCCACCGGTCGATGAGTACGACCCCAACGACGACAATTCCGTCGATGCCTATCCGCCGGCGCCCAACAACGATGAAGGCTATGCGACCACCTATCCGGAGGCGCCGAAGTCCAACACCATCAAGCGCCAGCCGCTGAACGAGGCGTCGATCGACCCGGAGCAGCCGGGCCAGGGCGAAGTGCTGCAGACCAATCCCGACGCCCAGCCGTCGCCGGACATCGGCGGCAAGGCCACCGTCGATCCATCGCTGTCGCTCGGGGTGCGCCAGGACGTCGCCGCGCTGCAGGTGCTGCTCGACCGCGGCGGCGCCTCGCCGGGCGTGATCGACGGACGCTTCGGCTCGAATGTCGACAAGGCGCTGGCCGCCTACAACGAGATCAACGGCACCAGTTTGAAATCGACCGATGAAGTCGGCATCCAGGCGGCGCTTGCCCAGTCCGGCGGCGATGCCTTTGCCTCCTACACGATCACGCCGGAGGATGCGGCCGGCCACTATCTCGCCTCGATCCCCGAGGACTACAGCCAGAAGGCCAGGCTCGACTGCATGTGCTACACCTCGGTCACCGAGGCGCTGGCCGAGCGCTTCCACATGGACGAGACCTATCTGAAGTCGATCAACAAAGGGGTCGACTTCAATCGCCCCGGCACGATGATCAAGGTCGCCAATTTCGGCAAGCTGGTGTCGACGCCGGTGGCGCGCATTGTCGCCGACAAGACCAAGAAGGAAGTCTACGCCTATGATGCGGGCGGCAAGCTGGTCGCGGCCTATCCGGCGACCATCGGCTCGGCCGACACGCCTTCGCCGACCGGCATTCACGCCGTCTCGCGCGTCGCGCTCGATCCGAACTACACCTACAACCCGAACATCAATTTCAAGCAGGGCCAGAACGACAAGATTCTCACGATCCCGCCGGGGCCGAACGGTCCGGTCGGCTCGGTGTGGATCGCGCTCGATAAGCCGACCTACGGCATCCACGGCACGCCCGATCCCTCCAAGATCGGCAAGACCGAGAGCCATGGCTGCGTGCGCCTGACCAATTGGGATGCGCGAGAGCTTGCCAAACTGGTGTCGCCGGGCGTCACGGTGGAGTTCGTCGGCGGCTCTTCAGCCGACTATGTGGCGCAGCAGTGAGCTGCGTGGCGCGGTGGCGTAGACGAGCTGCACAACCAGGATGAAGCCGACGCTGAGCAGCGGGCTGATGAGACAGAGCGCCGCGCCGATCGCCCATAGGATCTGCGCCTTGACGATGCGCAGGTAGACAGTACGCGTCGTTTGCGCATCGACGCCTTCGGCCACGAAGCCGTTTTTCTCGGCGTAACGCCAGCTGGCAAGCAAGGTGAGGCCGAGCATCAAAAGGTTCAGCCAGTAGACAAGCACCGCAAGCCTGAATTCGAGGAAATCGGCCAGAAGGTCGGTGGAGAACGGCAATAGCGCGATGAAGGCTAGAAAGCAGAGGTTCAGCGTCGCCAGCCGCCGGTCCGACTTTGCGATCAGCCCATGCTGCGCCTGCTGGCCGAACCAGAAGATGGTCAGCGTCAAAAAGCTCAGCGCGTAGGTCAGGAAGCGCGGCGCCAGCGCCAGGATTGCCGAAAGCAATTCGCCTTCGGAATGGACCGCCTCATGCGATGGCACCCTGATCTCCAGCACGATGAGCGTAAGCGCGATGGCGAAGACGCCGTCGGTGATGCCGACGATGCGTCCGCGCGATTCGGCCGACGGTTCAAGCGGTCGTTTCATGCGGGCGTCCCCTTTGCCTGGCGGCTCTCTGCGGAACGTTAACATGCCATGTGCCGTTTGCATCCGGGCAGATGTCACCCTGCCCATGCGGCCAGCTCGAAACTGGGTTCAAACACTGCAAGGTGCTGGCCGGTTGTTGCGGAAGCATTGGAGGTTTAAGCAGGCTGTCATGAAATCTCCAGGCGAAGCTGCCGCTATCCCGCTCACCGGATCCGCTCAGAACGGCACGTTCTGTCCGCAATCTCGGCGCCGATATGTGCTGATCGCGGCGATCCTGGCTTCGGCGCTCGGCTTCATCGACGGTTCGGTCCTGGCGATTGCAATGCCCGCGTTACGCGTCGATCTCGGCGCCAGCCTGGCGCAGGCGCAGTGGATCTCCAACGCCTATGCGCTGACGCTTTCGGCGCTGATTCTGGCGGGCGGTGCTGCCGGCGACCGGTTTGGCCTGCGGCGTGCCTTCGTGACCGGGATCGCGCTGTTCGTCGCCGCGTCGCTTGCCTGCGCCCTGGCGCCCAATCCCACCGTGCTGATCGCCTTCCGCGCCATCCAGGGCATCGGTGCGGCGATCATGGTGCCGGGCAGCCTTGCCATCATCGCCAAATCCTATCCGAAAAAGGAGCGCGGCCGGGCGATCGGCATCTGGGCGGCGGCCTCGGCGCTGACGACGGCGCTTGGCCCGGTCCTGGGCGGCTTCGTGCTGTCGACCTTCGGCAACGGCATCTGGCGTGCGATCTTCGCCATCAACCTGCCGCTCGGGCTGGTTTCGATCTATCTGCTTTTGGCCAAGGTCCCGGCCGACCAGCCGACCGAAAAGCGCAGCCTCGATCTCGGCGGCGCCGGGCTGGCGACGCTCGCTTTCGGGGCGCTGGCCTACGGGCTGACGGCGATGAACGCCGAGGGCGGCGGGCTGATACCGGTCCCGGCGATCGTCGCCGGGGCGGTCCTGCTTGTCGTCTTCGTCCTTTATGAGCGCTGGCAGCGCGAGCCGATGATCGATCTCAGCCTGTTTGGCATCAAGGCTTTCGCCGGCGCCAACCTGGCGACGTTCTTCCTTTATTTCGCGCTGTCGGCCAATCTGTTCTACCTGCCGATGCTGCTGATCGCCGGCTGGGGGCTGAGTTCGGCCGAGGCCGGTTTCATCTTCCTGCCGCTATCGGTATTGATCGCGTTGCTGTCAGGACCGGTCGGGCAATGGTCGGACCGGATCGGGCCGCGCCTGCCGATCGCCGGCGGCAGCCTTGTCGTGGCCATCGGCTTTGGCGGCCTCGCGCTGCTCACCTATGCCGGGATCCACAATTTCTGGACCGGCATCTTTCCGCTGATGGGGCTGATGGGGCTCGGCATGGCGCTGGTCGTGTCGCCGCTGTCGACGGCAGTCATGACATCGGTCGAGGACAAGGACACGGGTGCGGCGTCCGGCATCAACAATGCCGTCTCTCGCGTTGGCGGCCTGATCGCCGTGGCGGCGATGGGATCGCTGGCTGCAATCGTCTATGCGCGGATGACCGGCGGCGTCTCCGGAATTCCCGGCTTTGGCGAACCGCCGGCGTCCGGGCTCGCTGCCAATGTCGATGCGGCGAGGATTGCGGCAAGCGATTGGGCTTTTGCTGTGGTCGCCGCAGTCACCGCGCTGCTTTGCCTTTTGTCGTCGGTCATCGCCTGGTTCACCGCATCCGGGCAGGCGTCGCCCTGGCCCCAGCAGGCAGCGGATTAGGGTGTGTACCCATAAAATCGAGGCTCGCGAGCGCGGCTTGACCCATATCCGCTATCCGACTGTCATCACAGCATCTGAGACGAAGAGCCGCTAAGGGCAGATATTGTTGCAAAAGTCTTTTTGGTGGCGAAGGAAAAATCCCAGAGCCGCTGATGCCTTTTGGGCGCGACGATATGGGGGACCGTATCGTTTCACCTAAAATCGCTCACGGATCTTCGTCGTAGCCTTGAAAAGCGATGCAGCAGCGGGCAGGTCCAACAATCGACTTTCGCGAGATTTTCAGGGTCGTTCAATTTTCGACTTTTGCAACAATATCGGCAAGTTGCAGACATGGCGAAGGCGCTTGTTCGAGGTCAATCGGATACTTGTACTTCGTCCGACCGCGCGCGGCCTCCGTGGGCGCGTCGAGCGGCCCGGTAACGGCCTGGAGACTGTTCGTTATATCGATGAAACAGCTTCGAAAACGCCGCCGCTGTCTCGTAGCCGACCCGGTTCGCAATCCGTGCGATGGACTCATCGCTGGTTTCTAGTAGGAACGCCGCCTCCGCCATCCGGCGTTCGATCACATAACGTTGCATGGACTGGCCGACGAGCTTCGTAAAACGCGCCGCAAATGCCGAGCGGCCGAGCCCGACGCGACGGCCCAGGTCGCTCAGGGTCCAGGGCCGCTCCGGGCTTTCGTGAATCAGCTTGAGCGCCGGTCCGATATGCCGATCAGATATAGCCCCGAGCCAGCCGCCTTGTCCGGGACCGAGGGATGCGATCCAGCTTCGGAGCGCCTCGACAAAGAGCACTTCCGTCAGTCGTGAAAGCGCGACGCGTTGGCCAGGACGCTCGAGCGCGGACTCGCTGACCATGCGGCGCAGGATGGCTTCGAGCCAGCCACCGTCCGCCGTCGGCTTCAGCAGGAGCACGGGCGGAAGCAGCTCCAGCACGCTGCCGAACATCGGCCGGGACACCGTGAAATTGCCGCAGATCATGGTCGAGAGCGGCTTTGCGCGGCTGCCGTGACGAATGACGCCAAACCGCGACGACGCTCGATCGATATCCACGATCCGCAAAGGCTCGGCCCGGCGATCCGAATAGAACACATGGGGCTCGCCGCGTGTGATGACGACGAAATCGCCCTCGGTCATCTGGATTTCCTCTCCCTGTTCGAGCGCAAGCGTCGCCGAGCCCCGGCTGAGATAGTGAAACAACGCGTAAGGGCGCGCCGGCAGCTCCAGATTCCAGGGATGGCCCAGCTCGAAGTGATACAGCAGCGTCCCGCCGAGACGAACACGATCGAGCACCTGGGCGAGGATATCCATGCCGCCCAGATTAGACCGGTGGACGATCGGACACAACATGCGGACGATTAATCCCTACCGTCCGGAATGCCGGCGGACTACTTCATGCCGCGGCGGGCCGACGTCACGTGCGGCAACCATCTCGCCAACGGCAGATGGAAGAACCGCGACCTTGTGGAAACGCCTGCCCATTCCCCTACGGACCTCATTCCGTCCGATACGCAAAGGACCATTCAATGCGAAATATTCTCTTCTCAGCCGCCGCACTCCTGGCCGGATCGACATTGGTCGGTTCAGCCAATTCTGCCGAACTGCCCAAGGGAGCAGCCCACAACATCGTGCTCGTGCACGGCGCTTTCGTTGACCAGACGAGCTGGCAGCCCGTCGCCGATATCCTCACGAAAAAAGGCTACAACGTCACGCTTGTCGAAAATCCGCTCACCTCGCTCAACGCCGACGTCGATGCCACCAAACAGGCGCTCGCGAAGCAGGCCGGCAAGACCGTTCTGGTCGGCCACTCCTGGGGCGGCGTGGTGATCACGCAAGCCGGCGACGATCCCAAGATTTCGGCGCTGGTCTACGTCTCCGCCTTCGCGCCCGATGTCGGCGAATCCCTGGCATCGCTGTCAAAAGCCGGCCCGCCGACTGAAGGCGGCAACGCGATCCATCCCGACGCGAAGGGCAATTTGTACATTGACCCGAAGGTGTTTCCATCGGCGGTCGCGGCTGACCTTCCGCCCGAGATCGCTGAGCACCTGGCCAACGCGCAGATACCATTGAGTCTGGCTGCGTTCGAGGCTCCCGTGACCATTGCAGCCTGGCGTGACAAGCCGACGTTCGATGTCATCACCACGAAGGACAAGGTCATCGCGCCCGATGCCCAGAAGTCGTTCGCAGCCAGGATGAAGGCTCAGACGACGGAAGTCGCCGGCAGCCATGCCTCGCTCGTCGTCCATGCGAAGGAAGTCGCCGAGGTCATCGCAAAGGCAACGCTCGCGAAGTGACGATACCGCTCCCGGCGCTTCCGCGCCGGGAGCGTGCACGCTCGCTCAGAGGAATCTGGAACGCCTCGGACCGCGATGGCGCAAACGCGGCGAAGCGCCGGCGACATCCTGGAGAAGGCCTCGGTCGCGGCGCTACGACGATCCCTCACTCGATCATTTTATGCCAAGCATCCGGAGGATGACATGACTCAACTCGACATCACAGGCCAGGACGCCGCCACACTCGAAACGGCGCCGACCCGTTACATCGAAGGCAACGGAATTCGCTTCGCTTATCGCCGTCTCGGCCCCGCGACCGGAACTCCGCTGATTCTTCTGCAGCACTTCTCGGGCAACATCGATGCGTGGGATCCCGCCGTCGTCAACGCTCTGGCCGCTGATCGCCCCGTGATCGCGTTTGACAATGCAGGGGTCGGCCGCTCGACCGGTCAAACGCCCGACAACGTCGCGGCGATGGCGCGAGACGCTGTCGATTTCGTCGACTTGCTCGGTCTCTTCGAAGTGGACCTGCTCGGCTTTTCTCTCGGCGGCTGCGTCGCTCAGCAGATCGCCGCCGAGCACGGACAACTGGTCCGCAAGCTCATACTCGTCGGTACTGCGCCGAAAGGCGGAGAGGAACACCTGTTAGCGGTTCTGCAGGACGCGTTTTCCCAAACCGATGCGCCGGACCCCCGTATGCCGCTGTTCTTCACGAACTCACCCGCCAGCCAGTCCTCCGGCTTGGCTTTTCTGAAGAGGACGAAGGTGCGTCAGGACGATCGGGACACCGATAACGGCAGCGCGGTCACCGATCCGCAGGCCAAGGCTCTGATCACCTGGTGCGCCACGCCTGATCCCGGGCACGCCGTTCTGCGCGCCATCCGCCAGCCCACTCTTGTGGTCAGCGGCAGCCGCGACACCATGCTGCCCGCGAGCAACGCCTACGCAATGTTCAAGCAACTCAGCAACGCTCAGCTAATCCTCTATCCCGATTCAGGGCACGGCTCCCTGTTTCAGCACCACGGGATGTTCGTCAGCCACGTCCGGACCTTCCTAGAAGCGCAGCCCGCGACTGCATGATCCAGGCGCGTTCCGACGCCATCGGACGCAGCCTTATCAATGAGAGTTGTTACAGAGGATAAAATGACAATCGCCAAAGTCGAGGTGGAACGTTTCAGCCTCACGAGCTCAAAACCATTCGACGTTGTTGTGGCCGCCTTCAAGTCCGCGGTCGGACAGCCTGACATAGTCGAATTTTTCAAAGAGACGAGAGCGACCAATTCCTTCCCGGATTTGGAGCGCGTTGTACAACGCAGCCTCGGCCGAACGGACCTTATGCTCTTCGTGCAATTCGACCTGGGCGATATTCTGCGTCGCGAAACCGGATCCAAGACGCCTAACATCATGCGGTTTGTGGTCGGCAATCCACTCATCATGAAAGAAATGGTCAAGCACGTGCCCGAGGCTGGATCCTACGCTCCAGTCACAGTGCTTATTGATGAGCGTACCGACGGGGTGCACGTCTCTTATGACAAAATGGAGGGTTATCTGCTGCATTATGGCAGTTCGGAAGCTCTTACCGTCGCTCGAGCTCTCGATACGAAAATCATAGCCTTGCTGCGCGAATGCGCGAGCTAAATCGTCCTGAGGACGTCTTCGGTCGATCGAAGCGGGTAAGTCATATCAATCGCGGAACGCGAAGGGCGTTATCATGACGCGAGCCAGACGTTGGAAGGGAAATTCCCGCATGTACAAGACACTTCTTGTCGCCCTCGCTGCCTCAGCTTTTTCTATCGGAGCCGTCGCAGCAGCTCCCGCCGTCAGGAAAGAGCCGTTGGATGCTGCGACCCTTAGTGCGATAAAATCGAGGTTCGGCAGGCTGATGGAACTGGCCAACAACCACGATTTCAAGGCTCTGCATGGGATGTTTTGGCAATCGCCCTCGACTTTATTGGTGGCTAAGAGCGCGATCCAGTCCGAGGGAAACTGGGCCGGCTTTTGGGGCAACGAGGCGGTTGATCAAAAGCTGCATGATATCGGTAGCTCCGGTCCGGTCGTGCTCGAGCCAGACTATTCGAAGTTCAAGGTTGTCGGCCTGACGCGCGACGTTGCCGAGTCGTACGTGCCGATGAACATCGCGGTCTCTTATGCGGGGCAGGACGGAACAGCCAGACCGTTTCTAATGATCATCAATTGGCTTCGCGTCGGGAAGGACTGGAAGGTCGCCTCCGAAATCATTCTGCCGGTGCCGCCTGTACCCGCCACAAAGGGCTAAGTGCGTCGATACTAGCGGATTGCCCGTTCGCCTCGAACTGACGACCGGTGAGGCTCATGATAACCGGCTCGTCACCGAACTGCTATCTGATCTGAAATCAGGGGCTCTGTTGCTCGCTGATTGTGGAGACGATGCAGATCAGAGAATTTGCCGGGGAGCGCGGGGCACGGCCAACATTCCACCAAAACGCAACCGCAAAGAACCCCATCTGCTTTAGCCCCTATCTTTACCGGGCACGCAATCTGGTCGAGCGGTTCTTCAACCGGATCAAGCAATGTCGGCGGGTCGCCACGCGATATGACAAACTCGCGGCCAATTACCTTGCGTTCATCAAGCCTCGCAGCCATTCGGATTTGGCTACGCGCCATTTGGCTACGCGCTTATGAGTCCACGCCCTAGTTCGGAAGCTGCGAATCAGCCTTGGCGCTGGCGACCTTCAGCGAGTTGCCGTCTTCCTGCTTCAGAAGATCGTCGATGCGCTCACGCTCGCGCTTGAAGGCCACGAGATCGTCGCCTTTCAGCACCTTGCCGACCGGCAGGCGCACACGCATCGGGTCGACCTTGGTGCCGTTGACGATCAGCTCGTAGTGAAGATGCGGGCCGGTGGCGAGACCGGTCTGGCCGAGATAGCCGATCGTCTGGCCCTGGCGGACGCGCACGCCGGGCTCGATGCCGTTGGCGAAAGCGCTCTGGTGATTGTAGGAGGTCTCGTAGCCATTGGCGTGGCGGATGATGATCTGCTTGCCGTAGCCGCCGGCCCAGCCGACCTTCTCGACGACGCCGTTGCCGGCGGCGATGATCGGCGTGCCGATCGGCGCCGCCCAGTCGACGCCGGTATGCATGCGCACATAGCCCAGAATCGGGTGCCGGCGCGCGCCGAAGCCGGAACGGAATTTGCCGGCGGGCAGTGGATTGCGCAGCAGGAACTGCTCGGCGCTCGAACCATTTTCGTCGAAATAGTCGGTGCCGCCGTCCTGCATCTGAAAGCGGTAAAAATTGCGCGTCTGGCCGCCGAAGGTCGCCGATACATAAAGAAGCTCGGAATCGTCGGAGGTCTGGTCGTCGCCATCAGGCTGCGAGAACAGGACTTCGAGGCGGTCGGCCGGTGAAATCCGCGACTGGAAATCGACGTCGGAGGCGAGAAGCTTGATCAGCTTCTGCGTCATCGCTTTCGACATGCCGTAGGAATAGGCGGCGCGGTAGATGCCGTCATAGACATTGGGCAGGTTGCCGCGCAC